>NZ_AP022618.1:2135954-2441090 GCF_010731615.1 Mycolicibacterium insubricum | reverse complement strand
GGTCGCGGCCCTGCGGTACAGGGGTACCCGCGCGGCGGCCAGCTTGCGGTAGGTGGCGGCGGCGTCGTCGCCGGCCAGCAGCGGCCGGTTGACGTTGCCGGAGGTGCGCCGGATCCCTTCGGCCACACCGATTTCCAGGAAGACCACGGTGTGCCCGGACAGCGCCTCGCGCACTCCCGGCGAGGTGATCGCGCCACCTCCCAGCGACACGATGCCGTCCTGATTCTCCAGGGCGTCGCGGATGACCTGTTCCTCGATCCGGCGGAATCCGGCCTCGCCGTCGGTGGCGAAGATGTCGGCGATGCTGCGTCCGGTGGTCTCGACGATCTTGGCGTCGGTGTCGACGAACTCCACCTTCATCGCCTTGGCCAGTCGCCGCCCGATGGTCGACTTGCCGGAACCGGGCATGCCCACCAGGACCGCGCGGGGTGCCATGGCGACCGCCCTATCCGGCGTCCCGGGTGCGCGAATCCCGGGCCTGGTTCGGCTGCTGTTCGGCGACGGCCCGCAGGTAGCCGTCGACGTTGCGGCGGGTCTCGGTCAGCGAGTCGCCACCGAACTTTTCCAGTGCGGCCCGAGCCACTACCAGGGCGACCATCGCCTCGGCGACCACCCCGGCGGCGGGCACCGCGCACACGTCGGAGCGCTGATGGATGGCCACGGCTTCCTCGCCGGTGGACATGTCGACCGTCGCCAGCGCCCGCGGCACCGTCGAGATCGGTTTCATCGCGGCGCGCACCCGCAGCGGCAGCCCGTTGGTCATACCGCCCTCCAGGCCGCCGGCCCGGTTCGTCGAGCGCACCACCCCGTCGGGACCGGGGTACATCTCGTCGTGCGCCGCGCTGCCGCGCCGGCGTGCGGTCTCGAAGCCGTCGCCGATCTCCACACCCTTGATCGCCTGGATGCCCATCACCGCGGCCGCCAGCTGGCTGTCCAAGCGGTCGGCGCCGCTGATGAACGAGCCCAGCCCGATCGGCAGCCCGGTGACCACCACCTCGACGACGCCGCCGAGGGTGTCGCCGTCGCGCTTGGCGGACTCGATCTCGGCGATCATCGACGCCTCGGCGGCCGCGTCGAACGCGCGCACCGGGCTGTCGTCGATGGCGGTCAGGTCACCGGCGGCCGGTGGCGGGCCGACGTACGGGTCGGAGGCGCCGATGGACACCACGTGGGAGAGCACCTCGACGCCGAGGCACTGGCGCAGGAACTGCCGGGCCAGGGTTGCGGCGGCCACCCGGGCCGCGGTCTCGCGGGCACTGGCCCGCTCCAGCACCGGGCGGGCGTCGTCGAAGCCGTACTTGAGCATGCCGGCGTAGTCGGCGTGGCCGGGCCGGGGCCGGGTCAGTGGCGCATTGCGCGCGACGTCGAGTTCGGTGGCGGGCACCGGGTCGGGTGACATCACCGATTCCCACTTGGGCCACTCGGTGTTGCCGATCTCGATGGCGACCGGGCCGCCCAGGGTGAGCCCGTGCCGGACCCCGCCGAGCAGGGTGACCTGGTCCTGCTCGAACTTCATCCGGGCGCCCCGGCCGTAGCCCAGGCGCCGGCGGCGCAGTTGTTCGGCGATGTCATCGCCCGTGACGGCCACGCCGGCGACCATGCCCTCGACCATGGCCAGCAGCGCGCGGCCATGGGATTCCCCGGCAGTAGTCCAGCGCAACACGGCTGTCATTCTCCCACGGCACCGCCGCGGACCACGAATGGACCGGTGCCAATGGGCCGGGCCGGCCGTCGCTACCGGCCCGCCCAGGCCAGCGCTACCGCCGCGGCGGTGGCTAGACACATCGACGGGCCGTGCGCCAGGCGCCGCCGACGCCGCGCCAGCCCGCACCCGGCGGTCAGCAGCGGGGCGGTCAGCGCCGCCAGGAACCAGGTCCCGGCGCCGAACGGCCCGCTGAGCGCGCCCAGGCCGATGGCGAGTTTGACGTCGCCGGCGCCGAGCTGGGCCGGGGCCATCAGGTGCGCCAGCCCGTACAGGCCGGTCAGTGCCAGCGCGCCGAGTACGGCCGGGGCGAGCGCACCGGCGAGTGCGGCACCGGCGAGGATGACCCCGGCACCGGGCAGGGTCAGCACGTTCGGCAGCCGGTGGGTGCGCAGGTCGGCGACCGTGAGCAGGATCAGCCACACCCCCGCTGCCGCCGCCGAAAGGATCGCCATCACCGCAGGCTAGGGGCGCGTCGGCCCGAACCCCGATCGGCTATGCACAGGCCAGGGCGGCGGCCATCTCGGCGCGCGGCGCCGGGCGACCGGTGAACAGTTCCACCTGGGTGAACGCCTGGTGCAGCAGCATGGTCAGGCCGCCGACCACCCGGCCACCGGCGGCGGTCACCGCGACGGCCAGCGGTGTGGGCCAGGGGTGGTAGATGGCGTCCAGCAGCACCGGGACGCCGGCCAGCACATCGGCCAGGTCCGCGGCGACATCGGCGGGCACGGTGCTCACCAACGCGGACGCCGGTGCGACGGCGTCACCGACCGCGGCGGCGTCCCACCCGCACCAGTCCGCGGTGAGGCCGGTCGCCGCGGCCACCGCCAGGGTGTTCTCGGCGCGATCGCGGCTGCGGGAGACGACGGTGACCGCGGCGGCGCCCAGGGCGGACAGACCGGCGACGGCGGCCGGTGCGGTACCGCCGGCGCCGAGCACGACGGCGCGCTCGATCCGCTCCCCATCGGCCAGCACCGAGCCCAGCGCGCCGGCCACCCCGTCGACGTCGGTGTTGTCGGCCAGCCAGCCGCCGTCGGTGGCCACCAGGGTGTTGGCCGAGCCGAGCAGCTCGGCCCGGTCGGTGCGCACGTCGGCGGTGCGCAGGGCGGCGAACTTGCCCGGCATGGTCACCGACAGACCCACCCATTCGGGGCCGAGGCCGGCGACCAGCCCGGGCAACGCCTGCTCGTCACATTCGATGCGCTCGTAGGTCCAGTCGGTCAGGCCCAGCGCCCGGTAGGCGGCCAGGTGCAGCAGCGGGGACCGGGAGTGCGCGATGGGCTTGCCCAGAACGGCCGCCTTGCGCGCCGTCGTCCCCGCGTCAGCGGACACTGTCGAGGACACCGTTGCGCCGGGCGATCTCGATGTTGGCCAGGTGCTGGTGGTAGTCGCGGGTGAACAGGGTCAGCCCGTCGGAGTTGACCGTGACGAAGTACAGCCAGTCGCCGTCCTTGGGGTGCTCGGCGGCGGTCAGCGCGGGTTGGCCGGGCGAGCAGATCGGGGTGGCCGGCAGGCCGTCCATCGCGTAGGTGTTCCACGCCGTCTTGCGGGCCCGGTCGGCGTCGGTGGTCGCCACCTCACGCTTGTCCAGCAGGTAGTTGACCGTGGAGTCGAACTGCAGTTTCTGCGGGACATCGAGGCGGTTGTAGATCACCCGCGACACCCGGTCGAAATCCTCGGGATTGGCTTCCTTCTGCACCAGCGATGCCACGGTCAGCACCTCATACGGTGTCAAGCCGACGGTGTTGGCGGCCTCCAGCAGTCCGTCCTCGGCGTAGTGCACGGCGCTGGTGTCCACCAGTGAGGCCAGCACCTCCCGCGCGGACGCGGTGGGGTTGAACTGCCAGGTGCCGGCCTTGATCAGGCCCTCCAGCCGCCGGTAGTCGCTGCCGCGCGCGGTCACCGGTTTGACCGCCCAGTCGGGCACTTTCAGTTCCTCCGGGCTGGCCGCGCCGGCCGCGGACCGCAGATCCTCGACCGACACGCAGTTCTCGGTGCCGTCGATGCGGTAGCAGCTGGCCTTGTGGATCAGAGTGAAGATGCCGTCGGTGGTCTTCTTGTTGCGCAGATCGGTGACGTCGTCGAGTTGCTGGCCCTCGGGAACGGTGAGTTTGCCGACCCGGTTGTCGGGGTCGGTCAGCGCCGCGACCGTCGACGCCGCCGACGCGCGGGTGCGGACCAGGTAGAACCCCGGGTCGATCATCCGGATGTTCTCGTTGCCCTCGGCGGCGGTCATGAACGACGGTGTCGTCGCGATGACGCCCCGGTCGGCCAGCGCCTGGGCGATCACCCGGGTGGTGTCGCCCTTGTGCACCTCGAACAGCAGGTCGTGGTCGCCGTCGCCGGCGTAGTCGGTCACCGGGCCGCGGTTGCCCAGCAGGTGGCCACCCAGCATTACCCCGGCGACGATGACCGCACCGAGCATGGCCATGGTCAACAGCCCGATGGTGCGGCGGCGGCGCCGGTTGCGCACGGCGCGGGCCCGGCGGGTGCGGGTCATCCGGTCCCGCGGCGGTCCCACCTGCTGCGGCAGGGCGCGCTGGCGGCCGGCCCGGTCAGCCACGCGGGGTTCCGTCCACGCTGTCCTCCGATTCGGTTGCCGGCCCGGCCGGCATGCTGCGTCGTTGATCCAACCAGCCCTGCAAAATCGCGACCGCGGCGACCTGGTCGACCACCGCTCGCTGGTTGCGGCCACGCACCCCCGCCTCGCGCAGGGCCCGGTGGGCGCCGACGGTGGTCAGTCGCTCGTCGGCCAGCCGCACCGGCACCGGGGCGATGCGCCCGGCCAGCGCATCGGCCAGCTCGACGGCGTCGCGCGCCGAGGAGCCGGCCCGGTCGGCCAGGGTGCGCGGCAGGCCGACGATGACCTCGACGGCCTGCTGCTCGGCGACCAGTCGCACCAACCTGCCGAGGTGCTTGCCGTCGCGGCGCAGGGTCTGGATGGGAGTGGCCAGAATGCCGTCGGGATCGCAGCCGGCGACGCCGATGCGAACCGTCCCGACGTCCACCCCGATGCGCCTGCCGCGGCCCGGGTCGTCGGGCCCGGGCCGGTCGGGGCGGCGCGTGGCGGCGTCGGTCACTGCCGGGTCAGCTTCTGGCGATCTCGGCGCGCAGCGCGGCCAGCGCCGCGTCGATGCCGGCGGGATTGCGGCCGGACCCCTGAGCCTGGTCGGCCTTGCCGCCGCCGCGCCCGTCGACGGCCGCACCGAGGGCCTTGACCAGGTCGTTGGCGGACAGGCCGAGATCGACGGCGGCGGGATTGACGGCGACCACGAACGGCACGGCCCCGTCGGCACCGTGGGCGATCAGCGCCACGACGGCCGGGTCAAAGCCGAGTTTGCCGCGGATGTCGCCGACCAGGGCGCGCAGGTCGCCGGCGGAGAATTCACCGGCCAGTCGCTGCGCGACGACGCGGACCCGGCCGATGGTTTCGGCGCCGGCCGCGGCGTCGGCGGCGGCGGCGCGGGCCGTGGCGAGCCGGCTGCGCTGGAGTTCCTTCTCGGCGACCTTGAGCCGCTCGACGAGGGTGGCGACCCGGGCCGGCACCTCCTCCGAGGGCACCTTGAGCGAGGACGCCAGCCCGGCCATCAGCGCGCGTTCGCGGGCCAGGTGGCGGAACGACTCCAGCCCTACGTAAGCCTCCACCCGGCGGATGCCGGAGCCCACCGAGGATTCGCCGAGCAGGGTGACCGGCCCGATCTGGGCGGAATTGTGCACGTGGGTACCACCGCAGAGCTCCAGCGAGAACGGCCCGCCGATCTCGACGACGCGGACCTCGTCGGGGTAGGCCTCGCCGAACAGCGCCATCGCGCCCATCGACTTGGCCCGCTCCAGTTCGGTGGTGAAGGTGTGCACCTCGTGGTCGGCCTGCACGGCCTCGTTGGCGACGGCCTCGATCTCGGTGCGCTGACTCTCCGTCAGCGGACCGGTCCAGTTGAAGTCGAAGCGCAAGTAGCCCGGGCGGTTGAGCGAACCGGCCTGAACGGCGTTGGGGCCCAGCACTTCCCGCAGGGCGGCGTGCACCATGTGGGTACCGGAGTGGCCCTGGGTGGCGCCGCGGCGCCAGGCCGGGTCGACCTCGGCAGTGACCGTGTCGCCCTCGACGAACTCGCCGGATTCCACGTTGACCCGGTGCACGAACAGGGTTTTGGCGATCTTCTGCACGTCGGTGACCGCCGCCTTCGCCGAGGCGCTCGCGCCGGTGCCGCAGATCGCCCCGATATCGGCGATCTGGCCGCCGGATTCGGCGTACAGCGGGGTGCGGTCGAGCACGATCTCCACCCGGTCCGCGTCGCGGATCTCGGCGCCGTGAGACACCACCGGCACCCGCTTGCCGTCGACGAAGATGCCCAGAATCTTTGCCTGGGTGGTCAATTCGTCGAACCCGGTGAACTCGGTGGGCCCGGCGTCGACGAGTTCGCGGTAGGCGGTCAGGTCGGCGTGCGCGTTCTTGCGGGCCGCGGCGTCGGCCTTGGCGCGCCGGCGCTGCTCGGCCATCAGTTCCCGGAAGCCCAGTTCGTCGACGGAAAGCCCCGCTTCGGAAGCCATTTCGAGAGTCAGGTCGATCGGGAAGCCGTAGGTGTCGTGCAGCGTGAAGGCGTCGACGCCCGACAGCGTCGTCTTGCCGGCCGCGCGGGTGGCCTCGGCGGTGTCGGCGAACAGTTTGGATCCGGCGGCCAGGGTGCGGTTGAACGCGGTCTCCTCGGCCACCGCGATCCGGTTGATCCGGTCGAAGTCGGTGACCAGCTCCGGGTACGACGGGCCCATGGCGTCGCGCACGGTGGCCATCAGGGTCGCCATGATCGGCTGCTCGACGCCGAGCAGCTTGGCGGCCCGGATGATCCGGCGCAGCAGCCGGCGCAGCACGTAGCCGCGTCCCTCGTTGCCGGGGCTCACGCCGTCGCCGATGATGATCGCCGCGGTGCGGCTGTGGTCGGCGATGATCCGGTAGCGGACGTCGTCGGCGTGGTTGCCGGCGCCGTAGCCGCGGGGCGCCAGCGCGGCGACCACGTCGATGACCGGGCGGACCAGGTCGGTCTCGTAGACGTTGTCGACGCCTTGGAGCAGGCAGGCGATGCGCTCCACGCCCATGCCGGTGTCGATGTTCTTGCGCGGCAGCGGGCCGAGGATCTCGAAATCCTCCTTGCTGGTGCCCTCGCCGCGCTCGTTCTGCATGAACACGAGGTTCCAGATTTCGATGTAGCGGTCCTCGTTGGCGACTGGGCCGCCGTCGACGCCGTAGTCCGGGCCGCGGTCGTAGTAGATCTCCGAGCACGGGCCGCACGGGCCGGGGATGCCCATCGACCAGTAGTTGTCGGCCATGCCGCGGCGCTGGATCCGCTCGGGGGGCAGCCCGGCGATCTCCTGCCAGAGTTCGATGGCTTCGTCGTCGTCGAAGTAGACGGTGGCCCACAGCCGCTCGGGGTCGAAGCCGTAGCCGCCGTCGGCGACCGGCTTGGTCAGCAGGGTCCAGGCCAGCTCGATCGCGCCGCGCTTGAAGTAGTCGCCGAAGCTGAAGTTGCCGGCCATCTGGAAGAAGGTGTTGTGTCGGGTGGTGATGCCGACCTCGTCGATGTCCGGGGTCCGGATGCATTTCTGCACGCTGGTCGCCGTCGGGTACGGCGGGGTGCGCTGGCCGAGGAAAAACGGCACGAACTGCACCATCCCGGCGTTCACGAACAGCAGGTTGGGGTCGTCGAGGATCACCGAGGCGCTGGGCACCTCGGTGTGGCCCGCGTTCACGAAATGGTCGAGGAACCGTTTCCGGATCTCGTGAGTCTGCACGTCGTCACTCTTCTATCGCCCGTCGTTAACCGCCTCACAATACCGGGAGGGCGGTTCGGTACCGTTCGGGCGGCGCGCGGCGGTCAGCGCCGGGGTCGCCGGATGATGTCGCGTAAACGCGCCACCCGCGAGGTCAGTTCCCGCTCGGCGCCGCGGCCGGTGGGCTGGTAGTAGTCGACGCCGACCAGTTCGTCGGGCGGGTACTGCTGGGCGAGCACCCCCTCGGGCGCGTCGTGGGCGTACCGGTAGCCCTGGGCGTGGCCGAGCTTGGCCGCGCCGGCGTAGTGCCCGTCGCGCAGGTGCGGGGGCACCAGGCCGGCCTTGCCGGCCCGGATGTCGGCCATCGCGGCGCCCAGCGCGGTGGTGACGGCGTTGGATTTCGGGGCGGTGGCCAGGTAGACGGTGGCGTGCGCCAGCGTCAGCTGGGCCTCGGGCATGCCGATCAGCGCGACGGTGGCTGCGGCGGCGTTGGCGACCAGCAGCGCGTTCGAGTCGGCCAGCCCGATGTCCTCGCTGGCCAGGATCATCAGCCGGCGGGCCACGAAGCGGGGGTCCTCCCCCGCGATCAGCATCCGGGCCAGGTAGTGCAGCGCCGCGTCGACGTCGGAGCCGCGCACGCTCTTGATGAACGCGCTGATGACGTCGTAGTGCTGGTCGCCGTCGCGGTCGTAGCGCACCGCGGCCCGGTCCAGGGACTGCTCGACGACCTCGGCGGTGACCGCGCCGTCCCCGGCGGTCTCGGCGGACACCTCCAGCGCCGTCAGCGCACGGCGGGCGTCCCCGGCGGCGAGGCGAACCAGCAGCTCCAGCCCGTCGTCGGTGACGGTGACGGTGCCGCCGAGGCCCCGCGGGTCGTCGATCGCGCGGCGCAGCACGGTGGCGATGTCCTCGGGGCCCAGGGGCTGCAGGGCCAGGATCAGCGACCTCGACAGCAGCGGCGCCACCACCGAGAACGACGGGTTCTCGGTGGTCGCGGCGACCAGCAGCACCACCCGGTTCTCCACCGCGGCCAGCAGCGCGTCCTGCTGGGTCTTGGAGAACCGGTGCACCTCGTCGATGAACAGCACGGTCTGCTGACCGTGCACGGCCGCCCGGCGCGCGCCGTCGATGACCGCGCGGACCTCCTTGACCCCGGCTGAGAGCGCCGAGAGCGCCTCGAAACGGCGCCCGGTGGCGTGTGAAATCAGCAAGGCGAGGGTGGTCTTGCCGGTGCCGGGCGGGCCGTAGAGGATGACCGACGCGGCGCCCGAGCCTTCGACGAGGCGGCGCAGCGGCGAACCCGGTTTGAGCAGGTGCTCCTGCCCGACGACCTCGTCGAGGCTGCTCGGGCGCATCCGGACGGCCAGCGGGGCGCTCGGATCGGGGTTGTCCGCGGCGCTCGCCGACGCCTGCGCGTCGGGCTCGACGTCGAACAGGCCGGCCGTGTCGTCTGAAGATTCCGGCACCGCTCAGGCTTACCACGGCGATACACTGCCCGCCATGAACCCCCGTCGTCGTGCCGCCGCGCTTGCCGGGGCGCTGGCCACCGCCGCGGCCCTGTTCGCGGCGCCCGCGCACGCGGTGCTGCCGCCCGCTGACGGCACCTATGCGTTCACCATGGCCGGGTCGCCGTCGACCGTCTGGTCGATGCAGACGCTGTGCAGCCAGCCCAGTGGCACCCGGATCCAGAGCGATTACACCGACACCGATATCCAGACCATGGGCTGCGATCTGTTGGTGGCGGCCAAGACGCCGACTGCCGGTGGCCGGGACAACCGGCTGGCCTCCTTCGATCAGCGGTTCAAGCTGACCAACGGGCTGTGGACCGCGCGGTACACCGCTTCGGAGGGTGCGGTGTGCCCCGGCGGCGGCTATGCCCCCACCACCGAGATCTACGCGTTCACCGAGAACGGGCTGACCGGCACGCACAAGCGGATCACCGCCGAAGGGTGCGGCCTGCCGGCGGGCATCGAGACGACGCCGTTCACCCTGGCGTTCCTGGCGCCGCTGGATCCGCCGGTGGCCAACCGGTTCCCGATGCAGTGCAACTACCTGGTGGGCCGTCCCAGCATCTGCTCCTAGCCTGCGGTTCGGCTATTCGGTGGTGGTGACGAAGTCGATCAGTTCCTCGACGCGGCCGATCAGCGCGGGTTCCAGGTCGGTCCAGTCCCGCACCGTCGACCGGATGCGCTGCCAGGCGGCGGCGGTGTCGGCCTGGTCGGCGTGCGGCCAGCCCAGCGCCGCGCAGATGCCCTTCTTCCAGTCGGTGCCTCGCGGGATGTCCGGCCAGGCGGACAATCCGAGCCGGGCGGGTTTGACCGCTGCCCAGATGTCGATGAAGGGGTGCCCGACCACCAGGGTGTTCGCCCCGCCGGGCCCGGCCGCGACGTCGGCGGCGATGCGGGATTCCTTGGACCCGGCCACCAGGTGGTCGACCAGCACGCCGAGGCGGCGCTTGGGGGTGGGGGCGAAGTCGGCGACGATGGCGGGCAGGTCGTCGATGCCACCGAGGTACTCCACGACCACGCCTTCGATGCGCAGGTCCGCACCCCAGACCTGTTCGACGAGTTCGGCGTCGTGGCGGCCTTCGACGTAGATGCGGCTGGGCAGCGCGACGCGGGCGCGGGCTCCGGGGACGGCGACCGAGCCCGACGCGGTGCGGGTCGGGGCCTTGGGGGCGCTGCGCTTCGGTGCGGTGAGGATGACCGGCTTGCCGTCGATCAGGTAGCCGGGGCCGACGGGAAAGCCGCGGACCCGACCACGCCGGTCCTCCAGGTCCATCCGGCCGTATTCCACGCGCACCACCGCGCCGACGAAACCGCTGGTGGCGTCCTCGACGACCATGCCGATCTGCACGGGTTGCTCGGTGGAGCGAACCTTGCGGCCCTCATGGGGATTGCGGGCCAGCACGTCCATGCCGTAGCGGTCGGTCACCCGGCCCATGCTAGCCGGATCCTGTTACGGAAGTGACTCATGGTGCTGAAGTGATATCTCCTGTCGTTGAGGCAGAACAGGCGCAGGCGACACGCCGAGAGGCACCTACCTGGAGTCTGGGTCGACGCCGGAAGCAGCCTGCCCCTCGAGCACGCCGTGCAGGAAACGCAGTTTCTCCAGCACCGCCACCGGCAGCACGAACGGGTAGAGATCGTCGCGGCCCATCGAGCGGTTCACCATGTTCAGCGACCAGGCCAGCGGCAGCCACATCTCGATCAGCGTGTCGAAGGCGCTGGGCCCGAACAGCTTGCCGTCGAACGTCCCCGCGGCCGGTGCCAGCCCGAACGCCGCGGCGGTGTCCAGCGTGTCGCGGATGTGCAGGTAGTGCGCGAATGTCTCGGCCCAGTCCTCGGCCGGGTGCATGGTGGCGTACGACGAGACGTAGTCGTCCTCCCAGCCCGCGGGTGGACCCGAGGAGTAGTGCCGGTCCAGCGCCGCCTGGTAGTCGGTGTCCGGGTCGCCGAACAGCTCGGTGAACGCCGCGCGCTGAGCCGGTTCCGGGTCGATGAGCACGTAGAAGTAGTAGTGGCCGATCTCGTGCCGGAAATGCCCCAGCAGGGTGCGGTAGGGCTCGTCCATCTCGGCGCGCAACTGCTCGCGGTGCACGTCGTCGCCCTCGGCCAGGTCCAGGGTTATCAGGCCGTTGTGGTGCCCGGTGGTGACCGGTCCCCCGGCGGACGACAGCAGGTCGAAGGCCAATCCGTAGTCCGGGTCGGCGTCGCGGCCGGTGATCGGCAGGCCCAGTTCGGTCAGCTCGGCGATCAGCCGGCGTTTGGCGCCTTCGGCCAGCGCAAAGGCCGCCATCGCCGCGGTGTCTGCGTCGGCCGGCCGGGTGCGGGTGAGCCGGCAGGACTCGCACAGCACCGGTCCGCCGGGCTCGCGGCGTACCAGCCAATTACACGCCGCGGCATGCAGATTCGCGCACATCAGATAGTCCCCGTCGGGTTCGACGGGCAGCATCACCCGGTCGGCCGGCGAGAAGCCGATCGGGGTGTCACACGTCAGGCACAGGGAGTTCTCGAAGGCCAGGTGCTGCCCGCAGCCCGGGCAGCGGAAGTCACGCATGCTCCTCCAGCGGTGCGACGTCCACGGACACCTCGATAACACTACTCTCCGAATCTGTGTAGATGATGCCGCGCAGCGGCGGCACGTCGGCGTAGTCGCGGCCCCAGCCGACCACGATGTAGCGCTCGTCGACCAGCTGGTCGTTGGTGGGATCCAGGCCCAGCCAACGGTTCTCACTCGTCCACACCGCCGCCCAGGCGTGTGTGGCGTCGACGCCGATCATCCGCTCCCGGCCCGGCGGCGGGTCGGTGGCCAGATAGCCCGACACGTAGCCGGCGGCCAGGCCGTTGGCCCGTAGGCAGGCGATGGCCAGCCGGGCGAAGTCCTGACACACCCCCTCGCGGACGGCCAGCACCTCGGCGACCCGGGTGGACACCGTCGTGGACCCGGACCGGTAGGTGAAGTCGCTGTGGATCCGGGAGTTCAGGTCGGCCAGCACGTCGATCAACCGACGGCCGGGCACGAAACTCGGTGCGGCATAGGCTCGTACCTCGTCGGTTATCTCCGGGTCGGCCAGGTCCAGGGTGAATTCGACGGCCAGCGCCCCGTCGGGCCCGGCGGGCCGGGCGTTCTCCCACGGTCCGATCGCCGCGCCGTCGCCGTAGAGGGAGGCAGGCGGCGGATCGACCGCGACGACCGACGTCCCGGTCACCGTCAGCTCCCGGTGGTGTTCGGTGATCTGGAAGTAGGTGCTGCGGTTGCCGTACCCATCGGCGGACTCGGTCCGGTCCGAGGGCGCCGGGGCGATGTCCAGCCGGTGGTCCAGGCAGCGCTGCTGGTCGGTGTCCCGCGGTGCCAGGTGTCCGCGCCCGTAGGAGTTGGTCACCACATCGGAGTAGCGGTAGTCGGTGCGGTGGGTGATCCGATAGTAGCGGGTCACGGCAGCACCCGCAGTTCGTTCGGACCCCACAGCGGCTGCATCGCCCCGGGCAGTGAAAGCTGGGTGGCGGCAAGCAGATCCGACAGCTCACGCAGTCCGGTTTCGACGGCATCGAGCAGTCCGGCCAGGGCGGCACGACGGCCGGTGGCCGCGTCGACGTCCTCCAGCTCCGCGGGCTCCAGCCGACGCAGTCGGGTCACCATCTCGTCGACCAGGCGTTCTGGGCGGGTGGCGCCGGTCGAACCGGGCAGGCTGCGCAGCCGCTGGCGCAGCCGTTCCAGCTGGAACGCCAGGGATCGGGGGTTGTGCTCGTCGAGCAGCAGCAGGTCGGCCAGCGCGGCGATCCGGATCTGGCCCAGGGTGCGCCGCCGGTAGGTGATCGAGGATTCGCACACCACCAGCACCGCCTCGGCGACCACCTGCTCGACGGCGGGGTCGTCCACGGCGGTCAGCGTCGCACCCAGCAGCACCGCCAGGTTCGCACCGCGTTCGATGCGCTTGCCGATGTCGGTCATCGTCCAGCCGACGTCGCGCACGGTGGATTCGGCAGCCAGGCCCGACAGGGCCAGCATCCCGGCCTGGGTGCGGGCCTGGGCGGTGGCCAGCAGGTGCTCCGCCCGCATCCGGGAGTCCGGTGGAGTCCGGCTGTGCCCCAGCACGTTTCGTTCGACACCCGCCAGCACGGTCCAGGTGTCGTTGGACAGCTGGTCGCGCACCGAGCGCGCGGTCATGCCCAGCCGCAGCACCGATTGGGCCATCGACCCGGGCCGGGCGGCGTCCACCGTCAGCGCCCACATGGTGGTCGGGGCGGTAGCGATCTGCTCGGCGGCGTCGCCGTCGGCCCCGGTGTCGGTGCCGGTCAGCGCGCCGAGCGCGGACAGCAGGACCGGTACGCAGCCGCTGGCCGCGATGTCCTGGCGGTGCCGGTATTCGTGGTAGCGCTCCCGGGTGACGGTCAGCAGCCGGGCCATGGTTTCGGCCCGCTCGGCATACCGCCCGGTCCAGTACAGGTCCGACAGCACACGCGGCGAGCTGATCCCGACGGCGGCGACCGGGGTGACGGCGGGCAGCTCGACCGGCGGGGAACCGGCGGCGCTCTCCGCCCGCTTGGTCGGCAGCACCCAGATATCCTTGGCGGCAATATTTTTCACGCCGGACTCGCCGAGGGCGACCACCCCGCCCAGGCCGCCGATCATCGGCGCGTAACCGCCGCCCTGGGAGACGGCGAACAACCGCATGGCGACACCGACCGATGCCAGCGGCCCGGCGCCGATCCCGGTGGGCGCCTGCGAGTACTGCGGGAGCTCGCGGCCCACCCACTGCCAGGGCGCGGCCTCGATCCGGGCCGCCAGTTCGCGGCGCTGCGCAACCGAGAGACACGCCCCGTTGATCGGCCGCCCCCCGGTGACCGGGGCGATGATCAGGGCATCGAGGCGGGCCAGCAGATGCGCGCGCTCGGCATCGATGCCGCCCCAGTAGCTCGGCGGCGAGGCCAGCAGTGGCGTCTCACCGAGCAGCTCGCGGGCCAGTTCCGGCAGGAACCGGGCCACTCCGGGGCTCTCCAGCACCCCGCTGCCCAGCGGGTTGACGACGGTGACCGCACCGCGCCGCGAGGTCTCGGTCAGCCCGGCCACGCCGAGGCGGGAATCCGCACGCAGGTCTAGCGGATCGGTGTAGTCCGCGTCGACCCGGCGCAGCACCACGTCGACCCGTTTCAAGGTGCCCAGCGACCGCATCCACAGCGCACCGTCGCGGACCGTCAGATCGTCGTTCTCGACCAGCGGGAATCCTAGGGCGGAGGCCAGATAGGCCTGGTCGAAGGCGGTCTCGGATCTGATGCCCGGGCTGAGCACCACGACGAACGGGTCCTCGGCGGTCTCCGGGGCGGCGTCGATCAGCGACAGCCGCAGCGCGGTGGCGAACGGGGACACCGGCCGCGGCGCGATCCGCTCGTAGGTCACCGGCCCGGCGTGCGCCACCACCCGACGGTCGGCCATCGCGTAGCCGGCACCAGACGGCGCCTGGGTCCAGTCGGCGTTGACGGTGAACTCCCCCGACACCGTCCGGCTGACATCGGCGGCGTACAGGAACAGCTGGTGGCGCCCGGGAACGGTGATCCCGCGCGCGGGCCGCAGATAGCCGGGGTGGGCGAACAACAGCTGCGGCGGCAGCGCTCCGGAGGTCAGGGAGCGCTGAGGTCCGTACAGGTCGGCGAGCACGGCGTCGAGCAGCCGGCAGCGTTGCAGCAGCCCGGCCTCCAGCGCCTCCCATTCGGCGGCCGAGATC
This sequence comes from Mycolicibacterium insubricum, assembly GCF_010731615.1. NCBI lineage: Bacteria > Bacillati > Actinomycetota > Actinomycetes > Mycobacteriales > Mycobacteriaceae > Mycobacterium > Mycolicibacterium insubricum. The sequence continues at coordinate 2,426,400 of NZ_AP022618.1, read as the reverse complement.
AGCAGCGGGACGCCGTCCAGGCGCCAGTCGCCGGTGGTGCCGTCGGCGGCGCCGGAGGTGATGCCGTTGTAGTCGACGAGTTCGGCGACCTCGGTGCGCAGCCGCTCCAGGCCCGCGCCGCCGGCCTCGGCGAGCAGCTCATCGAGGCGTTGCCAGGACACGCGGACGGCGCCGTCGGAGCCGCGGAACTCGTCGTAACCGGGTGCAGGCGGTGCGGTGGCGGTGCCGGAGGTGGGCAGCGGCGTCACCGGTGCACCTCCGTCTCTCTCCGATACCGCGGTCCGGGGCATGGTCGCACAGAACCGGTCACCGCAGTACGGTACGCACCCTGCGCAGGTCCAGGATGCCCGGCGGCGCCGTATCCGTCGACTGGCGAGCCACCTTCTCCCGCAGATAGGCGACGTCGATGGGGCCGGGGGTGAATCCGGTGGCCGAGAATCGGCGGCCGCGCCGCGACTCGGCCTCCACCGCGTTGACCGGCGGGGTGTCATAGGACCGGCCGCCGGGGTGGGAGACGTGGTAGGTGCAGCCGCCGCGGGACATGCCGGCGGTGGTGTCGATCAGCTCGAAGCGCAGTGGGGCGTCGACGGTGATGCTGGGATGCAGGGCACTGGGCGGCTGCCAGGCCCGGTACCGCACGCCGCCCACCTGGACGTCGGGGTTGTCGGTGGCCAGCAGCGGAACCGGGTGCCCGTTGCAGGTCACCAGGTGACGCTGCCGGTCGGCGCCGACCAGGCGGACCTGCAGGCGTTCGACCGACGAGTCGACGTAGCGGGCGGTGCCGCCGGCCGTCGACTCCTCCCCCAGGGTGTTCCACGGCTCGATCGCCCCGCGCAGTTCGACCTCGATCCCGTCGAGCACGACGGTGCCGATGCGCGGGAAGCGGAACTCGGTGAACGGGTCCAGCCAGCTGGTCTCGAAGTCGACGCCGTGTGCGCGCAGGTCTGCGGCGACGTCGGCGATGTCGTGAATCAGGAAGTGCGGCAACAGGTACCGGCCGTGCAGGTTCTCGCCGTGGCGGATCAGCGGGGCGCGCAGCGGCTGCTCCCAGAACCAGGCCACCAGCGATCGCACCAGCAGGGACTGCACCATGGCCATCTGGTAGTGCGGCGGCATCTCGAACCCGCGCAGTTCCAGCAGGCCCAGGCGCCCCCGGCTGCTGTCGGGGCTGTAGAGCTTGTCGATGCAGAACTCGGCGCGGTGGGTGTTGCCGGTGATGTCGGTGAGCAGATGCCGCAGGGCCCGGTCGGTGACCCACGCCGGGGCCGCTCCGTCCTCGCCCAGCCGGGCGATCTCGGCGAAGGCGATCTCCAGTTCGTAGAGCGCCGACGCCCGGCCCTCGTCGACCCGGGGCGCCTGCGACGTGGTGCCGACGAACCGGCCGGCGAACAGATACGACAGCGCCGGGTGCCGCTGCCAGTAGGTCAGCATGGACACCAGCAGGTCGGGGCGGCGCAGGAACGGCGAGTCCGCGGGGGTGCGGCCGCCGAGGGTGATGTGGTTGCCGCCGCCGGTGCCGCCGTGCGTGCCGTCGATGTCGAAGGATTCCGTGGACAGCCGGGAGCGCCGGGCCTGTTCGTAGAGCGTGGCCAGCCCGTCGAGCTGTTCGTCGAAGCCGGCGCTGGGCGCGACGTTGACCTCGATCACCCCGGGGTCCGGGGTGATGGTCATGGTCTGCAGCCGCGGGTCGACCGGCGGGCCGTAGCCCTCGACCACCAGCGGGGTGCCGACCGCCGCCGCGGCGCGCTCCAGCCGGGTGACCAGGTCGACGAAGTCCTCGGCGGTCTCGGTCGGCGGCAGGAAGACGTGCAGCAGGTGATCGCGGATCTCGGCGACCACCGCGGTGCGCGGGACGTCCGCTGCGGTGTCGATCACCGCGGGATCGGCGTCCGAAGTGTCCAGCGGGCCCCGGTCGGCCAGTGGGTCCGCTTCGGCGACGGGCCGCGGCGGGGTCCAGTTGATGGACTCCAGCGGCAGTCGCAGCCCAGCCGGGGAATCCCCGTCGAGCAGCACGATGCGCCCGCGCCGCAGCCGCCAGTCGGCGCTGGCCCACCCGGCGTGATCGTCGCGGCGGTGCAGTGGCAGTAGATAGGCCGCCGGGTCGTCGGCCGGGGTGTCGAGGCGGGCCAGCAGCTCGGCGCGGGCCGCGCCCTCGGCCGGGTCGTCGGCCGCTTCGACCGGGTCCCCGTCGGGCAGCCGGACCAGCGCGGCCAGCCGGGCCAGGCCGTCCTCGTAGGCGGGGCGCACCTGTGTTTGCGGCAGGCCGAGATCCTCGGCGAGGGCAGCCAGCAGCGCCCGGGCGGCAGCCGGGTCGGCGGATTCGGGGTCGCGGTGTTCGGCCCACGGGTCGGCGAGCAGAGTGTCGTCGTGCCACAGCGGTTCGCCGTCGGTGCGCCAGACGAGGCCGATCTGCCAGCGCGGCAACGGTTCTCCGGGATACCACTTGCCCTGGCCGCGCTGGGTCAGCGCGTGCGGGGCCAGGGTCGCCTTGAGCCGGGCGGTCAGCGCGCTGGCCCGGCGCCGTTTGTCCGGGCCGTCGGCGGCGGTGGTCCACTCCGGGTCGACCTGATTGTCGATCGACACGAAGGTGGGCTCCCCACCCACGGTCAACCGGACGTCACCGGCGGCCAGCCGGGCGTCGACCCGGGCGCCGAGGTCGACGATCGCCGACCAGGACTGCTCGGTGTAGGGCAGGGTGACCCGGGGGTCCTCGTGGATGCGGGTGACGGTGTTGCTGAATTCCATTGTGGTCTCGCAGATCCCGGTGGCACCGGTGATCGGCGCCGAGGCGGCCGGGTTCGGGGTCGCCGACAGCGGGATGTGTCCTTCGCCGGCGAACAGCCCGGAGGTGGCGTCCAGGCCGATCCAACCCGCACCGGGGATGTACACCTCGGCCCAGGCGTGCAGGTCGGTGAAATCGGCGGCCGGGCCCGACGGGCCGTCGAGTGCCGGCACGTCGGAGGTCAGTTGCACCAGATAGCCGGATACGAACCGGGCGGCCAGGCCGAGTTGGCGCAGCACCGACACCAGCAGCCACGCCGAATCGCGGCACGACCCGATGCGGGTGCCCAGGGTGACATCAGGTGTCTGCACACCCGGTTCCATCCGCACGCTGTAGCCGATGTCGGCGTGCACCGCCTGGTTGAGCGCGACGAGGAAGTCGATGGTGCGGGTGCCGGGGACGACGGCGACTTCCCGCACCCAGTTGCACACCAGCTCGCCGGGCCCCGACCCGTCGCCGTGTTCATCGACTGGGCGCAGGTAGGGCTCAAGGTCGGCGGCCAGGGCCTTCGAGTAGTCGAACGGGACGGTCTCGGCGTAGTCCTCGATGAAGAAGTCGAACGGGTTGATCACCTTCAGGTCGGCGATCAGGCCGACGGTGATGCTCAATTCGCGCGCTGGTTCCGGGAACACCACCCGGGCCAGGAAGTTGCCGAACGGGTCCTGCTGCCAGTTGATGAAATGGTCGCCCGGCTCGATCTGAAGCGAATAGGCCTCGATCGGGGTGCGTGAGTGCGGGGCGGGCCGCAGCCGGATGACGTGCGGGTGCACCTGCACCAGCCGGTCGAAGCGGTAGTGGGTGCGGTGCTCCAGCGCCACCTTGATGCCCATGGGGGGATCCCACCACAGCGTGGTTCACCCCGCGTTTTGCGCGTGTTCGTGTTACAAGTGGCCCATTTCCCGGGCCATCCGCGACTTTTCGAGGTAGCTGGGCTCCCGATGCGAGGACACCGGGTGGGGTTCGTATTCGGGTAGGTGCGGATGCGGGATGTGCAGATGCCGGTGTACCAGCACCGCATCCGGGCTGTCCGGTTGATGAATGTGGAACATGGCAACCGCCTTCGTGCGTTTCGGTTCACCCACAGTCAAGCACCGGCGGGGCGGGCGCAAATCATCAGAACGCACGAACTTCGGAGCCCGGGAGGGCGACCGGACGCGGCCACGCCTACTCCGTCGGTTGGGCTCCCCCGGCTTCGGGATTGGCGGCCGCGGTCTTGGCGGCTTCGGGTTTCGCGTCGATACCGGCTTCCTTGCGCTGCGCGGCGGTGATGGGTGCCGGAGCGTCGGTCAGCGGGTCGACACCACCGCCGGTCTTGGGGAACGCGATGACCTCGCGGATGGAATCCTCGCCGGCCAGCAGCGCGGTGATCCGATCCCAGCCGAACGCGATGCCGCCGTGCGGCGGTGCGCCGAAGGCGAAGGCGTCCAACAGGAACCCGAACTTGTCACGCGCCTCGTCATGGTCGATGCCCATCATCGCGAACACCCGCTCCTGCAGGTCGGCGCGGTGGATGCGGATCGACCCGCCGCCGATCTCGTTGCCGTTGCAGACGATGTCGTAGGCGTCGGCGCGCGCGGCACCCGGATCGGTGTCGAAGGTGGCGATGCTGTCGGGCTGCGGTGCGGTGAAGGCGTGGTGCACGGCGGTCCAGGCACCGGAGCCGACGGCAACGTCGCCGGAGGCGGTGGCCTCGTCGGTGGCCTCGAACAGCGGCCAGTCCACCACCCAGGTCAGCGCCCAGGCGTCCGGGTCGATCAGGTCCAGGCGCTTGGCGATCTCGATGCGCGTCGCGCCCAGCAGGGCGCGCGCACCCTTGGCCGCACCGGCGGCGAAGAACACGCAGTCCCCCGGCTTGGCGCCGACGTGGGCGGCGAGGCCGTCGCGTTCGGCGTCGGAGAGGTTCTTGGCGACCGGCCCGCCCAGGGTCCCGTCCTCGCCGATCAGCACGTACGCCAGGCCCTTGTGGCCGCGCTGCTTGGCGAATTCCTGCCAGCCGTCCAGCGTCCGGCGCGGCTGGTCGGCGCCGCCGGGCATGACGACCGCCCCCACGTAGGGCGCCTGGAACACCCGGAACGGGGTGTCGGTGAAATAGTCGGTGCATTCGACGAGTTCGACGGAAAAGCGCAGATCGGGTTTGTCGGTGCCGAAGCGGCGCATCGCCTCGTCGTAGCCGATCCGCGGCAGCGGCAACGGCAGCTGCACGCCGATCAGCGCCCACAGCGCGGCCAGCACCTGTTCCGAGACCGCGATGACGTCGTCGGCGGAGACGAAGCTCATCTCCATGTCCAGCTGGGTGAACTCGGGCTGGCGGTCGGCGCGGAAGTCCTCATCGCGGTAGCAGCGCGCGATCTGGTAGTAGCGCTCCATGCCGGCGACCATCAGCAACTGCTTGAACAGCTGCGGGCTCTGCGGCAGCGCGTAGAACGAGCCGGGCTGCAGCCGGGCGGGCACCAGGAAGTCCCGCGCGCCCTCGGGGGTGGACCGGGTCAGGGTGGGGGTCTCGATCTCGACGAAGTCGTGCTCGGCGAGCACGGCGCGGGCGGCGGCGTTGACCCGCGAACGCAGCCGCAGCGCGTTGCCCGGGCCGTCGCGGCGCAGGTCCAGGTAGCGGTAGCGCAGCCGCGCCTCGTCGCCGGCGGTCTCGTCGAGCTGGAACGGCAGCGGCGCGCATTCGCTCAGCACCGTCAATTCGGTGGCATTGACCTCGATCTCGCCGGTGGCGATGTCGGGGTTGGCGTTGCCCTCGGGCCGGATCTCGACGACGCCGGTGACCGAGACGCAGAACTCCGCGCGCAGCCGGTGCGCCTGCTCGAGCACGCCGGCGTCGCGGAACACCACCTGTGCGACGCCGCTGGAGTCGCGCAGGTCGATGAAGATGACGCCGCCGTGATCCCGTCGGCGCGCCACCCAGCCCGCCAGGGTGACGGTCGTTCCGGCGTCGGACGGCCGAAGGGAACCGGCACGGTGGCTGCGCAGCACGAAAAACTCCTACGGATTCACGGGACAGGGCTCCAGGCCCTGCAGACGGTTTGTCAGTCTATGCGGCGCCGCCTCGCCGAACCGCCCGGCTAGTCACGGCTAGGCTGCGGGCATGGCGAAGAGCTACCCCTGCGAGCGGGTCGGGCTGCATTTCATCGACACCGCGCCGTACCGGTTCGTCAGCACCGTCGACCTGCGGATCTCGCCGCAGGAGCTGTTCGAGGTGCTGTCCGACGCCGAATCGTGGCCGGTGTGGGCCACCGTCATCACCAAGGTGACCTGGACCAGTCCGGAGCCCTACGGGGTGGGCACCACCCGCACCGTGCATATGCGCGGCGGGATCGTCGGCGACGAGGAGTTCCTGACCTGGGAGCCCCACACCCGGATGTCGTTCCGGTTCAACGAGGCCAGCACGCGTTCCATCTCGGCGTTCGCCGAGGACTACCGCGTCGTCCCGACCGAGGACGGCTGCAACCTGACCTGGATCATGTCGATGAAGCCCAACGGGGCGGCCGGGCGGATCGGGATGGCGCTGGGCCGCCCGGTGATGGGCTGGCTGTTCCAGCGGTTCCTGCACAATCTGCGTCGATATACCGACGCGCGCTACTCGGTGTGACAATCATGGCTAGACACGGCGGCTGCGGCGCCACCGGAACGGAGAAGCGATGACCTTCAACGAGGGAATCCGGATCGACACGTCCACCACGTCCTCCGGCGGCGGGATGGGCGGCCGGGGGCTCGCGGTCGGCGGCGGCGTCGGCGGCCTGGTGGTGGTGCTGATCGCGTTGTTCTTCGGTATCGACCCGGGCAGCGTGACCGGCGGGCAGACGGCACAGCAGCCGGGGGCCGCGACACCGGGCTTCGACGTGTCGCAGTGCAAGACCGGCAAGGACGCCAACGACAACGTCAACTGCCGGGTGATCGCCACCGGCAACTCGGTCGACCAGGTGTGGTCGCAGTTGCTCAAGGGCTACAGCCGCCCCAAGCTGCACCTGTTCACCGAATCCACCAACACCGCCTGCGGTGCAGCGACCAGTGACGTCGGACCGTTCTACTGCCCAGCCGACCGGACCGTCTACATCGACACGTCGTTCTACCAGGTGCTGCAGGACCGGTTCGGTTCCAGCGGTGGCCCGCTGGCCCAGGAGTACGTGATCGCCCACGAGTACGGCCACCACGTGCAGAACCTGCTCGGCGACATCAGCAAGGCGCAGAAGGGCGTGCAGGGCGCCACCGGCGGCAGCGTGCGTACCGAACTGCAGGCCGACTGCTACGCCGGCGTCTGGGCCCACCACGCCTCCACCACCAACGCGCCGGGTTCGGACACGCCGTTCCTGAAGCCGTTGAGCGACAAGGACATCGCCGATGCCCTGTCGGCCGCCCAGTCCGTCGGCGACGACCGGATCCAGAAAGCCGCCACCGGGCGGGTGAACAAGGAGTCCTGGACGCACGGCTCGGCCGCCCAGCGCCAGCACTGGTTCACCGTGGGCTACCAGACCGGTGACGCGCGCAAGTGCGACACCTACAGCGCCACCGATCTGGACAACGGCTGACCGCTACAGCCGGGACTCCGCCTTGATGGAGGTGTCGGTGGTGCGCAGCGGACGGATCATCGCGTCCTGGCTGAACGACGCGATCAGGTCCCCGGCCTCGGTGTGCACGGTGCCCCGGATATAGGACATGCCCGCGCCGACCTGGGTGCTCTCGTGGGTGTACAGCAGCCAGCCGTCCCAGCCGAACGGCTCGTGGAAGGTGATGTTGATGGTCATCGGCGCGGTCGAGACGGTGTAGTGCGCCTGGGCGGTGCCGATGCCCTCGTGCGCCCGCATGGTCGTCGAAATACCCAGGTGCCCGGTGAAGTACGCGATCAGCGCCTTGGCCAGGTCCTCGCGCTGCGGCACCGGCTCGTAGTGCAGCCAAGCGTAGAGCTCCGGCGGGCCGACCTCATCGGGGCTGTTGACGTCGATGACGTCGACGAGGCGGACCTGACGGCCGACCATCGGCATGGTGCAGACGTTCGCCCCGTCCGGGCCGGCGACGTCGGGCTTGGCCTGCTGGTGGCGGATCACGTCGGCGCTGGGCACATCGGCCAGCACGGTGACGGTGATGGCGCGCTTGCCGTTCTGGCTGGCGGTCACCACCGCGGTGGCCATCGAGCGGCCCTCGTGGAAGACGTCGAGGTGCAACTCAACCGGCGCGCCAACCATCACCGCGCGGGAGAACACTGCGTGCGCCGCGCGGATCGACTTGTCGCCGAATCGCTTGGCCACTGCGACGATGGCCTGGGCCAGCACCTGGGTGCCCTCGACCACCTGGCGCTCGTCCTCACCGGCGCGGCCGGTGGGGGCGACGATGGTGTCCCCGTCGGCGTCGGGCACGTCGAACAGCGCCAGCAGTTCGTCCAGCGTCCATTCGGCGGGTTCGGCGAGAGGTGTAGTTCCGCGAGCACGAGGCCCGGCGCCGTCGGCTTGAGCGGGTGTGGTTTCGGTGCTCACAGGGTGGGTGTCCTTTCGGTTGTTCACATTCGAGTGATTCAGAGCGCGGTGATGACGGTGTCGGCGAATGCGTGCAGGGTGTCCGGGGCGGCGAAGTCGGCGAACCAGACGTAGAAGCGCTGCACCCCGCGATCGGCGAGCGCACCGAAGTGTTCGATCATCGCCGCGGCGTCCCCGCACACCAGCCCGGAGCCGAGGTAGCCGAAGCGACGTTTGCTGGTTGTCGCGATCTCGGCCTCGTCCGCGCCGTCGCCGACGAAGCCGACCATCTGCTGCATCGATACCCGCGCGTCGCCGACCCGCGGCATCAGCGCGTCCAGGCGGTCCAGTTGGTGCGACGGGATGTTCCACCAGTCGCCGTAGTCGCGGGCCAGTGCCAGGGTGGTCTTGCCGGTGCCGCCGAACAGCAGCGGAATACGGTGTGTGGGAAGCGGTTTCTGGATCATAGCGGTGTCGGAGCCGAGGCCCCAGCAGTCGCGGATCGTCGTGACGTCGCGGGCCAGCCGGGCTGCGCGGGCCTTGGCGTCATCGGCGTCGGGCAGCCCGAACCGGGTGAATTCGTCGGGCCAGGATCCCGAGCCCAGACCGAGTTCGAACCGCCCGCCGCTGACCTCGGCCAGCGTGACGGCCTGCTTTGCCAGAACGGCCGGGTGGCGGAACGCGTCGCAGAGCACCAGGTGCCCGATGCGCAGCCGCTCGGTGTGCGCGGCCACCCAGGTGGCCAGCGTCATGGCCTCCCAGATGGGCTGGTCCACGGCGGCCGGCGGCTCCAGGTGGTCGATGAACGCGATGCCGTCGAAGCCGGCGGATTCCGCGGCCACCGCGCGCGCCACGACGGCGTCGATGCCCAACCGCAGCTGCGGCAGGAACAGGAACCATTCGGCCATGGGTCCAGAACCCTAGCCCCCGATCGGCCGCGCGCCAAGCAGTCGCTCAGCATCGTCGAAAGCGGTCACCGGTCGTCCCGGCCGGGCGGTACCCTCGGGCGTCATGACGACCGAAGCCGGGGCGAGCACGCCCGCCGCCGAGTCGCGGGCGCAGAGTTTCATGCGTTCGGCACTGTCGATTCTCGGCGAGACCGGTCGCACGGATTTCACCGTGCTGGAAGTGGTGGAACGGTCCAAAACCTCACTGCGGGCGTTCTATCAGCACTTCGCCACCAAGGACGAACTGCTGCTGGCGCTGGTGGAACGGATCATGGCCGACGCGACGGCGCGCTGGCGGGTCGAGACCGAGTCGCTGCCAGCGACCGAGGCGTTGCGTCGGGTGATCGAGCGGATGAGCGCCCCGGCGGAGTCCAGCACCCAAGACAGCATCAACCGGGGCCTGACGTACTACAACGACCACCTGATGGAGAACCGCCCCCGGGAGTTCGCCGCGGTACTGGCGCCGCTGCACACGCTGTACGCGGACATCCTGCGCCGCGGGATCGCCGAGGGCACCTTCCGCGCCGACCTCGACGTCGACCCGGACGCCGCGATCCTGATGCAGACCGTGCTCGGGGCGCTGCGGCTGCGGGGGCTGGGAAACGACCTGTACGGCAGCCCCGTCGACGCTGGCCACCTGTATCGCTTCTGCCTGCACGGCCTGGCCGCCGCCGATCCCACACACCCCGCCTGAACTGCACAGATATTCTCCGACCGTCATCACTGGCCAGCACGTGCGCCCACGTGGTAATCTCGTTACCACAGTGCGGTAACGTCATTACCAGCCCCGCAGAACCAGCCCCGATACCGCGGAAACCCCGCCCCGAAGGAGCCCTCATGCCGTCACGCGTTCTCGGCTACCCGGTGTTCGACGCCGACAACCACTTCTACGAGCCCAAGGAAGCGCTGACCAAGTTCGTCCCGGACAACCGCAAGGGCGTCATCGACTACATCGACGTGCGCGGCCGCACCAAGATCGTGGTCCGCAACCAGATCAGCGACTACATCCCCAACCCGACCTTCGAGGTCGTCGCCCGCCCCGGCGCCCAGGAGGAGTACTTCCGCCACGGCTCGGGAGGCAAGAGCTACCGCGAGATCATGGGCAAGCCCATGAAGGCCATCCCCGCCTTCCGTGACCCCGCTGCCCGGCTCGAGGTGATGGACTCCCTCGGCCTGGACTACACGATCATGTTCCCGACTCTGGCCAGCCTGGTCGAGGAGCGCCTCAAGGACGACCCGGACCTGATCCACGACCTGATCCACGCGCTCAACGAGTGGATGTATGAGACCTGGCAGTTCAACTACGAGGGCCGGATCTTCTCCACCCCGGTCATCACCCTGCCCAACGTCGACCGCGCGCTGGCCGAACTCGAATGGGCGCTGGAGCGCGGCGCCAAGACCGTGCTGGTGCGCCCGGCCCCGGTGCCCGGCTACCGCGGCACCCGGTCCATGGGCCTGCCCGAGTTCGACCCGTTCTGGCAGGCCGTGGTCGCCGCCGACATCCCGGTCTGCATGCACGCCTCGGACTCGGGCTACGCGCAGTACCTCAACGACTGGGAGCCCGCCGACGAGTTCCTGCCGTTCAAGCCGACCGCGTTCCGGATGGTCGCGATGGGCAAGCGGCCCATCGAGGACACCATGGCCGCGATGATCTGCCACGGCGCCTTCCACCGCAACCCCGACCTGCGGATCCTGTCGGTGGAAAACGGTGCGTCCTGGGTGCCCTACCTGCAGCACCAGCTGTCCGACGTCTACGCCAAGCTGCCCAGCGAGTTCCCCGAGGATCCGGTGGAGGCGTTCCGCCGCTGCGTCTACGTCGCGCCGTTCTGGGAGGACAACTTCAAGGAGATGGCCGAGCTGTGCGGCATCGACCGCGTCATGTTCGGCTCGGACTGGCCGCACCCGGAGGGCCTGTCCGACCCGATCACCCTGGTCGACGATCTGGTGGCCCACGGCCTGGACGACGAGGGAGTGCGAAAGGTGATGGGCGGCAACCTCATCGACCTGTTCAAGGTGCCCAACGAGATCCGGCACTCCCCCGACGTGCCCGCGCTGGTCATCGCCTGAGATCGCGTCGATGACCGCTGCCGCCGCCACCAATCCCGAACAGCTGCTCTTCGCGTCCACCGCCGCGGCCTTCCTCGACAAGGAAGGCTCGCTGGCGCGGGTCCGTGAACTGCACGCCGCCGGGGAATCCTTCGATCCCGACTGGTGGCAGCGCGCCGCCGAGCTGGGCTGGACCAGCCTGCTGGTACCCGAATCCCTCGGCGGCGGAAGCGTTTCCGGTGACGGGGTGGCCGACCTGGCGGTGATCGCCGAACTGATCGGTCACACCGTCGCCCCCGGGCCGCTGCATCCGGTGTCGGTGGTGCTGGCCGGGCTCGTCGAGGCGCCCGAGGGTCACCAGGACACCATCGACGCCCTGGTCTCCGGGGAACTGGTCGGATCCTGGGCCGTCTACGAACCGGGCCGGCCGAGTGCCCCGACGCAGGCCACGACCATCGCCACCGTGGCGACCGCGACCGCCGACGGGTACCGCCTCGACGGCGCCAAGGACCGCATCGAGGCCGGCGCCCAGGCCGGTGTGCTGTTGGTGCCCGCGGTGTGCGACGGCGTCGTGCGCCAGTTCCTGGTGCCCACCGACGCACCGGGTGTCACGGTCACTGGGGTCGGCAGCGTCGATCTGGTGAAGAGTTACGCCCGAGCCGAATTCGCCGGTGTGGCGCTGGATGCCTCGGCGGTGGTCGGGACGGCCGCGGACACCGCCGCGATCATCGAGCGGCAGCGCCAGATCGCCCTCGTGCTGCAGTGCGCCGAGCTGGTCGGGATATTGGACACCGTGCTGGCCTTCACCTACCAGTGGCTGGGCGACCGGCACAGCTTCGGCCGTCCGCTGGCGTCGTACCAGGCGCTCAAGCACCGCGCCGCCGACATGAAGATGTGGTTCGAGGCCGCCCGGGCCACCACCGCCGGCGCCGTCTCCGCGGTCGCCGAACACAGCGACGACGCTCCCCGACTGGTCAGCGTCGCCAAAGCGTATGTGGCCGAACGGGCCCCGGTGATCCTTCAGGACTGCGTGCAGCTGCACGGCGGGATCGGGGTCACCTGGGAGCACGATCTGCACCTGTACCTGCGCCGGGCTGCCCTGTACCGGGCGATGTTCGGTTCCCCGGAAGACCACCACCGCGCCGTGTACGCGATGAGCCGCCGGCTCGAGGAGGCCACCGCATGACCGACCTGGACACCACGACGGGCACCGAGACGGTCGCCGAATTCGCCGCCCGGGCCGCGCAGTGGCTGGCCGAGAACATGCCGCGCATCGACCCGAAGAACCCGCCGTTCTCGGTGCGCGCCGAGCAGAGCAGCTGGGACCGGGCCACCGAGCTGCAGCAGCGGCTGTACGCCGGCGGCTTCGCCGGTATCTGCTTCCCTCGTGAATACGGCGGTCTGGGACTGGATTTCGCGTATCAGAAGGCGTTCGACGCGGTCTGCAGCGACTACGAGATGCCGCTGATCCTCAACGTCCCGACGTTCGCGATCTGCGCGGCGACGCTGCTGGACATGGGTACCGAGGCCCAAAAGCGCGATCGGATCGGCGCGGCCATCCGCGGCGAGGAGGTCCTGTGCCAGTTGCTGTCGGAGCCCAGCGGCGGGTCTGATCTGGCCGGGGTCATCACCCGCGCCGACCGCACCGACGACGGCTGGGTGATCAACGGCGCCAAGACCTGGTCCACCAGCGCCTTCGCCGCCGACTACGGGCTGCTGCTGGCCCGCACCGACGCCAGTGTGCCCAAACACGAGGGCCTGACCATGTTCCTGGTGCCGCTGAACGCGCCGGGCATCACCATGCGCCGGATCACCGAGGTCAACGGCAACGAGGAGTTCTGCGAGGAGTTCTTCGACGGCCTGCGCCTCGGCGACGACGCCGTCGTCGGCGAGGTGAACAAGGGCTGGGAGGTGGCCTCGCGCCAGCTGTTCCACGAGCGGCGCGCGGTGGGCGGCGGTTCGGAGTTCTCCAGCGGCCGGGGCCCGGAGAATCTGCAAGAGGCCCCCACCGATTACGTGGCACTGGCCGAGGCCACCGGCCAGGGCGAGGACGCCCGGGTGCAGGATCTGGCCGGCCGCGCGCTGGTGCGCCGCGCCGTCAAGGAGCAGCTGATCGAGCACGTGTCGGCGTCGATCGCCACCGGTGCGCTGCCGCCGACCGCGGGCACCCTGATCCGGTTGTTCCACGCCGAGACCACCGAGCTGGAGGTGGACACCTCGCTGGCGATCGCCGGTACCGCCGGCGTCGTCGAGGAGGCCGGCGAGAACGCCGACCTGTTGGGCCTGGGCATCCGGTATCTGTCCCGGCAGACCGGTTCACTGGGCGGCGGTAGCTCGGAGATGGCGAGAAACGTCATCGGCGAGCGCATACTGAACTTCCCCCGCGAGTACGCCGCCGACCGCGGCGTGCCGTTCAACCAAGTCAAACGAGGACGTTCCTGAGATGACCGAGACCGCCGTCCGCACCGCGTTGGAAGCATCACAGGCATCGTGGGCGGCGGTGAGTTCGGGTAACCGCGAGGCGTGGTTGGCGCTGATGGCCGATGACGTCGTGATCGAGGACCCGATCGGGCCCGCCCCGACCAACGCCGACGGCAACGGGGTGCGCGGGAAGGCGGCGGTCGCCGAGTTCTACGACACCATCGTCGGCAAGTCGAACACCCAGATCGTCTGCGAGGAGACGTTCCCGTCGTCGTCACCGGCGGAGATCGCGCACATCCTGGTGCTGAGCAGCCAGTTCGAGGGCGGGTTCCGCAGCAAGGTGCGCGGCGTGTTCACCTATCGGGTCGACGACGCCGGTCTGATCACCAACCTGCGGGGCTACTGGAACCTCGAGGTCATGGAGTTCTCCCAGCCCGAGGGCTGACGGAACCCGAGCGCTAACGGGCCCGGTGGCTCAGGCGGGGGCGCCGCCCACCGCAGCGGCGTCGCCAGCGGCCGGGACTGCGTCGGCGGGAGTGGCATCAGCCGGAGTGGCCGCCGCCGGGGCCGCGTCCGCCGGGATGGCATCGGCTGGGGTGGCATCAGCCGGAGTGGCCGCCGCCGGGGTGTTCTGCTGTGCCGCCGGCGCGGCGCCGCCGACCCAGTTCTTGAGGTCGCAACGCGGGTTGTAGTCGGCGCTGTTGTGCACCGCGGACTGGCCGTCGACGGAGATCTCGCAGGTCGCCATCGGCGCCGGGCGCCCGCCGTGGGTGGTGCTGGACACGGTGAAGATCGCCCAGGTCGGGTCGGACAGCGTGGTGTCGAAGGTCCAGGTCTGGCCCGGGGCCAGATCGATGGACTCGTGCTTGAGGTACTTGTAGGCGTCGGCGTCGTAGGCCTGCTTGCTGGGCGGCTGACTGGCCAGGTAGTAGAGGTCGAAGGTCGCGCCTTCGGCCTGGGTCAGCGTGTACCGGATCTGGTGTTCGGCCGGATCAGCCGCGGCAACACCCGGAACCAGAGCAACCGATGCGGCCGCCGCGAGCACGGTCAGCCCTACCTTGCGTGCAATTCCCATGTTCCTCATATAGCCCGACGCTACCCCAGCGTTACATCCGGCGTCAGATCGTCGGGGTACGGTCGGCGGCCCCGGTTGGCGGTCCGGTTGGCGGGGTCCCGCCCCGCGTACGGCCGTGCAGTGGCACGCTGTCGTGCATGACCGATGCGTCCCCGCCCGCCGCCGACATCCTCGTCAACACCGGGGGGCTGGTCGTCACCGACGACGGGCGCAAGGTCGTGCTGCTGGACCGCGGCACCGGCCTGCTGAGCAACCTGATCGTGGTGGTGGCCCTCGCCACCCTCGCCGCGATCGGCGTTGGTGTCTGGAATTTGGTCAACTACAACCCGGGGCCGGGGTGGGGGCTGGTCGCCGCCGGCGTGGTTCTCGCGTTGATCACCAACAAGGTCGTGCTGACCTACCGAACCCGCCGCAAGGCCCCGCTGCCGGAACGGCGCACGGTGG
The DNA here is from genome assembly GCF_010731615.1 of Mycolicibacterium insubricum. Classification (NCBI taxonomy): domain Bacteria; kingdom Bacillati; phylum Actinomycetota; class Actinomycetes; order Mycobacteriales; family Mycobacteriaceae; genus Mycobacterium; species Mycolicibacterium insubricum. Next base: position 2,411,232 of record NZ_AP022618.1, on the reverse strand, counting down.
CGGTGCTCGATCGCAAGCTGAACCTGTTCAGCTACTCCGGTGGTGCGATCACCGCCCTCGACCAGGTGAGCTTCATCCGCCGCCCGCAACTGAACTCGACGGCGGCCAAACTCGTCGCGCTGACGCCCGGCGGCAAGAAGGTGCTGATGCGCGGCTACCGGCTCGACGGCGGCATCGGGCGCACCGACGAGCTGCTCAACACCATCGCACAGGGCCGATGACGGCGACCGGGGTCGCAATCGCCGGTGGCGGACCGGCCGGGATGATGGCGGGGCTGATCCTGGCTCGGTGCGGCGTCGAGGTCACCGTCTTCGAAAAGCACGCCGACTTCCTGCGCGATTTCCGCGGCGACACCGTGCACCCGTCGACCCTGACCCTGCTCGACGAGCTGGGCCTGTTCGAGCGGTTCGACGCCATTCCGCACTCCCGGTTGACCAGCATGGAGGTGCCCTTCGGCGACACGATGGTGACGCCGGTCGATTTCGGCCGGCTGCATGTGGCGCATCCGTACGTGGCGATGGTGCCGCAATGGGATTTCCTGAACCTGCTGGCCGCCGCGGGCGCCGAGGAGCCGCGCTTCCACCTGCGGATGAGCACCGAGGTGACCGGCCTGCTGTTCGAGGGATCTCGGGTGGTCGGGGTCACCTACCGCGGGCCCGACGGCGACGGCGAACTGCGCGCGGAGCTGACCATCGCCGCCGACGGCCGAACCTCGCTGCTGCGCGCCGACGCCGCTCTGGTGCCGCACGACTACCCGGTGCCCTTCGACGTGTGGTGGTTCCGGCTGCCGCGCACCGGCGCCGGCGAATACTCACTGCTGCCGCGCACGATGCCCGGGCGCGCGATCATCATGATTCCCCGGGTCGGCTATTTCCAGATCGCCTACCTGATCCCCAAGGGCGCCGACGCGGCCCTGCGCGCCCGGGGCCTCGACGGGCTCAAAGAGGAGCTGGCGGTGCTGGCACCGGAGTGCGACACCGACGGCCTCACCGACTGGGACGCGGTCCGGTTGCTCAACGTGGAGCTCAACCGGCTGCCCCGCTGGCATCGCGAAGGCCTGCTGTGCATCGGCGACGCCGCGCACGCCATGTCACCGGCCGGCGGAGTCGGCGTCAACCTCGCCATTCAGGATGCCGTCGCCGCCGCGACGCTGCTGTACCGGCCGCTGCTCGAGCATCGGGTGACCGCGCAGGATCTAGCGGCCGTGCAGCGACGCCGCCGGCTGCCCACCGCCGCGATCCAGTCGGTGCAGCGGATCCTGCACCGGGGACTGCTGGCACCGGTACTGGCCGGCCGCGACCTGGCCGCACCCGGGCCGCTGGTCGGCGCCGTCGCGGCCCTGCTGCGGCTGGTTCCGGCGATCTCCGTGCTGCCGGCCCGACTGGTCGGCGTCGGCCTGCGCCGCGAGCACGCGCCCGAATCCGCGCGGCGACCCGCCGCACTTTGATGCGTTAGAGGCGGGCCAGCACCACGGCGACGACCTCGTAGACCGGTACGTCGATCTGCTCTCCGGTCGCCAGCAGTTTCACGCCCACGGTCCCGGCCTCGATGTCGCGATCCCCGGCGACCAGCGCGATCGCCGCGCCCGAGCGGTCGGCCGCGCGCATGGCGCCCTTGATCCCACGATCGCCGTAGGCCAGATCCACCCGGGCCCCCGCCGCGCGCAGCTCCGCGCCGATCCGGGCCAGTTCCAGCTTGGCCGCCGCACCGAGCGGCACCCCGAAGACGTCCACCCGCGCCGCCGGCGCCGGATCGACGCCCTCGGCGCGCAGCGCCAGCAGAGTGCGGTCCACCCCGAGCCCGAAACCGATGCCGGAGAGTTCCTGGCCGCCGAGCTGTGCCATCAGCCCGTCGTACCGGCCGCCGCCGCCGATCCCGGACTGGGCGCCCAGCCCGTCGTGCACGAACTCGAAGGTGGTCTTGGTGTAGTAGTCCAGGCCCCGCACCATCCGCGGGTTGATGACGTAGGGCACCCCGAGGGCATCGAGGTGCGCGCGCACGGTCTGGAAGTGTTCGGCGGCCTCGTCGGAGAGGTGGTCGAGCATCACCGGGGCGGCGGCGGTCAACTCGCGCACCTCGGGCCGCTTGTCGTCGAGCACGCGCAGCGGGTTGATCTCGGCGCGGGCCCGGGTCGCATCGTCCAGCGGCAGCGAGAACAGGAACTCCTGCAGCAGGTTGCGGTAGGCGGGCCGGCAGGTGTCGTCGCCGAGCGAGGTGAGTTCCAGCCGGAACCCGGTCAGGCCGAGTGCGCGGAACCCGGCGTCGGCGACGGCGATGACCTCCGCGTCCAGGGCCGGGTCGTCGACCCCGATGGCCTCTACCCCGACCTGTTGGAGCTGGCGGTAGCGGCCCGCCTGCGGGCGTTCGTAGCGGAAGAACGGTCCGGCGTAGCAGAGTTTGACCGGCAGCGCGCCCCGGTCCAGGCCGTGCTCGATGACCGCGCGCATCACCCCGGCGGTGCCCTCCGGGCGCAGCGTCACCGAGCGGTCGCCGCGGTCGGCGAAGGTGTACATCTCCTTGGAGACGACGTCGGTGGATTCGCCGACTCCTCGGGCGAACAGCGCGGTGTCCTCGAAGACCGGCAGCTCGATGTCGCCGTAGCCGGCGCGCCGGGCGGTGGCCAACAGGGTGTCGCGCACCGTGACGAAGACCGCCGATTCCGGGGGCAGATAGTCCGGGATGCCCTTGGGGGCCTTGAAGGTCTGGCTCACAGCAAATCCTTGAGGTGCGGGTTGACGCGGCGTTCGGCGCCGATGCTGGTACTGCTGCCGTGGCCCGGCATGACCACGGTCTTCTCGTCGAGCACCATCAGTTTCGCCGCGACGGCGGCCACCAGGTCCGGGTCGGGGTCGCCGGCGCCGTCACAGTCGTGCCCGACAGCGCGGAGAAGCAGGGTGTCACCGGAAAACACTACGGGTACCGGGCCTTCGTCGGTGTCGGCGGTCACCCGGTAGGCCACCGAGCCGGGGGTCGGCGACCCGAGGTGCGCGACGCTCACCTCGACACCGCCGATGTCGAGCTGTTGGCCGTCGGCCACCTCGCGGACGTCGTCGGGCTCGCCGTAATCGCCTTCGGCGAGCAGATCGCGGTCCCCCCGGTGCAGGTAGACGGGGATATCCCAACCGGCGGCCAGATCGTAGGCGGCAGCGGCGTGGCCGGGCCGGGCGTTGGTGAGCAGGACCGCGGCAGGCGCCCAGTCGTTGGCGGCGAAGTAGTACTCGCAGGTGCCGACCGCGTCGTCGCCCGGATCGACCACCAGCACCGGCCCGGAGGCCGCCTGCGCGACCAGGTAGCAGTTGGTGTCGAACAGTCCGGTGGCGAACCCCGAGATCAGCACGTGGCTCATCCTCGCACTCGCCGCACCCGCGACCGCGGATGGGCACGGGGCTGGCAGACTCGTCGGTATGCCGACCAATGAGCAACGACGTGCCGCGGCCAAGCGCAAGCTGGACCGGCAGCTGGAACGCCGCGAGGCCAAGGCCAAGCGGCAACGAACGCTGGCCATCGGGGCGGCCGTGCTGGCCGTGGTGGTGGCGGCCGTCGCCAGCGGGACGTTCTGGTGGCTGCACCGGGAGGACAACCCGGGCAACAGCGCCGAGGTGGACCCCACCACCGTCGCCGAGGCGACCGCCAACGCCGAGCCGGAAAACGCCGGGACCGGGTCCCTGCCGAAATTCACACCGTCGGCGAACCTGGGCGGCAACTGCCAGTATCCCGCCACGGTGAAGGAGTCGGCGGCCAAGGCGAACAAGCCGCCGCGTACCGGCAAGGTGCCCACCGACCCGGCCCAGGTCAGCGTCAGCATGTCGACCACCGCGGGCAACGTCGGGTTGATGCTCGACAACGCGAAGTCCCCGTGCACGGTGAACAGCTTCGTCAGCCTCGCCCAGCAGGGCTACTTCGACGACACCCCGTGCCACCGGCTGACCACCAGCCCGAGCCTGTCGGTGCTGCAGTGCGGCGATCCCGGCGGCACCGGATCCGGCGGTCCCGGCTACAAGTTCGGCAACGAGTACCCCACCGACCAGTACCCGGCCGGCAGCCCGAACCTGGACAAGCCGGTGACCTACCCGCGCGGCACCCTGGCCATGGCCAACGCCGGTCCGAACACCAACGGCAGCCAGTTCTTCCTGGTGTACAAGGACTCGCAGCTGCCGCCGCAGTACACGGTGTTCGGCACCATCGACGAGACCGGTCTGGCCACGCTGGACAAGATCGGCGCCGAGGGGACGGCGAACGGCACGCCCGACGGCAAACCCAAGACCGACGTGAAGATCAAGTCGGTTCGCGTCGACTGAGCTGCGCGGTAGCCGACGAGGCTGCGCGGTGACCGACGAGGCGCGATGACCAACGGGGGCGTGCGATGACCGACGAACGACCAGATCCGCCGGCGGGATATCCGCCGCCGGGGTTTTCGCCGCCGGCTCCCGTCCCGCCCGGGTACCCGGGCGCCGGTCATCCCGGTGCCGGGTATCCCCCGGCAGCCCACGGCGGCACGGAGTATGGCGGCGACCCGATCTACCCGCTCTCGACGCGGCCGTCGTGGCTGCGGCGCTATCTCGGCACCGTCGCAATCATCGCACTGGCAGCGCTGTACGCGACCGTGGTGCTGGCCACCGCGGATCGCTGGGCTGGGACGCCCGGGCAACCCGGAGTGCAGCTCACCTTCAGCACGGCGACCGCCGACGGCAGCGCCCCGACCGAGGACGCGCTGCAACAGACCGCGACGACGCTCGGCCGGCGGATCGCCGATCTGGAGCTGCCGCATTCGGATGTCCGGGTCGACGGCACCACGCTGACGGTGATCGCTCCCGACGGCAGCGCCGAGGCAATCGCGCGGGTGATCCCCACCGGGCGGCTGTATATCCGGCCGGTGGTGCATACCTATCCGGTGACCGACGATTCGAGAGCACCCGCGGACCAGATCGGTAGCGGCAGCGGCATCGACCGCGTCGAGCTGATTCAGCAGTACAAGAAACTGCGCCAGAGCACCAACCCGCTGACCCTGTACCTGGCCGCCCAGGTCACCGCGCAACTCTGCGGTCACGACGACCCGCTGGCCGGCAACGACGACCCGGCGCTCCCGCTGGTGGCCTGCGCGAAGGACGGCAAGACCGTCTACATCCTCAAGCCGTCGATCATCTCGGGCACCGATGTGGTCGCGGCGACCTCGGGGTTCGACCAGCAGTCCGGCGAATACGTCGTCAACCTGAAGTTCAATGGCAACGCCGCGGTGGTCTGGGGCGACTTCACCGCGGCCAACCCGGGCATCCAGACCGCCTTCGTGCTGGACTCACAGGTGGTCACCGCACCGATGATCCGGGAGGCCATCCGCGGCGGCACCACTCTGGTCAGCGGCTCGTTCACCGCGACAGACGCGAAAGAGCTCGCGTCTACCCTGAGCACCGGTGCCCTGCCGCTGATGTTGATCGAGCAGTCGACACAGCCGACAACCCTTGCCGGCCAACCCGCTTCGGCTCCGCTGCGGTACACGCTGGTGGGAGCCGGGGTGCTCATCGCCCTGATCGCCGTCGGCGTGCTCGTGACGATCGTGCGCCGGAGGCCACGACTGCCGGCCGACGGTCCAGTCGCCATGGCGGACAACTGGTTCCCCGCGCCTGGACCGTCGAGCGGTTGACAACGTCGCGCCGCGCCGTCCTCACCGGAGTCCTCGCGGGCATCGGCGGAGCGGTTCTCGCGTGCACCCCAAGCCGGCCAGACTCCCCCGGCTCGGACGCCGGCGCAGCCGATCGGGCCACTGCCGAACTCGGCGCGTTGGAACGGCGATTCGGCGGAAAGCTCGGGTTATTCGCCCTCGACACCGCCAACGGATCCACGGTCAGTCACCGCGGTGACGAACGCTTCCTGATGTGCTCGACGGTCAAGACCTTCATCGCTGCGACGGTGTTGCACCGCCGACTGACCGAGGCCGGTCTGCTGGACCGCACGATTCACTACACCCCGGCCGACATCCTGGAGTGGGCCCCGGTCACCGCGACCCACCTGTACGACGGGATGACGGTGGCCCAACTATGCGAAGCCATGATCACCCAGAGCGACAACACCGCCGCGAACCTGCTCATCGCAACCCTCGGCGGGCCGGCAGTAACCCAGGAGTTCGTTCGAACGCTGGGCGACAACATCTCCCGCATGGACCGCAACGAAACGGCGTTGAACTATCCCGACGGCGACAAGGACACCTCTACCCCCGCGCAGCTGGTTTCCACCCTTACCCGAGTAGCTCTCGATGACGGTTTGGATCCACACGGACGCGAGCTGCTGACCGGCTGGCTCAAGGCGAATACCACCGGCGGGGAGACGATCCGAGCCGGGGTTCCGGCGAGATGGACAGTCGGTGACAAAACCGGCAGCGGTTTCGCCGGACAGGCCAACGACATTGCCGTCCTCTGGCCACCCGACCGAGCACCAATCGTCATCGCGGCACTCACCGCTCCCGACGACCGGGCGTCGGACCAGGGCAAGCCAACCATCGCCGAGGCCACTCGCATCGCGCTGCGCGCGCTGGGCACCGAGCCGGCCTGATCCCGTAGCAGCTTTCCATCCGCTGCGGGGTGGCGGGTGTCGGCTCGGTGTCTGGTGTTTTCCGGCCCGGCTCCCGCCTGTGGCGTTTTCTCTGTGGAGTTGTCAAGGTTCAGCGGTTATTCGTATTCGGGTGTGGGAGAGCATCTTCGGTTGAGGGTGAGCATGTTCAGTTGTGTTGGATCGGTTTCCCGGCGGGGCGCTGTCGGGGGGTGCGGTCTCGCGGTTGCTGCTATCACTGCCCGAGGACGGTTACGCCGCGGCGGGGAGCGCCGTGAGGGTGCGTCGGGTGTGGGAGCGCAGGTGCTCCCGCGGGCGGTTGGGGTGGGCCGGATCCGGGGGCGGGATGAACCAGGGGTGCCGGTCAGTGCCGAGGTAGACCTGCCAGCCGTAGTGGTGAATCATCGTGTGGTGGCGCCGGCACAGCAGCACGCCGTTATCCAGGCTGGTCACCCCGTCGGGGTCCCACGGGCGGATATGGTGGCCGTCGCACCAGGAGGGGTGGCGTCCGCAGCCGGGGAAGGCGCAGCCGCGGTCTCGGGCGATCAGGGCGCGGCGGATGTGCGGCGGGAACAACCGTTGGCTGCGCCCCACGTCCAGTGGGGCGCCGTTGCCGTCGACATGAATCACATCCAGGGTGCAGTCACAGGTGATCAGGTCCGCGGTGGCCGCGCTGATCGGCCCGGTGTACCCGAGCATGTCGACGAACTCGTCGGACCATCCGGCGCTGGGATCGGGGCCCACATACGGGTCGGCGGGACGGTGGCCACACAATTGCCCGCCGTCACCGGCGGCAACCGGTGTCACGGCGGGTATCGGACGGATCAGCGAGACGTGGGGGAGCACTCCGCCGGAGAGGGGTCGGGTGGATCCGGAGAGGTAGTCGCGCAGCAGTTGGCCGAACCCGTCGGCGCGGCGCCGACTCGGTGGGCGGGCATCGCGGGAGCCGTCGGGTTCTGCGACGGGGCGGCACAGCGGGTCCAGGGCGGCGAGTAGTTCCTCGCCGGTCACCACGTCCAGATCCAGGGTCGCAGTGACCCGGCCTTCGTCGTTGTGGGTCAGCGTCATGGTGTTGAGGTCGGCGTTCTCGGCTACCGGCACCCCAGCGTCGGCATCAGGGTCGGTGCCGGTGGCACCGGCCGCTTGCTGTGCCCGGACGCGGGCGATCGCGATGCCGCGGGCTCTACGGTTGACCTCCGCCGGGGTGGACTGCACCATCAATTTCCTGATGACCTCGGCCGCGTCGGCGTCGGTCAGTTCGATGCGGCTGCGGATGTGGGACAGGCCTTTGCCGACCGCGTCGGCGAACTCCACCCCCACCCCACCGACCCGCGCGGCTCGGGTCAGGGCGGGCAGTTCGGGGACGGCGCGGCCCACGCGGGCCAGCCGGTAGGCCGCCGCCGGGGCCATCCCGAGCCCGGTCAGCAGATCCGCCCCGCAACGCAGATGCCGCCGCGTCGGGATTCCGGCGCGTTCGGCCGCTACGGTCGCGGTGGCGAGTAGGTGGTGCAACAGATTCACCGCCGCCACACCGGTTTTCAGCACCGCCAGCAGCCGCGGCTCATCAACCACACCCGCAGGGGCATCCAACAGATGAAATAGCGTGCGGCCGCCGCCGTGGTGGCTCTCGGTGGCGTCGCGGTCGATGTCGGCACCGGCGGCCGTCGCCGCTGGGACCGGGATACAGACCGGCGGCGCGAGCCCGACCGAACCCGCAGCCCCGGCCGGCACCGAAACCGGCACCGGGGCAAGCTGATCGATGAGCCGATCGACAAACCCGTCGAACTCATCCAGAAACACATCGAGACCAACGGCAGAACCCGTCACCTCGCAAACCGCAGCAGTCATCACGACCACCCGAACTTCCCCGACCGGCGCACACGGTGCGCGTATCGGGGTGAATAGTGCAACGGCTCCGATCATCCACCCCGATGCGGGACGGTCGAGCCTGGCGATGACGTAGCGCGGGCGTAGCCTCCACGGAGGCGGTTATTCGAACTTGCTAGCTATTCTACTCCCTGAAATGTCATCGTCAACACTTTTTTCAAACTAGTTTTCGATTGGTTGTCGGTGGACGGGACTACCGTTCACGACATGAGGACCACGACGATATTTGGCGCACACTCGCCAAGACACTCGGCGCGCTCCCCTCCGGACGCGACGGGTAGCAGGCGACCCACCACACTGCCGCCCTCCTCGCCCGAACTCACTACGCTCGCACGGGCTTCGTCAGGCGACCCACCGCACTGCCGCCCTCCTCGCCCGAACTCACTACGCTCGCACGGGCTTCGTCAGGCGGCGGAGGTCACGCGGTAGACGTCGTAGACGCCCTCGACGTTGCGCACCACGTTGAGCACGTGGCCCAGGTGCTTCGGGTCGCCCATCTCAAAGGTGAAGCGGCTGATCGCCACCCGGTCATCGGACGTGGTGACCGACGCCGAGAGGATGTTGACCTTCTCGTCGGCCAGCACCCGGGTGACGTCGGACAGCAGCCGGTGCCGGTCGAGCGCCTCCACCTGAATCGCCACCAGGAAGACCGAACCCGGTCCCGGCGCCCACTTGACGTCGATGATCCGCTCGGCCTGCTGTTGCAGCGCAGCGGCGTTCGTGCAGTCGGTGCGGTGCACGCTGACGCCGCCGCCGCGGGTCACGAAGCCCAGGATGGCGTCGCCGGGAACCGGGGTACAGCACTTCGCCAGCTTCGTCAGCGTGCCCGGAGCCCCGGGGACGGCGACACCGGTGTCGTCGTTGCTGCGCTGGCGCACAGGGTAATTCGACGGCGTTGACCGCTCGGCGATCTCGTCGGCCGCGGCGTCGTCGCCGCCGAGCAGGGCCACCAGCCGCTGCACGACGTGCCGCGCGGAGATGTGCCCCTCCCCCACGGCGGTGTAGAGCGCCGACACGTCGGTGTAGCGCAGCTCACGGGCGAGGGTCGCCATCGACTCGCCGTTGAGCAGCCGCTGCAACGGCAGTCCGCCGCGGCGCACCTCCCGGGCGATCGCCTCCTTGCCGGCCTCCAGCGCCTCCTCGCGGCGCTCCTTGGCGAACCACTGCCGGATCTTGGCCTTGGCCCGCGGCGAGACGACGAACCCCTGCCAGTCCCGCGACGGCCCGGCATTGGGCGCCTTGGAGGTGAAAACCTCGACGACCTCGCCGTTTTCCAGCTTGCGTTCCAGCGCGACGAGACGGCCGTTGACCCGCGCGCCGATGCACCGGTGCCCCACCTCGGTGTGCACCGCGTAGGCGAAGTCCACCGGCGTCGACCCGGCCGGCAGGTTGAACACGTCGCCCTTGGGCGAGAACACGAAGATCTCGGCCACGGCCAGGTCGTAACGCAGCGACTCCAGGAATTCGCCGGGGTCCGCAGCCTCCCGCTGCCAGTCCAGCAGCTGCCGCATCCAGGCCATGTCGTCGATCTCGGCGGACGCGTGCGGGTGCAGAACGTTGTTGCGGCCCTTGGCCTCCTTGTACCGCCAGTGCGCAGCGATCCCGTATTCGGCGGTGTGGTGCATATCGCGCGTGCGGATCTGCACTTCCAGCGGCTTGCCGTCGGGGCCGATCACCGTGGTGTGCAGCGACTGATACACCCCGTAGCGGGGCTGGGCGATGTAGTCCTTGAACCGGCCGGCCATCGGCTGCCACAGCGAATGCACCACACCGACGGCGGCGTAGCAGTCCCGGATTTCGTCGCACAGGATCCGCACCCCGACCAGATCGTGGATGTCGTCGAAGTCGCGGCCCTTGACGATCATCTTCTGGTAGATCGACCAGTAGTGTTTGGGTCGGGCCTCCACTGTGGCGGTGATCCGCGAGGCGGCCAGGGTGGCAACGATTTCCGCCCGCACCTTGGCCAGGTAGGTGTCCCGCGACGGCGCCCGGTCGGCCACCAGGCGAACGATCTCGTCGTACCGCTTGGGATGCAGAATGGCGAACGACAGGTCCTCGAGTTCCCACTTGACCGTCGCCATCCCCAGCCGGTGGGCAAGCGGGGCAATGACTTCCAGCGTCTCCCGGGCCTTGCGCGCCTGCTTCTCCGGGGGCAGGAACCGCATGGTGCGCATATTGTGCAGCCGGTCGGCGACCTTGATCACCAGCACCCGGGGGTCACGCGCCATCGCGATGATCATCTTGCGGATGGTCTCGCCCTCGGCGGCGCTACCCAGCACCACCTTGTCCAGCTTGGTCACCCCGTCGACGAGATGACCGATCTCCTCACCGAATTCGGCGGTCAGCTGCTCCAGCGAGTACCCGGTGTCCTCGACGGTGTCGTGCAGCAGCGCGGCGACCAGCGTGGTGGTGTCCATGCCCAGCTCGGCGAGAATGTTGGCCACCGCCAGCGGATGGGTGATGTAGGGATCGCCGGACTTGCGCAGTTGTGAGGCGTGCCGTTCCTCGGCGATGTTGTAGGCGCGCTGCAGGATCGCGACGTCGGCCTTGGGGTAGATCGTCCGGTGCACCGTGACCAGCGGTTCCAGCGCCGGGTTGAAGGCATTGCGCTGGGCGGTCATCCGCCGGGCCAGCCGCGCACGGACCCGCCGAGAGGCGCTGGTGGCGGCCCGCAAGGGCTCGGTCGGCTCCGCGGGGGTCGCAGCGGTGGCCGGTACCGGCTGGTCCAGGACGTCCGGGGGCACAGCCGACGAGTCGGTATCGCTCATCAGCGCGGGATCATCGCTCATGCCCACCTCCCGTCACAAGAACCGGCGCGGCTCCAGGATATTCCCTCCCGGGCGGTCACCGCGGAGCGCCTAGACCCGGGCCAGGCTGTGGACCGGCAGTGGAGCCACCGCGGCGCGCCCGTCCAGCGCCGTCAGCTCCAGCACCACCGCGGCGCCGGCCACCGCCGCGCCGCAGGTCTGCAGCAACCGGACGGTGGCGGCCACCGTTCCGCCGGTGGCCAGCACGTCGTCGATGATCCACACCCGGCGCCCGGTCAGATCGATGCCTTCGGCGGGGATCTCCAGGACGGCGTTCCCGTATTCCAGCCGGTATTCCTCGCGGAACACCGGTGGCGGTAGCTTGCCGCCCTTGCGGACGGCCAGTATCCCGACGCCGAGCCGGGTCGCCACCGCCGCACCCAGCAGGAAGCCCCGGGCGTCGATCCCGGCGATCAGGTCGGCGCCGGCACCGATCTCGGCGAGCGCGTCGGTGACCGCGGCCAGTCCGTGCCGGTCGGCCAGCAGCGGGCTGAGGTCGCAGAACTGCACACCCGGCTGCGGGAAGTCCTCGACGGTTCGGGTCAGCTCGACGATCAGCTCGCCAACATCGCTCACTTGGTGCGCTGCCAGCGGTCCATGTTCCAGCCCGCGCTCCACCGGGTCGGGTTGGGTGTCACGGCCGACATTTTCGGCGACGTGATCAGCAGTCGCTGCAGTCGGTACAGCGGCAGGGTCGGCATGTCGGTCCACAGGGCCACCGCGCCGTCGTGCAGCAGCCGGGACTGCTCCTTGGGGTCGGAGCTGACCGCCAGAGCAGCGACGATGCCGTCGATCTTCGGGTTGATGTAGCGCGGCAGATTGTTTCCGTTGGCGCTGTGGAACTGGTAGGCGTCGAACACCGAGGATCCGGTGGAGCCGCCGCCGGTGGAGCCGCCGGTGCCGGCCAGCAGCGCGTCGATGCGGCCCTCGGACAGGCTCTGCGGCCCGATATCGTCGCCGGCCGCGTCCTCGACGGTGATACCCGCCGGCTGGCAGGCCTTGGCGATGTCGCCGACGACGGCCGCCAGCCGGGCGTTGGGTGTGCGGTAGCCGATCCGGACCGGTAGCGGCTGCCCACCGATCGACGCGCGTGCCGCCGCGGGGTCCGAGCCACCGAACGGCGCGGCCTCGGGCACGTTCTCCATGGCCGCCAGCGCGTCGTCGGTCGCCGCGTCGAGCCGCGCGTTGGACACCGGCGTCTCGGCGTCGCGGGCGATCTCGTCGCGCGGGGTGCACAGCGCCAGAGCCCGCCGGGCCGGAATCACCGACAGGACGCCCACCGGCGCGAAAATCAGCTGCTGGATGCCCGCCGATGCCGACTTGAGCTGGGTGTAACCGTCGGGCACGGTCAACGTGCCCGAGGACCCGGCCGGTACGTCGATGACGTCGACGGTTCCGGCGTCGAGCCGGTCCTGGATCTCGGCGGCGCGCGGCCAGACGGTGATCTGGTTGGTCACCGGCTTGAGCCCCCACCAGCGGTCATTGGCGACCAGCACCACCGAGCCGTCGTCGCGGACGGCGTCGATTCGGTACGGGCCCGACGACGGGAACGCCTTGAGGTCGACGCCCGGGTGCAGGGCCCAGGTGGTGTTCCACGCCCGCGCGACCTCGCCCATCCGGGTGACGTCACCGGACTGCACGGCCTCGACGATGCCGTAGCCCAGGGTGTCGGCCAGAATGTGCGACGGCATCATCGACGTCGCCGAGAACAACTGCATGTAGTCGACGAAGTTGCGATCGTTGATGAACGCCACCCGCGCCTTTTTCTGGCCGGGCTGGCAGTCCACGCTGGCCACATCGCCGTAGCCGGCGCGGCTGGCGGCGTCGAAGTCCGGGAACCGGCCGGATTGGGCGGCCCAGGCCAGGACGAGATCGTCGCAGGTCACCGGGACACCGTCGGAGTAGACCGCGTTCTCGGCGATCTGGTAGTCGAGGACCAGCGGAGCCCGTCCGACCACCGACACGGTGCCGAAGTCGTGGTCGGCGATGATCTGGCCGTCGGGCCCGTGGTAGCCGAAACCGGTCAGCACCCGGGCGAACGCCTGCGGCCCCGCCGAGGCCGCGCCGGCGACGGTATTGGTGTTGTAGGTGTCCAGCGGTCCACCCACGACGTACTCGATCTCCCCGGCGTTGCGGCCGCAGCCGCCCAGAACCGCGGCGACCAGCGTCAGGGCCAGCGCAGTGGCAACGGCACGGCGGCGGGTTCTCCCGAGGAGCATCGGTCAGGCCCGGCGCGGGTTGCGCTTACCGGTGGGCCGCCCGGGACGGCTGGGCCGCGACGGTCGTGACGTCCCGGTACCGGCGCCGACCGGTGTCTTCTCGCCGGCGTCCGCGTCTCCGGACTCGTCGTCGGTGTCGCCGGAATCCGCCGCCGACTTCGCCGAGCCCTTCCCCGCGGCCTTGGCCCGACGATTGAGTACCCGGCGGGTGTGCGTGCGCACCAGATCGGTGCGTTCCCGCATCGCGACGAGCAGCGGCGTGGCGAAGAAGATCGAGGAATACGTGCCGACGACGACGCCGACCAGCTGCACCAGTGCCAGATCCTGCAGGGTGCCGACACCGAGCAGCCAGACGGCCACCACCATCAGCGCCAGGATGGGCAGCACCGAGATGAGGCTGGTGTTGATCGAGCGCATGAAGGTCTGGTTGACGGCCAGGTTGGCCAGCTCCGCGTAGGTACGACGGGTGGAGTGCTCGAAGCCCTCGGTGTTCTCCTCGACCTTGTCGAACACGATCACCGTGTCATACAGCGAGAAGCCGAGGATGGTGAGCAGGCCGATGACGGTGGCCGGGGTCACCTCGAAACCGACCATCGAGTACACCCCGGCGGTGACGATCAGGTCGAAGAACATGGTGGCCATGGCCGCGGCCGCCATGTACCGCTCATAGCGCAGGGTGATGTACGCCGTCACGATCGCGACGAACACCACCAGCGCCAGCAGGGCCTTCTTGGTGATCTGCCCGCCCCAGGTCGCAGACACGTCCGAGGTGCTGATGGCGTCCTTGCTGACCTGGCCGTCGGGGTTCTTCGGGTGGAAGGCGTCGAACAGGTCCTGGGTCAGCTTCTGCGTCTGCTGGGTGTCGAGTGCCTCGGCGCGGATCTGCACGGTCGCCGAGTTGCCGCTGCCGGCCACCACCACCGACTGCGGTGCGCTGCCGACGCTGCGGGTGAAGACGTCGGCGACCTGGCTGGTGCTGATCTGGTCGGCCCCGGCGCCCTGGGGCATTGAGACCTTGGTGCCGCCGGCGAAGTCGATGCCGAAGGTGAAGCCCCGGATCGCGATGCTCGCGATGGCGATGAGCACCATCGCCCCGCCGATCATGAACCACATGCGGCGCTTGCCGATGACCTCGAAGCCGCCGGTACCGGTGTACAGCCGGCTCAGGAAGCCGTGGTGCGGGCTGTCGGCATCCGGCTTGGCCGGCTTCGACTTCGCGGGCGCATCCTTGCCGTCGTCAGCGTCGTCGGCCTCGTCAGCGTCGGCGGTGGCGTCTTCGTCGGCGACGGCGCTGGTGTCGATCACCGCGCGACTGATCGGCGGCTCGTCGTCCGTCGTGGTGACCGCCACGGTATCGGCGTCTTTCACGCTCTCCTCGATCGGATCGTCGCCGGCGGCGTGCTTGGCGCGCCGGGTGCCGTTGTCTTCGGTCACCGGGTTACCTCCGTCCCGTCGCGGCGTCGGCCCGCCGCTCGCGGGCGACCTGTTGCAGCGCGCCCAGTCCGTTGAAGGCCGGTTTGGCGAAGATCTGGGTCTTGCTGGCCAGGTAGACCAGCGGCCAGGTCACCAGGAACACCACCAGGACGTCGAGGATGGTGGTCAGGCCCAGGGTGAAGGCGAAGCCCTTGACCTGGCCGATGGCCAGAACGTAGAGCACGGCGGCGGCGATGAAGGTGACCGCGTTGCCCGAGACGATGGTCTTGCGGGCGCGGGCCCAACCGCGCGGTACGGCCGACCGGAACGATCTGCCTTCGCGTATCTCGTCTTTGATGCGTTCGAAGAACACCACGAACGAGTCGGCGGTCATACCGATACCGATGATCAGACCGGCGATACCGGCCAGGTCGAGGGTGTATCCGATGTGCCGGCCCAAGAGCACCAGGATGGCGTACACCATGGCGCCGGAGGCCACCAGCGACACCGCGACCAGCAGGCCCAGCGCGCGGTAGTACAGCAGCGAGTACAGCAGCACCAGCGCCAGGCCGACGGCACCGGCGATCAGGCCGGCGCGCAGCGCGTACATACCCAGGCTGGCGGAGACGTTCTCCGCCTGCGACGCCTCGAAGGACAGCGGCAGTGAACCGTACTTCAGCACGTTGGCCAGTTCCTTGGCCGTCGTCGCGGTGAAGCTGCCGCTGATCTGGGTGTTGCCACCGCGGATGGCCTCCCGGATCGCGGGGGCGCTGACCACCTGGGAGTCCAGCACGAAGGCGGTCTGGGTACCCGGGTTGGCGGCGGTGAAGTCGCCCCAGACGTCGACGGCGGCGCCCTTGAACTTCAGGTTGACGACGTACTGGGAGCTCTGCTGATCCAGCCCGGAGCTGGCGTCGGCGATGTCCTCACCGCTGATGATCGACGGCTTGAGCACGTAGACGGTCTTGCCGTCCTGGGAGCAGGTCACCAGCGGCAACGCCGGGTCGTCGTTGCCGGCCAGCGGGTCGTCGTGACCGCAGAGCTGCGCGGTGACCTGGGCGGCCAGGTACAGGGTCAGCGGGTTGGTGCTCTGGCGCAGCTGCTTGTACTGCTGGATCAGCTCGGCGCGGCTCTTGCGCGGATCGGGCATCTCCGGGGTCGCCGGGGCGCCGGGGGCCGGGGCGGCGGTGGGTGCGCCGGCCGCGGGTGCGGCCGGGGCTGGCGCTGCCGGCTCGGGGTTCGGGGTGGGTGTGGGGGCCGGGTCCAGCGGGTAGGGCCGCGGCTGCGCGGACGGTGCCGCGGGCGCGGCCGGGGCGGCCGGCTGTTCTGCGGGAGCGACCGGCGCCGCGGGTGCGGTCGGCTGTTCGGCCGGTGCCGCGGGTGCGGCGGGTTGTCCGGCCGGTGCCGCCGGTTCACCCGAGGGCGTCCCGGCGGGTGCGCCCTCGCCCTGTGGCTGCTCCTGCGGGGTCACCGGGTAGGACTGCACCACCGGGCGGATGTACAGCTTGGCGGTCTGTCCGAGGTTCTGGGCCTCGCGACCGTCCGGGCCGGGCACGGTGATCACCAGGTTCTCGCCGTCGATGACGACTTCCGAACCCGACACGCCGAGACCGTTGACGCGGGTCTCGATGATCTGCTGGGCCTGCTTGAGCGCATCGGGCGATGGCTTCGAACCGTCCGCGGTGCGCGCGGTCAGTGTCACCCGGGTGCCGCCCTGCAGGTCGATGCCCAGCTTCGGCTTCCCCTGCTTGTCCCCGGTCAGGAATACCAGCAGGTAGAGGCCGATGAGCAGGACCAGGAACAGTGCCAGCCAGCGGTACGGATGCACCGTCGTCTTAGCCGTTGCCACGTGTCGTGTCTCCTCAGAAATTCAGCCGCGACCGCGTCGAACGCGGATCGGTCACGCAGATAGGTTACGTGCCGAGGGCACCGGTCAGGACGGGTGCCGCGGCGCACCGATCAAAGTACGTGCCGAGGGCACCGATCAGGGTACGTGCCGGAGGCGGCGGCCCGGGGGTGTCCCGCTGGATCAATCGGGGATGGCGTCGCTCTCGCTGATCTCGCGCGGCGTGTCCGCATCCTCGTTCAGGTCCTCGGGGGTGATCTTGTCCCGGATGGCCAGCTTCATCCAGGTGGTCACCACGCCGGGGGCGATCTCCAGATCAACGGTGTCGTCGGCGATTCCCACGATGGTGGCCTGCAGGCCCGCGGTGGTGTGCACCCGGTCCCCTACCCGCAGCGACTCGTGCAGGTCGATGGTGGCCTGCATGGCCTTGCGTTGCCGCCGGGAAGCGAAAAACATGAACGCGCCCATCACGACGATCAGCGGCAGAAAAACACCAATTGACTCCATAGCCGTCCAGTCTGCCATCTACGCAGGACGACGAGCGCCCGCCCACCTCCGCGCGGGCGTTCCACACCCCGGTACGCCCGGCCGGGCGTACCGATATACACAGGAAACTGACAGCGTCCCCGCGTGCACATTTAATTTAGTTTCGCTAACGTAGTAAATGCCGGTCGGCATCGTTCGCCGCCCGGATTAACCGTTAATGCACACAAGGATTTGCCATGCCCGTTGCCTCGTCCCCCAACGAACCCGCCGGAACCGCCCGGCTGAACCGCCGGATCTCCGAGCTCTACGCCACCGACCCGCAGTTCGCCGCCGCCCGGCCCGATCCGGAGGTGGCCGCCGCCGTCGACGCCCCCGGTCTGGATTTGGCCACCATCGTCAACACCGTGCTCACCGGCTACGGCGACCGCCCCGCCGTGGGCGAGCGCGCCCGCCGCGTCGTCACCGACCCGGCCACCGGTCGCAGCACCACCACGCCGGCGCCGCACTTCGACACGCTGACCTACCGCGAACTGCACGATCGCGTCCGCGCCGTCACCGATGCGCTCGCCGACACCGTGGCCCCCGGGGATCGGGTGGCCATCCTCGGCTTCACCAGCGTCGACTACGCGACCGTCGACCTCGCCCTGATCCAGCTCGCCGCGGTCTCCGTTCCGCTGCAGACCAGCGCCAGCGCGGCCGCGCTGACCCCGATCATCGCCGAAACCGAACCCCGCGTGCTGGCCGCGTCCGTGGTCGACGTGGCGCACGCCGTCGACCTCATCGAAGCCGGACCCGGGCCGAGCCGGCTGGTGGTGTTCGACATCCACGACGGCGACGACGACCACCGAGACGCCCTGGCCGCCGCCCGCGCCCGGCTGCACGACAGCGGCGTTGTCGTCGAAACCCTGGCCGAGGTCATCCGGCGCGGCCGCACCGCCGCGCCGGCCGAGGCGCGAACGCCCGCCGTCGGCGAGGACCCTCTGGCGCTGCTGGTCTACACCTCGGGCTCCACCGGCGCCCCCAAGGGCGCGATGTACCCGCAGAGCCGCGCGGCCAACATGTGGCGCTCCAACAACTCGTGGCAGTGGGACGACCTGCAGGCCACCGCGCCGTCGATCGTGCTGTGCTTCCTGCCGATGAGCCACGTGATGGGCCGCGGCATCCTCTACGGCGCGCTGTCCGCCGGCGGCACCGCCTATTTCGCCGCCCGCCCCGACCTGTCCACCCTGATCGAGGACCTGTCGCTGGTGCGTCCCACCCAACTCAACTTCGTGCCGCGGATCTGGGACATGCTGCACCAGGAATGGGCGAGTGAACGCGACCGCGCCGGCCGGCTGTCCCCGGAAGCCGAGGCAGCGCTGATGCGCACGGTCTCCGACCGGCTGATCGGCAACCGATACGTGCTGGCCATCACAGGTTCGGCGCCCATCTCCCCCGAACTGCGCGCCTGGGTGGAGACATTCCTGGACCTGCACCTGGTCGAGGGCTACGGCTCCACCGAGGCCGGCGCGGTGATGGTCGACGGCGTGCTGCGCCGCCCGCCGGTCACCGACTACAAACTGGTGGACGTGCCCGAGCTGGGCTATCTGGGCACCGACCGGCCGTATCCGCGCGGTGAGCTGCTGCTCAAGAGCGCGCAGCTGTTCCCCGGCTACTACCACCGCCCGGAAGTCTCCGCCGGCGTGCTCGACGACGACGGTTTCTACCGGACCGGCGACATCTTCGCCGAGACCGCGCCGGCCACCCTGGTCTACGTCGATCGCCGCAACAACGTGCTCAAGCTGTCCCAGGGTGAGTTCGTCACCCTGTCCAAGCTGGAGGCCGCGTATCTGACCAGCCCGTTGATCTCG
Source organism: Mycolicibacterium insubricum (assembly GCF_010731615.1). Lineage (NCBI taxonomy): Bacteria > Bacillati > Actinomycetota > Actinomycetes > Mycobacteriales > Mycobacteriaceae > Mycobacterium > Mycolicibacterium insubricum. The sequence continues at coordinate 2,392,184 of NZ_AP022618.1, read as the reverse complement.
CAGATCTACCTCTACGGCAACAGCGCCCGGCCGTATCTGCTGGCCGTCATCGTGCCGACCGCCGAGGCACTGGCCGGGGACCCGTCCGACCTGAGGGGCCGGCTGAGCGAATCGCTCAAGCGGGTGGCGGCTGCCACCGAACTGCAGTCGTATGAGATCCCCCGCGACTTCCTCGTCGAGACCGAACCGTTCACCCAGGCCAACGGGCTGCTGACGGGGATCCGCAAGCTGGCCTGGCCCAAGTTGAAGGAACGCTACGGCGATGCGCTGGAGGCGCTCTACGCCGAGTTGTCCGACGGGCAGGCCGCCGAGCTGGCGCGGCTGCGCACCGACGGCGCCGCCGGACCGGTCGCCGAGACCGTCGGCCGGGCCGCCGCCGCGCTGCTGGGTACCGCAGCCGCCGATATCGCGCCGGACGCGCATTTCACCGACCTGGGTGGCGATTCACTGTCCGCGCTGACCTACTCCAACCTGCTGCACGACATCTTCGGCGTCGACGTGCCGGTCGGGCTGATCGTCAGCCCCGCAACCGACCTGGCCGCCATCGCCGCGCACATCGAGGCCGCACGGGCCGGGGCGACCCGCCCGTCGTACGACGGGGTGCACGGGCGCGACGCCACCGTGGTCCGGGCCGCAGATCTGACCCTGGACAAGTTCCTGCCCGCCGAAACCCTTTCCGCCGCACCCGGATTGCCCGGCCCCCGCTCGGAGGTCCGCACGGTCCTGCTGACCGGCGCCACCGGATTCCTGGGCCGCTACCTGGCTTTGGAGTGGCTGGAGCGGATGGATCTGGTCGACGGGAAACTGATCTGCCTGGTCCGCGCGCGCAGCTACACCGAGGCCGCCGCCCGGCTGGACGCCACCTTCGACAGCGGCGATCCGGAGCTGCTCGCGCACTACCGGGAGCTGGCCGCCGACCATCTGGAGGTGCTGGCCGGCGACAAGGGCGAGGAGAACCTGGGTCTGGATCCGACGACCTGGGCCCGGCTGGCCGCCGACGTCGACCTGATCGTGGACCCGGCCGCCCTGGTCAACCACGTGCTGCCGTACCGGCAGCTGTTCGCCCCGAACGCCCTGGGCACCGCGGAGCTGATCCGGATCGCGCTGAGCACCCGGATCAAGCCCTACCTGTACGTCTCCACGATCGGCGTCGGCGACGGCATGGCGCCCGGAACCTTCGTCGAGGACGCCGACATCCGGGCGACCAGCCCGACCCGGGCCGTCGACGACTCCTACGCCAACGGCTACGGCAACTCCAAGTGGGCCGGTGAGGTGCTGCTGCGCGAAGCGCACGACCTGTGCGGGCTGCCGACCGCGGTGTTCCGCTGCGACATGATCCTGGCCGACACCAGCTGGGCCGGGCAGCTCAACCTGCCGGACATGTTCACCCGGATGATGCTGTCGCTGGTGGCCACCGGGATCGCGCCGGAGTCCTTCACCGAGCTCGACCCCGGCGGGCACCGACAGCCCAGCCACTACGACGGGCTCCCGGTGGAGTTCATCGCCGAGGCCGTCTCCACCCTTGGCACCCGGCTGGAGCCCGGCGAGTTCGTCACCTACCACGTGATGAACCCCTACGACGACGGCATCGGCATGGACGAGTTCGTCGACTGGCTGATCGAGGCGGGCTACCCGATCTCCCGGGTGCCGGACTACCAGGGCTGGCTGGACCGGTTCGACACGGCGCTGCGCGGGCTGCCGGACCGGCAGCGCCAGGCATCCCTACTGCCGCTGCTGCACAACTACACCAAACCCGGTGTCCCCCAGCATGGTTCGCTGGCTCCCACCGAGGTGTTCCGCGCCGCCGTGCAGGACGCCAAAATCGGCCCGGACAAAGACATTCCACACGTGTCCCGCGAGGTGATCGTCAAGTACGCGACCGACCTGGAGCTGCTGGGACTGCTCTGACAGCGGCTACTGCGGATGGGCGGCAACGTATTCGGCGGCCGAAACCGGTGCGGTTTCCGCGTAGCCGACCGGCAGCAGCACGTCACCGGCGGTGGTCTTGCAGTAGACCTCCCACTCGTAGTAGCCGGCGAAGGCGGCCGGGTCGGCGGCCAGCACCGCCGCGTAGTCGCCGATGGCGCGCACGTAGTGATCGGAGTGGTTGTACCGGTAGAGCGCGTGGTCGGGGTCACCGACAAAACCGTTGGCGGCCAGGTAGCGCCCGGCGGCCAGGATAGCGTCGCGCGGAGCGTGGATGTCGCCGCCGTTGCCGTAGGCGGCGAACGTCGAGGGCAGGAACTGCATGGGTCCCTGCGCTCCGGCGGTGCTGGCGCCGTTGACCCGGCCGAAGCGGGTCTCCACCAGGTTCACCGCGGCCAGGTAGTTCCAGCCGACACCGCTGGCCGCCTCCGCCTCGCGGTAGTAGCCCAGTAGTTCCTCGGCGGGTGCCGGTTGGCGAATAATCCAGGCCGGCAGGGTGTCTCGCACCGAGGCCAGTGCGACGAGCTGCTGCGCGGCGTTCAGATTGCGGCCGTACGCCTCGGACAGTTCCGCGGGTATCCGCGGGCGGATCACCGCGTCCCAGTCCGGGTGCGCGACGATGGCGCGGTAGGCGGCCTGCTGGCGCCGGGCGGCGACCACCCGATCCGGACCCGGGGTCGACGGGTCGCGCACGGCCCGCTCGTCGGCGACCAGATCGTCGGCCAGTTGCGCAGGATCCGACGCCAGCGTCGGCTGAATCCCCACCGGGACCGGCACGGCGGGCGCGGCCGGGACGGGGGCTGCCGGCGCGGGCGCCGCGGCGATCTCGGTGGCGGGGGCGGCCGCCGTCGGCCCGGTGCAGCCGACCAGACCCGCCACCGCCGCCGCGAACACCAGCGGTGCACGTCGGCGGACCGAGGTCATCGGAGCAGCCCGATGAGCAGCGCCGCGATACCGAGAACCGGCAGCGTGCCCTGGGTGATCGCCGCGCGGGCACGCTCCGGCGAGGACAGCAGCAACACCAGCGCCGCGGCGGCCATCGAACCGATCCCGGCGAACACCAGCGCCGCACCGACGGCCGTGTGCCCCGACGCAACAGCGACGATCCCGACCGTCGCGACGATGGCCAGGAACAGGTTGTAGAAGCCCTGGTTGAAGGCCAGCGCCTTGGTGGTCTGCGCCTCGTCGGCCGTGGTCCCGAACGTCGCGCGGGTGCGCGGCGAGGTCCAGGTCAGCGACTCCATGACGAAGATGTAGACGTGCAGCAGCGCGGCCAGCGCCGCGAGAATCAGACCCGCGGTGATCACTCGAACAATCCTGCCTGAGAAAACCCGGCCGCGTGTGGCGGTGGGGCAAGTCCCAGGTGGGTCCAGGCCAGCGCGGTGGCCACCCGGCCGCGCGGGGTGCGGGCGATCATCCCGGCGCGGACCAGGAACGGTTCACAGACCTCCTCCACGGTGGAGGACTCCTCGCCGACGGCGACCGCCAGCGTCGACACCCCCACCGGACCGCCGCCGAAGCTGCGGGTCAGCGCCGTCAGCACGGCGCGGTCCAGGCGGTCCAGCCCCAGTTCGTCGACGTCGTAGACAGCCAGCGCAGCCTTGGCGACGTCACGGGTGATCACCCCGTCGGCGCGCACCTCGGCGTAGTCGCGGACCCGGCGCAGCAGCCGGTTGGCGATCCGCGGGGTGCCGCGAGACCGGCGGGCCACCTCGGCGCCGGCCTCAGCACCGAGTTCGATGCCCAGGATGCCGGCCGAGCGGGCCAGCACCCGTTCCAGTTCGGCGGGTTCGTAGAAGTCCATGTGCGCGGTGAAGCCGAACCGGTCCCGCAGCGGCCCGGTCAGCGCACCGGATCGGGTGGTGGCGCCGACCAGGGTGAACGGGGCGACCTCCAGCGGTATCGACGTCGCCCCGGGTCCCTTGCCGACGACGACGTCGACCCGGAAGTCCTCCATCGCCAGGTACAGCATCTCCTCGGCGGGCCGGGCGATGCGGTGGATCTCGTCGATGAACAGCACGTCGCCCTCGACCAGGTTGGACAGCATCGCGGCCAGGTCACCGGCGCGCTCCAGGGCGGGACCGGAGGTGACCCGCAGCGAGGTGCCCAGTTCGGCGGCGATGATCATCGCCAGGCTCGTCTTGCCCAGCCCGGGTGGGCCGGACAGCAGGATGTGGTCCGGGGTGCCGCCGCGGTTCTTCGCGCCTTCCAGGACCAGCTGCAGCTGCTCGCGGACCCGGGGCTGGCCGATGAACTCGGCGAGCGACCGGGGCCGCAGGCCGGCGTCGATGTCGCCCTCCCCCACGGTCAGCGCCGGGGAGACGTCGCGCTCGACGGACTCGTCGGGGTCCTCGGATTCAAAGCGGCTCACGCGATGCTCACCGGTTCTTGCCCAGCAGGTTCAGCGCGGAGCGCAGGGCCAGCGAAGTGGTCGCGTCGGGGGTCTCGGCGAGCACCTTCTCGCAGGCCTCCTCGGCCTGCTTGGCGGGGAAACCGAGGCCGGTGAGCGCCTCGACGACGGGCCCGCGCACGCCGACCGGGCCGCTGGGGCCGGCTCCGGCCGCGACGGGGGCCGCGCCGATCTTGTCCTTGAGCTCCAGGATCAGGCGTTCGGCGCCGCGCTTGCCGATGCCGGGCACCCGGGTCAGGGCGGTGACGTCGCCGTCGGCCAGCGCCCGGCGCAGGGTGGGCACGTCGTAGACCGCGAGGGTGGCCAGGGCGATCTTGGGCCCCACGCCGGAGACCGACAGCAGGGTGGAGAAGAGGTCGCGCGCTTCAGCGTCGGCGAAACCGTAGAGGGTCTGGGAATCCTCACGGACGATCATCGCGGTGACCATCCGGGCCTGCTCGCCGCGGCGCAGGGTGGCCAGCGTGGACGGGGTGGCCATCACCTTGTAGCCCACACCGGCGGCCTCGACGATGGCGTGGTCCAGCGCGATGTCGATGATTTCGCCGCGCACCGAGGCGATCATGCCCGAGCCGCCTTCAGCCGTGCGGTGTAGGTGCGCTTGGCCTGGGCCGCCTTGGCCTCGGCTTCGGCTTCGGCCATCCGGGCGATCATCGGCGCCCGCCAGCAGTGGCAGATGGCCAGGGCCAGCGCGTCGGCCGCATCGGCGGGGGTCGGTTTCTGTTGCAGCGCAAGGATTTTTGTGATCATCGTGGTGACCTGAGCCTTGTCCGCGCGACCGTTGCCGGTGACCGCGGCCTTGACCTCACTGGGGGTGTGGAAGTGCACGTCGATGCCGCGCCGGGCGGCGGCCAGCGCGATCACGCCGCCGGCCTGCGCGGTACCCATGGCGGTGTTGGCGTTCTGGTTGGCGAACACCCGCTCGATGGCGATGACGTCGGGGCGGTGGGTGTCCATCCAGTGCTCGACGGTGTCGCTGATCCGCAGCAGGCGGGTCTGCAGCGGCGCGTCGGAGGGTGTGCGGACCACGTCGACATCCAGGGCGGTGACCTGGCGGCCCGATCCGCCCTCGATCACGCTCAGCCCGCACCGGGTCAACCCGGGGTCGACACCCATCACCCGCACGCTGCACTCCCAGCTCTAGAACATCTATTCGAGAGCTTAGCGGGCGGCGCCGACACACCCGGTCAGGGACACGCCCGCGGGACGGTTACTCCTCGTCCAGCGCCGCGGCGACATCGTCGGGGATGTCGATATTGGTGTAGACGTCCTGCACGTCGTCGCTGTCCTCCAGCGCGTCGACCAGTTTGAGCACCTTGCGGGCGGTCTCCAGGTCGGCCTGCACGGTCACCGACGGCAGGAAGCTGGCCTCCGCGGAGTCGTAGTCGATGCCGGCGTCCTGCAGCGCGGTGCGCACGGCGACCAGGTCGGTGGGTTCGGAGATCACCTCGAACACGTCACCGAGGTCGTTGACCTCTTCAGCACCGGCATCCAGCACGGCCATCAGCACGTCGTCCTCGGAGAGGTCGTTCTTCTCGCACGTCACCACGCCCTTGCGGGTGAACAGGTAGGCCACCGATCCCGGGTCGGCCATGTTGCCGCCGTTGCGGGTCATCGCCACCCGCACCTCGCCGGCGGCGCGGTTGCGATTGTCGGTCAGGCACTCGATGAGCACCGCGACCCCGTTGGGGCCGTAGCCCTCGTAGGTGATGGTCTGCCAGTCGGCGCCGCCGGCTTCCTCGCCACCGCCGCGCTTGCGGGCCCGCTCGATGTTGTCGTTGGGCACCGAGGACTTCTTGGCCTTCTGGATGGCGTCGTAGAGCGTCGGGTTGCCGGCGGGGTCACCGCCACCGGTTCGGGCGGCCACCTCGATGTTCTTGATCAGTTTGGCGAACATCTTGCCGCGCTTGGCATCGATGACGGCCTTCTTGTGCTTGGTGGTGGCCCACTTGGAATGCCCGCTCATGCAGGTTCTGCCCTCTTTCCGATGACGCTTTCGGTTGACCAGTCTACGTTCGGGCAGGTCCCCCGCGGAAACGGGCACCGGAGCATGATGAACCGGTGAGCATTGCGTTGTTCAAGGAGATGTTCGAGAAGATGGTCGTCCGCAAGGACGCCGGAGCCGCCAGACGCTACTACCACCCGGATTTCGTCATGTACTCCGACGGACTGCGCCAGGACTTCGCCGAATTCGCGGCCAGCCACGACGGCGTCTACGCCACCGAGATCAGCTACGCGATCGAATACGACGACGAGGCGTGGGTGGAGGCGCCGGACCGGGTCGCCGGACGCCTGTGGATCACCACCGCCCGCCCGGGTGAGGAACCGACCCGCATCGAGGTGGTGCTGATCGCGGCCTACCGCGACGGCCTGATCCACCGGATCTGGGAGACCACCTGGCCCAGCTGGCGCTCACTGGGTGCGTTCGAGAACTACTGAGTCACCTCTTCAGCGGCGAGCGCAGGTCGTAGACGTCGTTGCTGCCGATCGTCTTCGAGGTGAAGGTGGCCTTCACCCAGTCCGAGATGTCGGTGTGTGATCCCTGGCCGAAGCCGCCGTGGGAGTTCTTGTCGTCGCCGTCCTTGGGTTTGGGCAGGATGTAGTACCCGATCTGCCCATCGGCCACGTACTGCCGGAACCGTTCCAGGGTGGGCACCGGGTCGGTGCCGATAAAGCCACCGATGGCCATCACCGAGGTGCCGGTGGCCAGCTCCAGCGTGGCGGCCGGGGCGGAGCGGTTGATCGCCGCCGACCACTTGGTGCCGGCCGCCGACAGCAGGGCGTCGAGCTCCGGACTGTCCACGTCGGCACCCCAGCCGTCGTGGCCGCCGCCGTCGTCGGGGTCGCGCGGCCCGACCGACGGCCCGCCGCCGGTGTGCGGCTGCCCGAAGGTGGCGACGGTGTAGGCGGTAGTCCCGGCCAGCGCGACGGCCAGCGCCACCACCAGCGCCACGACCGCCCGGCGGCCGCCGGCCAGCGCCGCCAGCAGCACGATCACGCTGGCGACCGATGCCGCCAGGATCACCCAACGCAGCGACGGCAGCCAGGCGCCGTTGCGGCCCAGGATCCACCAGGCCCACACGCCGGTGGTCAGCAGTAGCGCGGCCAGGCCGCAGCGGCCGAACCTATCGGTACGGCGGTGCCACATTTCGGCGATGCCGATGGCGAACATCCCGGCCACCGCGGGCGCCAGCGACAGGCAGTAGTAGGGGTGCACGTTGGTCTTCATGAAGCTGAGCACCAGGCCGTCGACCAGCAGCCAACCGCCGAACAGCAGGGTGCCGGCTCGCACCGCGTCGGTGCGCGGCGCCCGGCCGCGGGACACCAGCACCAGCACCACGGCCAGCAGCGCCGCCGGGACCAGCCAGCCGATCTCGAAGCCGAACTCGCCGGTGAACAGCCGCGGCAGGCCCTGCGTCTGGTTGCCGAAGCCGCCGAAACCGTGTCCGCTGCCGTGGCCGCCCGATGGTCCGGCTCCCCCCGGGCCGCCGTGGTGGTTGTGGCCGAGCACCCGGCCGAACCCGTTGTAGCCGAGCACCAGGTTCATGAAGTTGTCGTCGGTGGAGCCGGCCAGATAGGGCCGCGACGAGGCCGGCCACACCAGGGTGAGCAGCACGTACCAGCCCGAGGACACCAGGAACGCGGCCAGTGACCCGGCCATGTGCCAGAACCGGCGGCGCAGGGTAACCGGGGCGGCCACCAGGTAGGCCAGTGCGATCGCCGGGCCCACCATCAGGCCTTCCAGCATCTTGGCCAGGAAGGCGAACCCCAATGCGACGCCGGCCAGCGCCATCCAGCGGGCGCCGTTGCGCTCCAGGGCGCGCACGGTGGCGTAAGCCGCGGCCGTCATCAGCAGCACCATCACGGCGTCGGGGTTGTTGAACCGGAACATCAGCGCCGCCACCGGCATCAGCGCCAGCGCCGTCCCGGCGAGCAGGCCGGCCCAGCCGCCGCTGATGCGTCGCACCGCGCCGTAGAGCAGCGCCACCGCGGCGACGGCCATCAGCGCCTCCGGGACGAGCATGCTGGCGCTGCTGAACCCGAAGATCTGCCCGGACAGCGCCATCACCCACTGCGACAGCGGCGGCTTGTCGACGGTGATGAAGTTGCCCGCGTCCAGCGACCCGAACAGCAGCGCCGTCCCGTTGGTGGAACCGGCCTGCGCGGCGGCGGCGTAGAAGTCGTTGCCCATCCCGTTGACGGTGATGTTCCACAGGTAGGCGACCGCCGTCGCGATCAGCAGCACCGGCAGCGCGTAGCGGGGCGGGTTCGAGCGTCCCGATTCGGGAACCTCGGCCGGTTCCGGGGCGGCCGCCGGTGCGTCGGCGGGTTCGGGAGCGTCCGCAAGATCGTCAAGGGTCGTGGTCACACGTCCCATTAACGCCAACCAACATGGGTCGCACCTATGTGCGGGCCGAGAGGTTCCTGGGCGACACCTTCGCGCCGCCGCCCGTATTGGGTACGGCTACAGCATCTCGACGAACAACCGGTGGATGCGCCGGTCGCCGGTGACCTCGGGGTGAAACGACGTGGCCAGCACCTGTCCCTGGCGCACCGCCACGGGGTGCCCGGCGGCCGTCGCCAGCACCTGCACCCCGGGTCCGACGCGCTCCACCCAGGGTGCCCGGATGAATACCGCGTGCACCGGAGAGTCCAGGCCGGCGAAGTCCAGGTCCGCCTCGAACGAGTCCACCTGCCGGCCGAAGGCGTTGCGCCGCACCGCCATATCGATACCACCCAGCGGCAGCGCCGCGCGGCCCTCGGCTCCGGCATCGAGGATCTCGGTGGCCAGCAGAATCATCCCGGCGCACGATCCGTAGGCGGGCATCCCGTCGGACAGTCGGGCCCGCAGCGGTTCGGCGAGGTCGAACGCGCGCAGCAGGTTGCTGATGGCGGTGGATTCCCCGCCGGGAAGGATCAGCGCGTCGACGGCGCCGAGCTCGCCGGGCCGGCGCACCGCCTGCGCGTCGACACCGAGCTCGGTCAGGGCCGCCAGGTGTTCGCGGACATCGCCCTGCAGGGCGAGCACACCGACGCGGGTCACTCGGGATAGCCGCGCTGGAACCGGGTCAGGCCCTCCTGCATGACCGAGGCGACGAGCTGTCCGTCCCGGGTCCAGATCTGGCCCTGGCACAGTGCCCGTCCCCCGTGCGCCGACGGCGAGGACTGGTCGTAGAGCAGCCATTCATCGGCCCGGAACTCCCGCATGAACCACAGCGCGTGGTCCAGTGAGGCCACCATCAGGTGCTGGTGCACGTCGAGGTGCGTGACGTGGGCCGAGCCGAGCAGCGTCAGGTCGCTCATGTAGGCCAGCGCGCAGATGTGCAGCACCGGGTCATCGGGCAGCCGGTCGCGGTGTCTGAACCACACCTGTTGTGGGCTGACCTTGCCCGGGAGAGGCGTCAGTTGGGACCGGGGCACGATCCGCACGTCCCACTCCTCGAACTGGGCGAACCCCGCGTCGTCGAAGAACCCGCCGGTCCGGAAGCCCGGCAGGTCCTCGGGGTCCGGCGCGGACGGGGCCGGGTCCTGGTGTTCGGGACCGGCCTGTTCGGTCTGGAACGACGCCGCCATCGAGAAGATGGTCTGGCCGTGCTGGACGGCCGAGACCCGGCGGGTGACGAACGATCCGCCGTCGCGAACGCGTTCCACCAGGTAGATCGTCGGCGCCCGGGCGTCACCGGGCCGCAGGAAGTAGCCGTGCAGGGAGTGCACCCGGAACTGCGGTTCAACCGACCGCACGGCCGAGACCAGCGACTGCCCGGCGACGTGCCCACCGAACGTGCGCTGCAGGAATCCCGATTCGGGGCTGAACACCGCGCCCCGGTAGATATCGACCTCGAGTTGTTCGAGGTCGAGGATCTCCTCGATCGCCACCGGCTACCAGCCGCGTTCGGCCAGCCGGTGGGGCGCCGGAATGTCGTCGACGTTGATGCCGACCATCGCCTCGCCGAGGCCGCGGGACACCTTGGCCAGCACGTCAGGATCGTCGTAGAAGGTGGTGGCCTTGACGATGGCGGCAGCGCGGGCGGCCGGGTCGCCGGACTTGAAGATGCCGGAGCCGACGAACACGCCCTCGGCGCCGAGCTGCATCATCATCGCCGCATCGGCCGGGGTGGCGATGCCGCCGGCGGTGAACAGCGTGACCGGCAACTTGCCGGCCCGAGCCACCTCGACCACCAGGTCATAGGGCGCTTGGAGCTCCTTGGCGGCGACGTACAACTCGTCGGGGGCCATCGAGGTCAACCGACGGATCTCGCCGAGAATCTTGCGCATGTGGGTGGTGGCGTTGGAGACGTCACCGGTGCCGGCCTCACCCTTGGAGCGGATCATCGCCGCCCCCTCGGTGATCCGGCGCAGCGCCTCGCCGAGGTTGGTGGCGCCGCAGACGAACGGAACCGTGAACGCCCACTTGTCGATGTGGTTGCTGTAGTCGGCCGGGGTCAGCACCTCGGATTCGTCGATGTAGTCGACACCGAGGGCGGCGAGGATCTGCGCCTCGACGAAGTGGCCGATGCGGGCCTTGGCCATCACCGGGATGGTGACGGCGTCGATGATGCCCTCGATCATGTCCGGGTCGCTCATCCGGGACACCCCGCCCTGGGCGCGGATGTCCGCGGGCACCCGCTCCAACGCCATCACCGCAACGGCACCGGCGGCCTCCGCGATGCGGGCCTGCTCGGGGGTGACGACGTCCATGATGACCCCGCCCTTGAGCATCTCGGCCATCCCCCGCTTGACCCGCGCGGTTCCGGTCTGCTCGGTGCCGGCCGGCTGGCCATTGGCGGCGCTGTTCACTGCGATTTTCTCCTTAGCGTGGGGTTACCAGTCAGTCTAAAGGTGAACACCGCGCGCCGAATGTCCGGCCGGTGCTGAGCGGCCGGCGATCGCCAGCGGGCCGCCACGTGCAGGGGCGGTGCTGGGAGTCCGCTGGCAGACCGCTGCCGATTCACCCCGAATGTCCTCCGGTCGCTTCCGCCGGTGATCGCCGCGATATCCCATGGTTGGTAAGGGACGTCGCACCGGCGTGCTGCCGTGTTGAGCCCGTGGTAGGGGGTGAGCGGACTGCCGAACCTGCACCGATGGACCGCGTATGCCCCGACGCCGGGAAGGCGGCGTTCACCCGCTGAGTCCACTGCATTGTGATTCAGCTTTCGCTGCACGGAGTATCGCTGAGTTGCCGTTCGTCGCGCCGGCTTCGGCCCGCGCGGCAGCCGGAAGGAGGACCACCATGACCACTGAACTTCCCGCGGGTTGGTACCGCGACGCGCGCGGCGCCCAGAGTTACTGGGACGGACATCAGTGGAACACTCCCGCACCGCCGTCCGCGCCGCCGGGGCCTGCACCCGGCGCCCCGCCAACCTACGGGCCCCCGCCGGCCGCCGGACCACCGCCCGCATCGTCCGGCGATGTCACCCAAGCCGTCGGTGTCCCCATGCCTGCCGCGGTGAACCAGGCCGCGGCCGCATTGCGCAGCATGGGCGTGTCCAAGGCGATGCTGCCGGCCGGACTGATCTACGGCGGCCTGGTATTCGCGCTGCTGTCCCTGTTCATGCGCTGGACGACGGTGTCGGCCGACATCCCGTTGATCGGGTCTATGAACATAGACGCGAGCCCCTTCAAAACCGTCTGGATGGTGCTGCCGCTGCTGCTGATCGCTGCGGGCTCCTGGCTGGCGTGGCCTCTGCTGGCCCGTCGCCCGGTGCCGATGAAGCGACTGGCCGGTTTGGTCGGCGTGGCCGCCGGCCTGGTCGTGTGCTGGCTGATCGGCCTGATCAACTACTTCAACGGTGCGAGTTCGGCGGCCAGCGGACTCGGTGACGACTCGGACGCCGACATCAACTCCATGATCGAGGTGTCGATCAACTTCGGCTTCATCCTGTTCACCCTTGCCGTCGCGGCGCTGATCGCCGGCGTGGTGGGGCTGTGGCGCGACCGACGGGTCACCGCCATACCCACGGTGCCGTCCGCGCCCGCGGCGCCGCCACCCCCGCACGGACCGGGGCCGCTGGGACCGCCGCCGTACGGACCCGCGCCGAGGGCCTGAACAGCGATCAGCGGATCGCCATCGGCTCGCCGGGGCTCGCACCGGCCTCGGCGGCTTGGCGCGCCGCGTCCAGCAACTCGCCGAGCTGCAGCGGGTACACCGTCTCCCCCGACGCGGCGAGCTCGGCGATGGCGTCGGCGTCGCACCAGCGGTGGCCGTGGATGTAGCGGCGCTCCAGCGCGGTGCGCCCATGTATTGACGGCTCGAAACGCATTGTGCGGTAAACGAAGTAGAACTCCCGGCTGCGCATCACCGAACCGTTGAAGTCGATCACCGATTCCCGGCGCCACAGCGGCCCGAGCAGTCCCGCGGCGTCGGCGATCAGCCCGGTCTCCTCGGCCAGCTCGCGAACCGCGGCGTCGGCGAGCTCTTCACCGGCGAGCACCTGGCCACCGACGGTGAACCACCAGCGCCGCGCCTGGCCGTCGGGCTGAGCCGGATCGGACCCGCACAGCAGCAGCACAGCTCCGGACTCGTCGAGCAGCACGATCCGCGCCGACGTGCGCGGATCGGCCGCAGCGGCAACCTCGCCGATGCGCTCGGCGATTTCGAAGTAGTGGGGCGCGGCCGCGTGTCCGCCCAGGTGCAGGCGCCGGACCAGGGTGCGGTCCCGCAGCGCCAGGGTGTCGCGTACGGCGTCGTTGTGGAACCGCCGCGCCAACAGCACCCGGGCCTCGGCATCGGCCAGCTCGGCCACCAGCGGAGCCGGCAGCACGGCGGTGTCGATCATCGACAGGCCCGCGGACAGCTCGTTCTCCCCCTGCTCGCGCAGTGACCGCGGGGCCCGCTCGGCGATGTCGGCCAGCATCGTCAGCTTCCGGCCTTCCGTTGTGCCCGGGTAGGCGTCGGCGGCGATGGCGCGCACCACCACGGCGCGTCGGGCCAGGGCCGCATCGAGGGCCTGCCAGGACAGGTCGTAGCGCACGTGCAGCCGGTCCAGCCGGTTGGCGGTCTGGAAGGCCCAGGTGCCGAGCACCAGCAGCACCACGATGACCAGGACCAGCAGCGCGACGAGCAGCCAGACCATCATGAGCCGGCCACCGTCACGCTGACACCGGGCGCGGCGACGGTCTCGTAAACCCGCATGATCTGGTCGGCCACCACTGACCAGTCGTAGCGCGCCACCGCCGCCGTCGCCGCGGTCACCAGCGCGTCGCGCTCGGCGCCGTCGTCGATGACGCCGATGACGGCCCGGGCGAGCGCATCGGCGTCGCCGATGGGCACCAGCACGCCGCACTCACCGTCGCGCAGCACCCGGCGGAAGGCGTCCAGGTCGCTGGCGACCACCGGGGTCCCGGCAGCCATCGCCTCCACCAGCACGATGCCGAAGCTCTCGCCGCCGGTATTGGGCGCGACGTAGACGTCTGCGCTGCGCAGCGCCGACGCCTTTTCCTCGTCGGACACCTGCCCGAGGAAACGCAGATGGCCGGCGAGGTCGCCGGCGGATTCGGTCAGCGCCTGCTCGTCACCGCGGCCGACGATCAGCAGCTCCAGGTCCGGGTAGTGCGCCACCAGCGCCGGTAGCGCCGCCATTAGCGCGTCCATCCCCTTGCGCGGTTCGTCGAACCGGCCGAGGAACAGCACCGACCGTCCCGGGCGCGGATAGCCCGCCAACAGGGGCGCCTCGGCGAACGCGGCGACCGGGACCCCGTTGGGAATCTCCACCGCATCCGACCCCAGTGCCTCCATCTGCCAGCGCCGGGCCAGGTCGGACACCGCGATGCGGCCGATGATCTTTTCGTGATAGGGCCGCAGCACCGCGCCGAACACCGACAGCGTCAGAGACTTGGTGGTCGAGGTGTGAAACGTCGCCACGATCGGTCCCTCGGCGGCCTGCAGGGCCAGCATCGACAGGCTCGGCGCGTTCGGTTCGTGCAGGTGCAGGACGTCGAAGTGCCCGTCGCCGATCCATTTCTTCACCTTGCGGTGGGTGGCCGGCCCGAACCGCAACCGCGCCACCGAACCGTTGTACGGGATGGGCACGGCCTTGCCGCCGGACACGACGAAATCCGGCAGGCTCGCGCCGCGCGAGGACGGCGCCAGGACGCTGACGGTGTGCCCGCGCTCGCGGAACACCTCGGCCAGCTGCAGGACATGGGCCTGCACCCCGCCGGGGACGTCGAACGAATAGGGGCAGACCATTCCGATGCGCATCAGGATTCCTGTTTGCTCAGCTCGGCTCGGCGAGTCGGGCCCGGCGCTCGTCGGACAGGTCGGCGATCCACTGCGGCTGCAGCATGTGCCAGTCCTGCGGATGCGCGGCGATCCGTTCGGCGAACACGTCGGCCAGCGCCTGGGTGATGGTCGCGACGTCACCGGAACTGGTGTCCAACGCGGGCAGGACGTCGACGACCCAGCCGTCCGGTGTGTTCCAGCAGTGCGTGGGATGCAGCGGGGCGCCGGTTTCGACGGCCAGTCGCGCCGGGCCGGCCGGCATCCGGGTCTGCTCGCCGAAGAACTCCACCTCGACCCCACGCCGGGTCAGGTCGCGGTCGGCCAGCAGGGCGATCATGCCGTTGGCCCGCAGCCGGTCGGCCAGTACCTCCATCGGCGGCCGGTCCCCACCGGTCAGCGGGACGATCTCGAAGCCGAGGGATTCCCGGAACTCCAGGAATCGCCGGTACAGCGATTCCGGTTTCAGGCGTTCGGCGACGGTGGTGAATCGGCCGTAGCGCGCCACGACGGCGAAGCCGCCCATGTCCCAGTTGCCGCTGTGCGGCAGGGCAAGAATCATGCCCGTACCGCCGGCCAGGGCCGCGTCGAAGTGTTCCCGGCCGCGCAGGACGCCCTCCAGTTGGACGCGCAGTTTGTCCTGGTCCATCGACGGCAGCCGGAACACCTCACGCCAGTACCGGGCGTAGGACTCCAGCGACGCCAGGATCAGGGCGTCGGGCACCGCGGCGGGGGCCACGCCGAGGACCCGGGCCAGGTTGCGGCGCAGCTGCTCGGGGCCGTCGCCGCGCGCGGCGTAGCGGGCCCCGAGGTCGAATGCGGTGCGGGCCACCGGGTCGGGGAGGGCGCGGACGAGCTGCCAGCCCGCCGCGTACCCGAGGTCGCTGATCCGCTCGCCGATTCCGCTCACGTCGCGGGCCCGGGCATCGGACTGTCGGGGGCGGCGCTGTCCAACGGAACCGGATCGGTCGCGCCCGGCGAAGTCCGTACCGAGTACACCCGCTGGGCGACGGTGATCAGGCTCAGCGCGGCCAGTCCCCACATGGCGATCGCCAGGACCAGCGGTTGCGGGTGGCCGGGGATATCGGAGAAGCAGGCACCGACCAGCACGATGATCAGCCGCTCCGGGCGTTCGATCCAGCCGCCGTCGCCGCGCAGACCGCTGGCCTCGGCGCGGGCCTTCACATAGGAGATGACCTGCGAGGTGACCAGGCAGATCACGGTGGCGATCACCAGCGATTTGGATCCCAGCCCGTAGCCCGCCCACCAGGCCAGCGCGGCGAACACCGCGCCGTCGCTGATCCGGTCGCAGGTGGCATCCAGCACGCTGCCGAAGCGGCTGCCGTGGCCGCGTTCCCGGGCCATCGCGCCGTCGAGCATGTCGGCCAGCACGAAGAACCAGATCACGAACGACCCGATGAACAGCTCGCCCCTCGGGTACATTGTCAACGCGGTCGCCACCAGGCCCGCGGTACCCAGCAGGGTGATCGCGTCGGGCGTGAAGCCGAGTTTGAGCGCGGCGCGGGCCACCGGCCGGGACAGCTTGGAATAGGCCGCCCGGGTGAGGAAGTAGATGTCGCTCACGACGTCTGCGCCGCCCATTCCGTGGCGAGCAGTGTGCGGGTGTCGCGCAGCAGCTGCGGGATCACCTTGGCCTCGCCGATGACGGTGATGAAGTTCGCGTCCCCGGACCACCGCGGAACGACGTGCATGTGCAGGTGCTCGGCCAGCGAACCACCGGCGGGTTTGCCCAGGTTCAGCCCGACGTTGAAGCCGTCGGGGCGGGAAACGGCCTTCATCACCCGGATCGCGCGCTGGGTGAACGCCATCAGCTCGGCGGACTCGGCGTCGGTAAGGTCCTCCAGCTCGGCGACCCGGCGATACGGCACCACCATCAGGTGGCCCGGGTTGTACGGGTAGAGGTTGAGTACGGCGTAGACGAGTTCACCGCGGGCGACCACCAGGCCCTCTTCGTCGCCCATCAGCGGGATGTCGGTGAACGGCTGCGTGGAGGCGGCCGAGCCGGAACGGTCCTTGACCGCCCCAACGATGTAGTCCATCCGGTAGGGCGTCCACAGCCTCTGCAGGCGGTCCGGCTCGGTCACGTCGCCTCGCTGACGTCGAGCAGCTCCGCGGTGGGCGCCTCGTTGCGCCGGGCCTGCACCCAGTCGGTGATGGCGGCGACCGCCGCTTCGCGGGGCACGCCGTTGATCTGGGTGCGGTCGGCGAACCGGAAGGAGACCGCCCCGGCCTCCACGTCGCGGTCGCCGGCGAGCAGCATGAACGGCACCTTCAGGTTCGTCTGGTTGACGATCTTCTTCGCCATCCGGTCGTCACTGGCGTCGACCTCGGCGCGAATCCCATTGCCGCGCAACGCAGTCACCACCGCCTCGAGGTAGCCGATGTGCTCGTCGGCGACCGGGATGCCAACCACCTGCACCGGCGCCAGCCAGGCGGGGAACGCTCCGGCGTAGTGCTCGGTGAGCACCCCGAAGAACCGCTCGATGGAGCCGAACAGTGCGCGGTGGATCAGCACCGGCCGCTGCCGGCTGCCGTCGGCGGCGGTGTACTCCAGGTCGAACCGCTCGGGCATGTTGAAGTCGAGCTGGATCGTCGACATCTGCCAGTTGCGGCCCAGCGCGTCACGCACCTGCACGGAGATCTTGGGCCCGTAGAACGCCGCCCCGCCCGGATCGGGCACCAGGGTCAGGCCGGAGGACTCGGCCACCTCGCGCAGCGTCTCGGTGGCCTCGTCCCACATTTCGTCGGAGCCCACGTACTTGTCGGGATCCTTGGTGGACAGCTCCAGGTAGAAGTCGTCGAGGCCGAAGTCGGCCAGCAGCTCCAGCACGAAGCCCAGCAGCGAGGCCAGCTCGTCGCGCATCTGCTCGCGGGTGACGTAGATGTGCGCGTCGTCCTGGGTCATACCGCGGACCCGGGTCAGCCCGTGCACGACGCCGGACATCTCCTTGCGGTAGACGCTGCCGAATTCGAAGAGCCGCAACGGAAGTTCCCGGTACGAGCGCCCGCGGGACCGGTAAATCAGGTGGTGCATCGGGCAGTTCATCGGCTTGAGGTAGTAGTTCTGCCCGGGCTTGCGGACGGAGCCGTCCGGGTTGTACTCGGCGTCCAGGTGCATGGCCGGGTACATGCCGTCGGCGTACCACTCCAGATGGCCGGAGGTGACGTAGAGCTGTTCCTTGGTGATGTGCGGGGTGTTGACGAACTGGTAGCCGGCCGCAATGTGCTTACGCCGTGAGTAGTCTTCCATCTCGGAGCGGACCACACCGCCGCGCGGATGGAAAACGGCCAGACCGGAACCGATTTCGTCGGGGAAGCTGAACAGGTCCAGCTCGGCACCGAGCTTGCGGTGGTCGCGGCGCTGAGCTTCCTCGATGAGTTCCAGGTGCCGATCCTGCGCTTCCTGCGATTCCCACGCGGTGCCGTAGACGCGCTGCAGACTGGCGTTGCTCTGGTCGCCGCGCCAGTACGCCGCGGAGCTGCGCAGCAGTTTGAACGCCGGGATGTAGCGCGTGGTCGGGATGTGCGGCCCACGGCACAGATCGCCCCAGATGCGTTCGCGGGTGCGCGGATTGAGGTTATCGTAGGCGGTCAGCTCGTCGCCGCCGACCTCCATGATGTCGGAGTCGCCGGACTTGTCGTCGACGAGCTCGAGCTTGTAGGGCTCGCCGGCCAGCTCCGCGCGGGCCTCGTCCTTGGAGGCGTAGACGCGCCGGTCGAACAGCTGACCGTCCTTGACGATCTGGCGCATCCGCTTTTCCAGCTTCTCCAGATCCTCCGGGGTGAACGGCTCGGCGACGTCGAAGTCGTAGTAGAAGCCGTCGGTGATCGGCGGTCCGATGCCCAGCTTGGCGGACGGGAACAGGTCCTGGACGGCCTGGGCCAGCACGTGGGCCGCCGAATGCCGGATCACCGAACGCCCCGTCTCGGTGTCCGCGGCGACCGGGGTGACCTCGGCGTCGGTCTGCGGGATCCAGCTCAGGTCGCGCACGGTGCCGTCGAGTTCGGCGACCACGACGACGGCGCGTGGGTCGCCACGCCCGGGCAGTCCGGCTTCGCGGACCGCGGCACCGGCGGTAGTCCCGGCCGGCACCCGGAGCGTCGATACGGCGTCGGGTTCGGCGGGGGCACTCATGGCTGCTCTTTCGGGTAGGGGGGGTGGGCGTTGATCATGCTATCCGCCCGGACCAGTCGCGGACGGTCCCGGCTTCCCGTCACGGCTGGCCCGGCTTCAGCTTCAGGAACAGTGCGTGAGCCTCGGTCAGCAGCTTGTCGCCGTCGTAGAGCTGCGCCTCGACGACGGTCTTACGGCCTTCCTGCGAGCGCAACCGGGCCACGATGTCGAGCCGCTTCTGGACCGGGACGATCGCCCGGTAGTCGATGTGTAGGTAGGCGGTGCGCTGGGTGAACTCACCGGTGAGCACGGCGGCGGTGTAACCGAGCACCGAGTCGAACAGCAGCCCGAGGGTGCCGCCGTGGGCGGCGCCGTTGCGGCCCAGGTGGAACCGGGAGAAGCGGACCCAGCCGGTCACCGTGTTCTCGTCGACGGGGGTGAGTTCGGCGGGTACGCCCAGCACGTTGCCGCGGTTGGGCAGATCGAAGCGGCGGCCCGACGGGGAGGACCATTCGTCGGCGTCGTAGGGCGCGAGCAACACCGATATCTGTTCGAGCAGGTCCGCGGCGGTGCTGATCACGTCGTCGGGGGCATCGACGGCGCGGGCGTGGTCCTGGATGGCCCGCACCGCCTCGATGAACCTGCCGTAGTCCGGGCCGCCCTGGGCGGTGGGCTCCGGCATGTTGAATCCCCCGCCGGGGTGTCCGGCGGCGTTATCGGTGGTCACGACCGTTGACGGTAGCGCGTGCCGCCGCGGCGGCCTTTCCGGCCACCCGCCGGGGCCGCGGGCGCTACATTCCGGAGGTGTCCAGTCGACTGTCGCTACACCGGATGCGGGCGGTGCTGGGCACGGAGCTGAACGCAATCCGGCGAAGTTCGCCCGATGTCGACCCGGCCGACATCGCCGGTTTCACCCTGCCGCTGTTGGTCCGCGCCGCGGGCGTGCTGGCGGTCGGGATGGTGCCGCTGCTGGTGATCCGCAACGGCAGCGAAGACAACGCGGAGCTGGTGCCCATTCTGTCGTCGATCGCCCTGATGGTGATCTGCGCGGCGGTGGTGTCCTGGCTGATGTCGGTGGTGCTGTCCGGGCTGGTGGTGATGATGTTGTACCGGACCCGAGCGTCGACGTCGTCGCATCTGGTGATCCGCGTCCTGCGGGAGTCGTTCCTGAGGGTCAACGACGCCACCTCGGCGCTGGTGTTGCTGGTGTTGGTGGCCGGGATGTTGTCGCTGGCGTTCGGGTTGCCGATCCGGTCCGGCGACGACAACGCCAACTCGGTGCTCGACGACCTGCTGGCCGCGCAGCTCGGCGTGCTGATCTTCGCCCTCGGATTCGCGTTTCTGGCCGAGTCGATCCGCTCAGCGGCCGACATCGTCGATGACCAATCGCCGTTGCTGGCCTGGCCCTGGGCACTGCTGATCGCCTCGCTGAGCTGGGTGCTGGCGACGGTGGCCGGGCCGTTCGAGGCGACCCGCATGCTGTCCATCCTGCTGCACGACTGGCTGCCGGCCGAGGTCGACGGGATTCCGCGGGATGAGCTGATCGCGGAGATGGTGCCGGCCGGTGCACGCTGGTGGCTGGCCTTCGGCCCGCTGCCGGTAATCACCGCGTTGTGGGCCTATGAGGCGTGGCGCAACGGCGGCCTGGTGGCGCTGCGTACGTTCCTGTCCGCTTTCTACCCGGACGATCACGACGAGAAGCAGGAATGATGCCATGACCGTGCGCCGATGGACTCTGGTCGCTACCGCGGCGGTGCTGCTGTCCGGCTGTACCCATCCGGTGCCCGGGCAGCCGGTCGCCGCGGAGGCCACCGCAAGCACCACCGCGTCCAGCAGCGCACCGGCGCCGGCATCGCTGCCCGACGCCGCGTCGCTGCTGCTGCCCAGCGGGTCGACGACTCCGGTCGGGACGGCCACCCAAACCTTCGTGGGAGCCAACTACTACACGTCCGCCGATCCGGCGAGCTGCGCCGCCGCGGTGTTGTTCAAGAATTCGCCACTCATCCCGGCCGGGTCGGTCCAGCACGCGGAGAGCGGCTACACGCTGAACGGCACCGCGATGATGGCCGAATCCGCGGACACCTACATCGCCGCGCTCGATGTCAACAAGCTGCGGCTCGACGCATTCAGCGCGGTCAGCTCGTGCAGTGGCGGAGCGGTCGGGATTTCGCCGCTGGGAACCAGCCCGAGTATGCGGCTGACCCAGTTCGCCATGGGCGACGGCACGGTGGTCTGGTCGATGCTGCAATCGGGCTGGAACTGTGACTACGCCATGATCGCGGTGCCGCACGCGGTCGTGATGCTGTCGATGTGCGACGCCACCGCCGGGTTCGCCATGTCGGATTGGGCCGATCAACGACGGGCGCAGCTGCTGACCCAGATGAACTGACGTCAGCGGACGATGACCGTGGACGGTTCCCGCGGTGCGCCCAGCATGCCGCGGTGCGAGGGCGGCACCCGGCCGCCGTCGTCGGTGATGCCGTATCCGGCGGCCGCCTCGGCGCCGATCAGGGTCCTGCCGGACAGGGATTTCAGCTGCGGATCGCGGTGCAGCGCATCGATGAGCCGTCCGGTGAACTGCGGTGTCTCGGCGTGCTGCGCGGTGGCCGCCAGCGCCGCCGGATGCCCGTCGAACGCCCGGACCAGCCGCTCGGTGAGCAGGATGCCCATCCAGATCGAGATTGTCGTGACGTCGGTGTCGGCGAAGTCCACCGCCATGTCGGCGGCCATCTTGTCGACGCCGGCCTTCTGCGCGCCATAGGCCGGGCCGTGCATGTACACCACGGACCCGGGCGATGAGGTGAACACGATCAGCGGCGCCCGCCCGGCCAGCAGCAGCGGTGCGGCGTGGTAGGAGGCCACGTAGGCCGAGCGCAGCCCGACGTCGAGCACGTCGGCCAACTCCAGCGGCTTGCGCCAGAACGGGGCCGGGTCGGTCAGCCGGTCGCTGATCACCGCCGCGTTGTTGACCAGCAGGTCGAGTCGGCCGGCGTCGGCTCCGACCCGGTCGAACAGCGCGGCCACCGCGGCGTCGTCACGGTGATCGACGACGGCCGCGATCCCCTCACCGCCGGCGGCGGTGACGGCGGTGGCCGCGACCTCCAGCGTCGCGGCGTCACGGCCGGTGAGATAGACCCGCCAACCGGCGGCGCCGAGAGCTTCGGCGATGCCGCGTCCGGCGCCCCGGCTGGCGCCGGTCACCACCGCGATGCGGGATGTGTCGCTGTGGGTGCTCAAGCGTCGATGCAGACCCCGGAGTCGCGGATGGTGTTGCCGTACACGTTGGCGGTGGCGATGTTCGCATTGATCTGGCCGGCCGGCAGCTTACGCTTCATCTTGTCGCTGATCTGCGTGAACTGGTACCAGAGGTGGTAGATCGAGTCGCCGTTGTACAGCGGCGAGTATTCGCTCTGATCCGGGTAGTTGATGATGTAGAGGGTGTGGGCGCGCGGTTCCAGGAACGTCGCGGACTGGTCCAGATTGGCGATCACGGTGTTGCCCGCGCCCTGCACCCCGGGGGCGGTCCACACGTCCTTCTGCTGGCCGAGGAACTTCTGGAAGCCGTACACCCCGCCCATCAGCTGGTCGTACTGGGCGTTGAACCACTGGCAGGATTCCCGCTGGGCGTCCACCATCTCCGGGGTGACCCGGTTCTGCCACAGGCTCGTCGGCCACACCGAGTAGTTCGGCTGCCAGTCCGAGGGGTGGGGCTGGAACGGCGGCAGCGATGCGACCTCGTCGGCGTGTGCGGGCGAGGCGAGCGTGCCGAGGCTCAGGGCGGCGGCGCCCAACGCGATACCGATCCGACGCAATCCGCTGTTCCAATGCAAGACCATTGTCCGATTATCCAATCCCGGGGCGCTCCGTTGGCCCGTATGGCGGGAAATGTTAGCTGGCAGCGGCTCTCGGGCGTCCGCTACCCGCTATCGTCGGCACTCACGTGCCGCCGGACCGGTCGCTGCGGGGGTGGGGTCACCGACTTCACCGAGTACGGGTTGCCCGCGGACCTTGAGCGGGACCTGTGGGCCTGGCAGGAGCATTTCGACGCGAACTTCCACCGGGAGACCGATCTGGGCCTGACGACGGCCTAGCAGCTCATCTCCGCCACCACGTCCTCGGCGGAGGCGGGCCGCAGGTCCCACGCCTCCAGCGAGACGCACAGCGACCGGATACCCGACCGTCGCTCGGCGGAGTGCGTGTGCCCGTGGATCAGCCACTGGCCGAAGTTGCGCAGTTGCCACTGCTCGAATTCCTCGCGTGAAAACCGGTCCGGGGTACCGGAATACGGGAAATGCGACATCAGCACGCCGGTGTCGCCGACCTTGGTGCGGGCCATCTGCTGCACGGTGGCGAACACCTCGGTGTAAGCGGGAAAGTGCCGCTGAGCCTTGCGGTGCATGGGGTGCACCGGGTCGTGGTTGCCGGTGACCAGATGCATCGGCACCGCGAGCGTGCTCAGCTGCTCCAGCGCCGACGCCATGGATCCCACCCCGCCCGAGCAGATGTCACCGAGCACCCACAGTGTGTCGGTGGCCGGATCCAGTTCGCTCAGCGCCGCCAGCACCGCGGCGTCGTGATCGGCCACGGTGCCGAACCCGCGCAGCCCGGCCAGCTTGGGGTGCGCCAGGTGCAGGTCGGCGGTGAAGTAGTGCACGCGCAAATGGTGTCTCAGCGTTTCGATCGGCGCGAGCGAGTTTCCGGGCGATGCTCGACACCAACGTGCTGCGAAGAAGGCAAAACCCCCTGACGAGGGGGTTTGTGGTGGTCCCGGCTGGTTTCGAACCAGCGACCTTCCGCGTGTGAGGCGGACGCTCTCCCACTGAGCTACGAGACCGGGAGCGTCGGCGTCGTGACGAGCCGAACGACGCCGAAGGTTAGCACGATCGGCGCCCCCTCTGAAATTCCGGTCTGAGGCTGCTGCGCGCGGACTTACGGTTGACCAGTGAAGAAGTTCGCCCTCACCGCCGGTACCGCGGCCCTGCTGACCGTCGGCACCCTGAGCGCTCCGACCGCAGCCAACGCCGCGTTCCAGGCGTTCAGCTCCCCCAGCGGCAACATCGGCTGCTATATCTCCGGCGGCTCTGCGCGATGCGACATCCGGGACCGGGACTGGACCCCGCCGCCGCGGCCCGCGGACTGCAACCGGCACACCTCCTACGGCCAGGGGCTCTTCGTGCGCACCCACGGCCAGCCGGATGTGGTGTGCGCCGGCGACACCGCCTTGACCACAGAGAACCCGCTGGCCTACGGCAGCTCGATGACCGTCGAAGGCATCACCTGCCTGAGCCAGGAGTTGGGAATGCGCTGCACCAACACCGACGGGCACGGGTTCGACATGTCGCGCCAGGGCTACCGCTTCTTCTGAACTGTTCACCGCGGTGCCGGATCCCCGAAACCCGTCGTGAACAAGAGATTTGTGCACACCAGCGGGCGTCGACTATGGTCGTCCTGCGCGACGGACGACGATCTCGCCCGTAGCACGCGGATGTAGCGCAGTTGGTAGCGCATCACCTTGCCAAGGTGAGGGTCGCGGGTTCGAATCCCGTCATCCGCTCGAGGGTGTGATACACATCAACCCCAGCGGTGGAGTGGCCGAGTGGTGAGGCAACGGCCTGCAAAGCCGTGCACACGGGTTCGATTCCCGTCTCCACCTCAGATTTACCCCCGCGCGATTAGCTCAGCGGGAGAGCGCTTCCCTGACACGGAAGAGGTCACTGGTTCAATCCCAGTATCGCGCACCACGCACGCTTGACCTGCGAAAACATGCATTCCCGACGTTGTTGTCGATACTGGGATTGAACCAATGCCCTCACGAACCACCTGGTCACCGAGGGTGTCCGCTATGCCGGCGACGAGACCAATCTTCTCCCCTGGGTGAACCGCGCCGCCCGGCGGTGCACTCGGTGCACGTGGCCGCGGGTCCGGTGCGGCGCATCCCCCAGATGCATCGGATCGGCGTAGAAGACCTTTTTGGTCACCTCGACCAGCACCAGGTAGGCGACGGTCAGCGCGGCCAGCGCGGCGAAGAACTGCCAGGGCAGCGGCGTGAAGCCCAGATCCCCGGCCAGCGGTGAGACCGTGAGCAAGATCCCGATCGCGATCACCGCGAAGGTGGCCGCGGTCAGCGCCGCACTGGGCCGGCTGCGGAAGAACGGGATCCGGCGGGTGCGGATCGCGAAGATGATCAGCGTCTGGGTGGCCAGGGACTCCACGAACCAGCCGGTGCGGAACTCGGTCGCCCCGGCGTGCAGTACCCCGAGCATCAGCCCGAACGTCACAAAGTCGAACAGCGAGCTGATCGGCCCGAAGGTGAGCATGAACCGGCGGATGAACGCGATGTTCCAGTGCGCGGGCGCGTGCAGCTGCTCGGGATCGGCGTTGTCGGTGGGGATCGCCAGCTGCGAGCTGTCGTAAAGCAGGTTGTTGAGCAGGATCTGACTGGGCAGCATCGGCAGGAACGGCAGCAGCGCCGACGCGGCGGCCGCGCTGAACATGTTCCCGAAGTTGCTCGACGTCCCCATCAGAACGTATTTGATGGTGTTGGCGAAGATCCGCCGGCCCTCGGACACCCCGGCGGCCAGTACCGACAGGTCCTTCTCCAGCAGCACGACGTCGGCGGCGTCCTTGGCCACGTCGGTGGCGGTGTCGACCGAGATGCCGACGTCGGCGGCGTGCAGTGCGAGCGCATCGTTGACCCCGTCGCCGAGGAACCCGACGGACCGGCCGATCTTGCGCTGCGCGGTGATCAGGCGCGCCTTCTGCTCCGGGGAGATCCGGGCGAAGATGGTGTGGTTCTGCGCGGCGGCGCCGAACGCGTCGTCGTCCAGACCGTCGAGCTCAGCCCCGGTGACGGTGCCCTTGGACGCCAGACCCAAATCCGCACAGACCTTTTCGGCGACCAGCGGGTTGTCGCCGGTGGCCACCTTCACCTCGATACCCAGCGTGGCGAGTTCGGTCAGCGACGCCCGCGCGGCGGGTTTGGGGTTGTCGGCGAACACCAGGAAGCCCAGCAATGCGAGGCCGGACTCATCCGCGGCGGTGACTGCGGTGAGATCCGGGGCCGGTTTGCTCGCCACCGCGACGACCCGGGCACCGCCGGCGAACAGGCCGGTCAGCGTGGTCTGCGCATCGTCGGGTAGCTCGGTGCAGTCGGCCATCACCTGCTCGGGGGCGCCCTTGACGATCAGCGTCCGCCCGGCGTCGTCGTCGATGAGCACCCCGGTGGCACGACGGGTGTGATCGAACGGCAGGGTCGCCACCCGTCGGGCCGAACCGACCGTGCCACCCGCACTGGGTGACTCCCACAGCGCGGCGTCGAGCGGGTTGGCGCAGCCGCCGCCGGAGGCCAAGTCGGCGTCGCTGCACAGCAGGCCCGCCCGCAATACCGACTCGGAGTGCCCGCCGCCGGGCTCGATGGCGTCGAGCAAGGTGATGCGCCCCTCGGTGAGGGTGCCGGTCTTGTCGGTGAGCAGCACGTCGAGATCCCCGAGGTCCTCGATGCACACCAGCCGTTTGACCAGCACCTTCCGCCTCGCCAGCTGCCGGCTCCCGGTGGCCAGGCTGGTGGAGACGACGGCGGGCAGCAGCTGCGGGGTGATCCCGACGGCGATGGCCAGTGCGAACAGCACCGAGGTGATGACCGGCCGCTGCAGCAGCAGGTTGGTGATCAGAATCAGCACGGTCAGCGCGACCGCCACCCACAGCAACAGCTTGGAGAAGTCCCGCAGCCCGGCCTGGAACGCGGTCTCCGGTTGTTGCTGCGACAGACCGGCGGCGATGCGGCCGAACTCGGTGGCCGCGCCGGTCGCGTACACCACCGCGACCGCGTCACCCGCGCTGACCACCGTGCCCATGAACGCCAAGTCGGTACAGTCGGCCAGCGCGGTGTCCCCCACCACCGGCGGCACGGACTTCGCCGCGGCCACCGCCTCCCCGGACAGGATGCTCTCGTCGCATTCGAGTCCGTCGGCCTCGATCAGCCGCACATCGGCTGGCACGATCTCGCCGAGCGCCAGCCGGATGACGTCGCCGGGCACCAGATCGGTGACGTCCACCGTGACGAACCGCCGGTCGCGGCGGACGACGGCGTCGTGGTGCACTCGCGAGTGCAGGGCGGCCGAGGCGCGTTCGGCGCGGTATTCGTTGACGAAGCCCAGGCCGATGCTGGCGGCCAGGATGATGCCGATGATGATCGACTGGGTGCTGTCACCGAGGAAGAACGACACGACGGCGGTGGCAGCCAGCAGCCCCAACACCGCGCTGTGCAGTTGGCGGCCCAGCACGGCCAGGGCGCTGACCCGGTGGGTGCGGACGGCGTTCGGGCCGTACTGCTGCAGCCGGGCCTGAGCTTCGGCGCCGGTCAGGCCGTCGGCGGTGGCGCCCAGCAGGCTCAGCGTCTGCTCGACGGTCGCCGGGGCGACCTGCGCGGCCGTCGGTGCCATCAGCCAGCCTCCTTCAACCGCCGGACGCGGACCGGCGCGGTGATCCTAACGCCGCTTCGCCGGCGCCACGGCTCGGCGGATCACCGGCGGTCGCCGGACACCCCGGCCGGGTTGTGGGATCATCCCTGACATGCGCCGACGCTGTCTGTCCCTGTTGATCACGCTCGCCACCGTCGCGGCGACGCTGGGCGCCGGGACCGCCACTGCCACCGACGCCCCGATCGGGCACCTCGCCGACACGTTGCGCGTCGTCAACGACGCCCAGGGCATCGTCGCCGACGTCACCGTCGTCAGCGTCGAGCAGTCCGAGGTGCCGCCGGGCTTCGGGAACCCGCCGAAGTGGCCGCGCGAGGAGGTGTGGAAGGCCCGGGTGGTGATCCAGGCCGTCAAGGTTCCGCACCCGCATTCGATGGCGACGACGTTCGTCTTCAACGGGGTGACCCCGACCGGTGACGCGTACCAGCCGCGCAACAGCGATGCCCCCGACGCGCTGCAGTACGCGTTGCTCAACGCCCCGCAGGGGTCGACGGTGACCGGCTATGTGTTCTGGGACTGCTACCGCGATCTGGTCAACCACGTGGTGCTGACCGATCGGCAGACCGGGTTCCACCTGGCCCAGTGGGATCTGTAGGCCCGGTGACCGTCGGCCCCGCCGGGATCGACGACGTGGCGGCGCTGGCCGAACTGGCCGCTGAGACGTTCCCGTTGGCCTGTCCCCCAACGGTTCCCGACGACGACGTCGCCGGGTACATCGCCACCCACCTCGGCGCCGAGCACTTCGCCGGCTATCTGGCCGATGCCGACTGCACCGTGCTGGCCGCCCGCTCCGGTGACCGAATCCTCGGATACACCATGCTGATCCGCGGCGAGCCCACCGATCCGGTTGTGGCACAGTCGGTTCCCGGACGGCCGACGATGGAACTGTCGAAGATGTACGTGCGCGCCGACGCGCACGGTTCCGGGGTGGCCACGGCGCTGATGGCAGCCGCGATCGACGCCGCCCGCTACGACGGGTTGGCCTCCGTCTGGCTCGGGGTCAATCAGCGCAACGCCCGCGCGCAGGCGTTCTACCGCAAGAGCGGCTTCACCGTCTGCGGCACCCGCACCTTTGCCCTCGGCGGGCACGTCGAGCAGGACTTCGTGCTGGCCCGACCGCTCGGATCTCGCGCGCGGCGATCGGTAGGGTACGAGCAGCAAGTCCGGTGACCGGTCGGGAATTTCGGCGGCCGGAGTTTTCAGGGGGAATACGAGATGACGGGCACGCCGTACGGCTACGGGCCACAACCACCCGGACCCGGCGGCTACCCGCCGCCCGCCCGCTATCCCGAGGGCCAGTACCCGGGCTACTCGCAACCCGGATACCAGGCACCTCCCGGCTACGGACCACCCGGGGCGTACGGGCAACCCCCGTTCGGGCAGCCACCGTTCGGGCCGCCGATGTACGGCCCGCCTCCCCGCCCACCGCGAAAGCCCAAGGAACGCAAGCCGCTTTCACCCAAGCTGAAGAAACGGCTGATCGCCGGCGCCGCCGTCGTGGTGGTCATCGCGCTGGCGGCCGGCGGCATCGCGTTCTGGCGGAATTACACCGCAGAGCGGGAAGCCAAGCGGATCACCGATTTCGCCAATGGGTTGCAGGTGCTCGCCGTGATCCCGGTCGGCAAGCGCCCGCACGGGGTCGTGTACGACCCGGGCACCGGGTTGGTGTACACCGTTTCCGGCGCGACAGGGACCGGATACGACGACTCCGAGAAGACCATCTCCGTTGTCGATGTCAACGCCCAGTCCGTCGTTGCGACGATCCCCGTCGGAGGCGACCTGGGAGCCGTCGGCATCGATCCCGGAGCGGGATCACTGTTCGTCACCCATGCCACCGGCGCGAATTCCACGGAAATCGCCGTTATCGACCTGAAGACCAGAAGCGTCGTTGGATCCATCGCGACAAGCGGGCGTTGGGATGACTTCGTCGTCGATGCCGTCAATCATCAACTTTGGGTTGTCCCACGGTCCGGCAATACCCTCTCCGTTGTCGACACCAACACCCGGCAGCCGCTGTTCACCGTGCCGACCTCGGGTGACGCCTCATTCGACGGTATCGGCGTCGATGGCGAGCGTCACCGCGCCTACTACAGCTATTCCACCGGCAGTGGTTCGTACAACACCGCGTTCACGGTGCTCGACTCCACCTCGGGAGAGGAAATCGCGGACTTCCCGATCGACTGCAGAGGACTGAGCGCAATGATCTTCGACGGGGCCGGAAATCCCATCGGCCTCAGCGGCAGCAACATGTGCGTCGTCGACGTCGCGGGCCGTTCCGGTAACGACTTCTACCTTCCCCGTGACCTGTTCTACCAAGCCTATGACCCCGAATACGGCCTGATGTTCGCCACCAACCCGTACGCGAACGTCGTCACTATCGTGCAGCCTGCCCAACAGCGCAGCCTGCGGACCATCGACACCACCGACCCGCTGGGCGTCGTCGTCGATACCGCCCAACACAGGATCTACGTGGCCAACAACAAGTCGAGCACCCTGACCATCATCGGCACCCCCGGAAGCTGACCGCCCGCTATGCCGGCCCCGGCAGCTCCATCCCCGCGGCGGTCAGGGCGAGCAAGCGCGACGTGGCGCGCAGATACTTCTTGCGGTACCCGCCCGCCAGCATCTCCGGGCTGAAGATGGTGTCCAGCTTCTCCCCCGACGCCACCACGGGAATGCCCGCGTCATAGAGCCGGTCGGTGAGGGCCACCAGCCGCAGCGCCACGCTCTGGTCGTCCAGCGCGTGCACGCCGGTGATGAACACCGCCGACACCCCTTCGATCAGCGCCAGGTAGCGCGACGGGTGCATGGTCGCCAGGTGCGCGCACAGCGCGTCGAAGTCGTCGAGCGTCGCCGCGTCGACGGCGGCGGCGCGGGCGGTCACCTCGTCGTCGCTCAGCGGTTCAGGCGCCGGCGGCAGTCCGCGGTGCCGGTAGTCCGGGCCCTCGATGCGCACGGTGGTGAAGATCGCCGACAGTGTGTTGATCTCCCGCATGAAGTCCTGCGCGGCGAAGCGGCCCTCGCCGAGCTGCTCGGGCAGGGTGTTCGACGTCGCCGCGATCGACACCCCGCGCTCGACCAGTTGCGACAGCATCCGGGACACCAGCGTGGTGTTGCCCGGGTCGTCGAGCTCGAATTCGTCGATGCACACCACGGCGTAGTCGGCGAGTAGGTCGATGCACTCGGTGAAGCCGAACACCCCGGCCAGCTGGGTGAGCTCGCCGAACGTCGCGAACGCCGCGGGCGCCGGGCCGGCGGCCAGCGTGTAGTAGATGGACGCCAGCAGGTGGGTCTTACCGACGCCGAACCCGCCGTCGAGGTACAGACCGACGCCGGTGCCGGGCTCACGCTTGCCGAACATCTTGCGCTTGCCCTCGCGCTGTTTGGCGGCCTCCTCACAGAACCGGCGGCAGAACCCGACGGCGGCGGCCTGGGTCGGCTCGCCGGGATCCGGGCGGTAGCTGTCGAAGCTCACATCGGCGAATGTGGGCGGCGGAACCAGCCCGGCTATCAGCCGCTCCGGGGAAACCGTGGGGTGCCGATCTGTCAGGTGGGCGGGAGCGGGCATGGCCAGAACTGTATCGACGTGCTGCAATCTTTCCTGTGGCCGAACCTGACGCTGGGACGAAACTCACACTGCTCGGCGATACCGACACCGTCTCGCCCGACGCACTGCCGGACCTCTACGCCTACCCCGAGCCGCTGTCCCGCTGCTGGGTGCGGTCCAACTTCATCACCAGCCTCGATGGCGGCGCCACCCTCGACGGCGTCTCCGGCGGTCTCGCCGGCCCCGGAGACCGGGCGCTGTTCAAGGTGCTGCGCGAACTGGCCGACGTGGTGCTCGTCGGCGCGGGCACCGTCCGGATGGAGCACTACGGCGGCGCGGTGCTCTCGGCGGCAGCCCGGGCCGCCCGGCAGCGGCGCGGTCAGGCGGAGCTGCCGCCGATCGCGATCGTCACGGCGAGTGGCCGGCTGGACCGGGACATGAAGGTGTTCACCGCCTCCGAGGTCACCCCGATCGTGTTGACCAGCGCCGACGTCGCCGTCGACACCCGCAGCCGACTGTCCGGAGTCGCCGACGTGCTGTCCTGCTCGGACCGGGACACCGCAACCGTCGACCTGGGGGTGGTGCTCGACCGGCTCGCGGCCAAGGACCTGCTGCGGGTGTTGACCGAGGGCGGCCCGACGCTGCATGCGGCGTTCATCGAATCCGACCGGCTCGACGAACTGTGCCTGACGATCGCGCCGACGCTGGTCGGCGGCTCGGCCCGGCGCATCGCCACCGGTCCCGGCCAGATCGACGCCGGCTACACCCGGGCTCACCTGATCGCCGACGACGCCGGCTACCTCTACACCCGCTATGTACGTGCATGAGGGTCTGCGACACCCTCGCTAGGCTGGCAGCATGAGTCGCCGCGCCCGACGGGCCGTCCTCCCGCCCGCCGTGTTCGCCGCGGTACTGCTGGCCACCGCGTGCGCCCCCGGGCTGACCGTCGCGCCGGAATACGCCACCGACTCCGGCGGCCATGGTGCCCAGGTCCAGCACACCGACACTCCCCCGCCGGGCCCCCCGGGGATCACCCCGCCCAACAACGATTTGTCCTGGGGCCCGTGCACCGGCCCGACCGTCACCGGGGCTCCGGCCGGCGTCACCCTGGAGTGCGCCACCTTCGAGGCGCCACTGGACCCGATCAACGGCACCAAGGGCCAGATCACCATGGGTGCGGTGCGCGCCCGATCGGCCCAGACCCCCGCTGACGCCGGCCCGGTCGTGTTCACCACCGGCTCGGATCTGCCCAGTTCCGAACAGCTGCCGGTATGGCTGACCCGCAGCGGCACCGACATCCTCAAGAGCCATCCGGTGGTCGCCCTCGACCGTCGCGGCACCGGCCGGTCCCAGGCGGTGACCTGCCGGGATCCGTTCGAGCGCGCCGAGATGTTCGACCAGGCCCAGTTCGAGTCCGGCGACGACCCGGTGGCCAAGCTCGGCGCCGTCACCATGACCGCCACCACCAACTGCACCGACACCATCTCCCCCGGAGATTCGGCGTACAACAACGCCCACGCCGCCGAAGACCTGGAGAAGCTGCGCAGCACCTGGGATGTTCCGGCGCTGGCGCTGATCGGCGTCGGCAACGGGGCCCAGGTGGCGCTCAGCTACGCCTCCGCGCATCCGGACAAGGTGGCCCGGCTGGTGCTCGACTCGCCGCTGCCGCTGGCGATCAGCGCCGAGGCCGCCGCCGAGCAGTCCGCCGCGGGTGCCCAGGCCTCCATCAATGCATTCGCCACCCAGTGCGCGGCCGTCAACTGCGCCCTGGGACCGGACCCGAAGGGCGCCGTCAGCGCGCTGATCACCGACGCGCAGCACGGCCGCGGCCCGGGCGGCGTGTCCGCGGCCGCACTGGTCAGCGCGATCGTCGACGCGCTGGGCTACCCGGTGGGCACCGGTCCGGAGAACACCGTCCGGCTGGCCAACGCCCTGGCCGCCGCCCGCAACGGTGACCCCGGAGGGCTGGATGCCCTGGTGCAGGCCGCCGAGGCCCGCTCCGACGACGGGGCGTTCATCAACCGTTGCTCGGACGCACTGAACCGCCCGACGCCCGACCGGGTCCGCGAGCTCGTCGTCGCCTGGGGCAAGAAGTATCCGCAGACCGGTGCCGTCACCGCTCTCGACCTGGTCAAGTGCCTGAACTGGCCCAGCGGTTCGGTGCCCGAGGAGCCCAAGGAACTCAAGGTCGACGTACTGCTGCTGGGGGTGGCCAACAACCCGGTCATCGGATCCGACGGGGTGGCCGCCACCGCGGCGGCGGTGATCAACGCCGGCGCCGGCAACCGACGGGTGATGTGGCAGGGCATCGGCAATGGCGCCATCGTGAACTCGGGCTGCGCCATGAATTCGGCGCTGAGCTACATCGGTGACGGGAAGCTGCCCGACACCGACACGTTCTGCCCCGCCTGACACGGGCCCGCCCGCGCCGCGGTGTACGGTGCGGACGTGACGGCTGCCGATTCGAAACCCATGTCGGTGCGAAGAACCCTGTTGGCCCCGTTCCGGCCGCGCACCACCCCGATGGACACCGCGAGCGTGGTGCGCTTGGCGCTCTGGCCGCTTGCCATCATGTCGATCATCCACCGCGCCTACGTGCTGTCCACCTGGGGCGCGGTGACCAATGACTTCGCCCCGGTGTACCGGGCGGTGTCGAATTTCCGACGCAGCATCGTCATCTACAACGAGCACTTCAACTACGTCGACCCGCACTACCTGTATCCGCCGGGCGGAACGCTGCTGCTGGCCCCGTTCGGCTTCCTGCCGGAGTTCGCGTCGCGCAACTGGTTCATCGCCATCAATACCGTCGCGATCATCGTCGCGGCGTGTGTGCTGGTGCGACTCTTCGGATTCCGGCTGAGTTCGGTGGCACTGCCGGCGCTGCTGCTGGCTATGTTTTGCACCGAATCGGTGACCAACACCCTGGTGTTCACCAACGTCAACGGCTGTGTGCTGCTGGCCGAGGTGCTGTTCTTCACCTGGTTGCTGCGGGGCACCAACCGCGGCCAGTGGCTGGCCGGTGTCGCGATCGGTCTGACGTTGGTGCTCAAGCCGGTTCTGATCGTGTTGCTGCTGCTGCCGTTGCTCAACCGGCAGTGGCGGCCTCTGGTCGCGGCGTTGGGGGTGCCGGTGGTGTTCAACGCGGTGGCATGGCCGCTGTCGGCGGACCCGATGGGCTTCGTCCACAACACCGTGCCCTACATCTTCCAGACGCGGGACTATTTCAACTCGTCGATCACCGGCAACGGCATCTACTACGGCTTGCCGCACGCGATGCTGCTGGGGCTGCGGCTGCTGTTCGTCGTGCTGGGCGCGGTCAGTCTGTGGCTGCTGTATCGGTATTACCGCGAGCGTGATCAGCGCTTCTGGATGCTGACCTCGTCGGGGGTGCTGCTGACCACGTCGTGGCTGGTGTTGTCGCTGGCGCAGGGCTACTACTCGATGATGCTGTTCCCGTTCCTGATGACAGTGGTGCTGCCGAATTCGGTGCTGCGCAACTGGCCCTCGTGGTTGGCGGTGTACGGCTTCATGACGATGGATCGCTGGCTGATGTGGCGCTGGCCGACCACGGGCCGGTTCTTGGAGTATATGAAGATCACCTACGGCTGGTCGCTGCTGATGGTGGTGGTGTTCTGCGTCCTGTTCTTCCGGTATCTGGACGCCAAGGAGGCCGGCCGGCTCGATGACGGTATCGACCCGCCGTGGATGACGGCCCCTCCCGAGGATGCGGACGTACCAGAGAACACGCCCTCAACTTCCCCCCGTCAGTAAGCCCAGGGCGATTTTCCGGCCTTAGATTCATATGGTCATTGCAACGTCCCTGTTCAGGAAGGTTGCGTATGACTCCGGCTTATCCGCGTGCGATGCGGCGAGAGTTTTTCGATCGGGTGTGCCTGGGCGCGACGCTTCGTGAGGCCGGGTACCAGGTTGGCGTGTCAATCCAGACCGGTTGGAGGTGGTGGGATGAAGCTGGGTCGATGCCCTTGCGATGCGGAACGGGTTCGGCCACGGGTCTGGCTGAGCCTGGTGATCCTGACAGGCCAGGTGGGTATGGGCATCGACTCAGCCTCGATGAGCGCATCGCGATCATGCGCGGCCGCGACGCTGGGCAGACGTATCAGGAGATTGCTGAGAAGATCGGCCGTGACCGTAGCGTCGTGTGGCGCGAGGTACAGCGCAACCGCAACGCCGACGGCGATTACCACGCTGGGATGGCACATTCTCGTGCTGCCCTGAAAGCCAAGCGGCCCAAGGAATTCAAGCTTCAAGACCGCGCATTGTGCGCCCAGATCGAAAACTGGATGGACGACGGGTGGAGTCCGAAGCTGATCGCCGATGTGTTGGCCCGCGACCACCCGGATGACAAGCTGGCGCAGGTGAGCCACGAAACGATCTACCAGTGCCTCTACGTGCAGGGACGGGGCCAGCTGCGCGCTGATCTGAACAAGTGCCTGTCGACTAAACGTGCCGCGCGCAAGTCCCGGGGACATCAGGAGCGCCGCGGCAAGTTCCACGATGTGTACACCATCCGCGACCGCCCGGCCGAAGCCGAAGACCGGGCGGTACCCGGGCATTGGGAAGGTGATCTGATCCTGGGGAAGGAGTGCGCCAGCGCGATCGGCACGCTGGTGGAGCGCAGCACCCGGTTCACGATCCTGCTGCACCTGCCGGTCGACCACACCGCAGAGTCAGTGGCCACGACGATGATCGAGGCCATGAGCGACCTGCCCCAGCATCTGCGTCGCACCATCACCTGGGACCGAGGCGCGGAGATGGCTCGCTGGCGCGACATCGACATGCAGCTGCAGGCCCCGGTCTACTTCTGCGATCCGCATTCACCGTGGCAGCGCGGCAGCAACGAGAACACCAACCGACTGCTGCGGCACTGGTTCGAAAAGGGCGCTGACCTGTCGAAATTCACCAAGGCCGACCTCAAGCGGGTCCAGGACACCCTCAACAAACGACCCCGGCCCACCCTCGACCTCGACACCCCCGCCCAACGGCTCGCCGCCCTGCTCAACGACGCCGCCTGACCCCGGGCAACCAAGGCCCACCCACGGCTCGCCGCGAGTGGCTCAGAAAGGCCGCTTGCCGGGTGCCAGGGGAGGCGCGGAACCGACGGCCGGCTCCCAGTCCTTGAAGTCATCGGGCCAGAGGCTGGTGCGGCTGGACTCGTCGTAGAAGCCAGACTCCTCGCCACCGCGGAGCATCTCGGCGTTGCGCCGTGCACGTTCCTCAGCATCGGGCACCCCAAGACACGCGTACGGGTGCTCGGCCATCAAGTGATGACTCCCTTGCCGCCGCCCTTGCACGCGCCCAGCGTATGCCCAATCACCGGCCCTTGATCACCACGAGAGCAGCGATGTTGCACTAACCGCTTGACAATGCCGGCGATTTTTCGCCACAGGCTTACTGGCGTCCAGCGCGGACGCCAGGATCTCCACCGCCGCTGATCGGTGAAGTGTGACAACCGGATGCCGAGAGCAAAATTCCGGGCATGGAGGAACCATTCATCGGTGCCGAGGCCCTCGCCGCCGGGCAGCTGACGCGGCACCGGCTGCGAACCCGATTCCGGGCCATCCACAAGGGGATCTACGTCGGTGTCGACATACGGCCCACGGCGGTGCTGCGCGCCAGGGCTGCGTGGGTGCGATCGCGGCGCCGCGGCGTGCTGGCAGGCTTCTCCGCGGCCGCACTCCACGGAGCACGGTGGATCGATCCGAGCCGACCGGCCTATATCGACGACGGCAACCACCACCCAGAGCGGGGGATCGTCGCGTGGGGCGACGCCGTCGATCCCCGCCATCGACGCGCTCGCCCGGGCAACCCGGCTGACCCGCGAGGGGCTGACTGCGGCCCTGCCCCGGTACGGCGGTCGCAAAGGGATCGTCCGGGCGCGCGAGGCACTCGCGTTGGTGGACCCGGGCGCGGAGTCGCCGAAGGAGACCTGGCTGCGGCTGCTCTTCCTCACCGCGGGCTACCCCTGGCCGGAGGCGCAGTGCCCCATCCACAACGAGTTCGGGATGCTGATCGGCCACGCCGACGGAGGTTGGCGCGACAAGAAGATCGCCTACGAATACGAGGGCCTGCACCACACCGATATCGAGCGGCTTCGCCACGACATCTGGCGGATCGATGCGATGCGCGAGATGGGGTGGATCGTCATCCGGGTGACGCGCCACGACGGTGAGGCCGCGATTCTGGGCAGGTTGGCAAAGGCCTGGGCGTCGCGAGCGAGCGTAGGAGAACCGTGTCGGCCCGGGCCGTGGCCAGCCCCCGAGTTCCGGCGCCGGTAAGCGCATGGCGATTTTCCGGCGGCATTGTCAAGCGGTTAGTGCAACATCGCTGCTCTCGTGGTGATCAAGGGCCGGTGATTGGGCATACGCTGGGCGCGTGCAAGGGCGGCGGCAAGGGAGTCATCACTTGATGGCCGAGCACCCGTACGCGTGTCTTGGGGTGCCCGATGCTGAGGAACGTGCACGGCGCAACGCCGAGATGCTCCGCGGTGGCGAGGAGTCTGGCTTCTACGACGAGTCCAGCCGCACCAGCCTCTGGCCCGATGACTTCAAGGACTGGGAGCCGGCCGTCGGTTCCGCGCCTCCCCTGGCACCCGGCAAGCGGCCTTTCTGAGCCACTCGCGGCGAGCCGTGGGTGGGCCTTGGTTGCCCGGGGTCAGGCGGCGTCGTTGAGCAGGGCGGCGAGCCGTTGGGCGGGGGTGTCGAGGTCGAGGGTGGGCCGGGGTCGTTTGTTGAGGGTGTCCTGGACCCGCTTGAGGTCGGCCTTGGTGAATTTCGACAGGTCAGCGCCCTTTTCGAACCAGTGCCGCAGCAGTCGGTTGGTGTTCTCGTTGCTGCCGCGCTGCCACGGTGAATGCGGATCGCAGAAGTAGACCGGGGCCTGCAGCTGCATGTCGATGTCGCGCCAGCGAGCCATCTCCGCGCCTCGGTCCCAGGTGATGGTGCGACGCAGATGCTGGGGCAGGTCGCTCATGGCCTCGATCATCGTCGTGGCCACTGACTCTGCGGTGTGGTCGACCGGCAGGTGCAGCAGGATCGTGAACCGGGTGCTGCGCTCCACCAGCGTGCCGATCGCGCTGGCGCACTCCTTCCCCCAGGATCAGATCACCTTCCCAATGCCCGGGTACCGCCCGGTCTTCGGCTTCGGCCGGGCGGTCGCGGATGGTGTACACATCGTGGAACTTGCCGCGGCGCTCCTGATGTCCCCGGGACTTGCGCGCGGCACGTTTAGTCGACAGGCACTTGTTCAGATCAGCGCGCAGCTGGCCCCGTCCCTGCACGTAGAGGCACTGGTAGATCGTTTCGTGGCTCACCTGCGCCAGCTTGTCATCCGGGTGGTCGCGGGCCAACACATCGGCGATCAGCTTCGGACTCCACCCGTCGTCCATCCAGTTTTCGATCTGGGCGCACAATGCGCGGTCTTGAAGCTTGAATTCCTTGGGCCGCTTGGCTTTCAGGGCAGCACGAGAATGTGCCATCCCAGCGTGGTAATCGCCGTCGGCGTTGCGGTTGCGCTGTACCTCGCGCCACACGACGCTACGGTCACGGCCGATCTTCTCAGCAATCTCCTGATACGTCTGCCCAGCGTCGCGGCCGCGCATGATCGCGATGCGCTCATCGAGGCTGAGTCGATGCCCATACCCACCTGGCCTGTCAGGATCACCAGGCTCAGCCAGACCCGTGGCCGAACCCGTTCCGCATCGCAAGGGCATCGACCCAGCTTCATCCCACCACCTCCAACCGGTCTGGATTGACACGCCAACCTGGTACCCGGCCTCACGAAGCGTCGCGCCCAGGCACACCCGATCGAAAAACTCTCGCCGCATCGCACGCGGATAAGCCGGAGTCATACGCAACCTTCCTGAACAGGGACGTTGCAATGACCATATGAATCTAAGGGCGATATTTCACCGCGGAATTACTGACGTCGGGGCAGCGGTAACCTGGGGTGATGCCTCTCGACGAACTTCCCCCGGCCAAGGTCCAACTGTCCGACGACGACTGGCGCGAAAAGCTGACTCCCCAGGAGTTCGCCGTGCTGCGCCGGGCGGGTACGGAGCGGCCCGGGGTCGGCGAGTACACCAACACCCACACCGAGGGCGTCTACAACTGCCGGGCCTGCGGCGCCGAATTGTTCCGCAGCACCGAGAAGTTCGACTCGCACTGCGGCTGGCCGTCGTTCTTCGACCCGTCGCACTCCGATGCGGTGATCCTGCGGCCCGACGACACCATGGGCATGCGCCGCACGGAGGTGCTGTGCGCCTCCTGCCACAGCCACCTCGGCCACGTCTTCGCCGGTGAGGGGTATCCCACGCCCACCGACCAGCGGTATTGCATCAATTCGATTTGTCTCACGCTGGTTCCCGCCGCGCCATAGCCGCGCCGCTCACCTGCTGCGCGGCGGGCTACCGCTGGGCGATCAGCGCGATCGTCGAGGCGGCGATGGTGACGTCGCGCTCGCCGATCACCTCGGCGAGCGCCGCGCGCAGGGCGGCCCGGCGGTCCTCGGGCAGCGTCGAGTGCGCCGAATAGGTGAAGATCAGGTCGAGCCAGTGCTCGCCCGGCTGGGTCTCGGTCCAGGAGTCCTCGCGCTCGGTCACCGAGAACCCCGCGGCGGTGAACCGACCGCGCAATTCGGCCAGTGCGGCATCGGCCTGCGACGGGTCCGAGCTGACGGCGTCGACGTTGACGTAATCCGGGCTGGCGGCACGCAATTCGTCGTTCGACGGACTGCTGGGACGCAGCTTGTTCCACAGCAGCACCACCCTGCCCGGCTGACGAACCAGCCCAGCCAGCCTCGGCACCGCCACCTCGGCGTCCACCCAGTGGAACGACTGCCCGAAGGTCACCAGGTCGAAGGCGCGGCCGCGGTCATCCCACTCCTCGAACGTCGCCACCTCCACCGGGATGCCGGCGCGCTGGACCACACCGGCCATCCCCGGATCGGGTTCCACCGCCAGCACGTCGACGCCACGTTCACGCAGTTGCCGAGACAGGATGCCGGTGCCCGCACCGACGTCCAGAGCGGTCATCCCGGGACCGGCGATCGCGTCGATGAGCGCGTCGGCGTAGCGGGGCCGCAACCGGTCATAGGCGTCGGCGATCGCGCCGAACGACAGCGCCCGGCGGCGATCC
Organism: Mycolicibacterium insubricum; assembly: GCF_010731615.1. Lineage (NCBI taxonomy): Bacteria > Bacillati > Actinomycetota > Actinomycetes > Mycobacteriales > Mycobacteriaceae > Mycobacterium > Mycolicibacterium insubricum. Next base: position 2,352,321 of record NZ_AP022618.1, on the reverse strand, counting down.
CGATGGAGTTCGGCCAAGGCGCGCTCAGGCCAGGTTGTTGATCAGGTCCTCGACGCTGCGCCGCGGCCCGGTGAAGAACGGAGTCTCCTCGCGAGCGTGCCGGCGGGCGTCGGTGTAGCGCAGTTTCCACATCAGTTCAACGATGCGGGCCAGCTCGGGTCCCTCGAACGCCAGGATCCACTCGTAGTCGCCGAGGGCGAACGCGGGAACGGTGTTGGCGCGCACGTCCGGGTAGTCACGCCCGCCCATGCCGTGTTCGACGAGCATCCGGCGCCGCTCGTCATCCGGCAACAGGTACCACTCCAGGGACCGCACGAACGGGTACACGCAGATGTAGTCACCGGCCGGCTCCCCCGCCACGAACGCCGGGATGTGGCTCTTGTTGAACTCCGCGGGCCGGTGCAGGGCGGCCACACTCCACACCGGTTCGCTGACCCGGCCGAGCAGGGTGCGGCGCAGGCCCGTGTAAGTGGCCTGCAGGTCCTCGATGCGTTCGGCGTGCGTCCACATCATGTAGTCGGCGTCCGCGCGCATACCGGCCACGTCGTAGAGCCCGCGCAGCACCACGCCGTCGTCCTCGCGCTGTTTGAAGAAGGCGGTGACGTCGCCGATGGCCTCGGCCCGGTTGTCGTCGAGCGCACCGGGTTCGACGGCGAACACCGAGATCATCATGTAGCGGGTGGCGGCGTTGAGTGCTTCGTAATCCAGACGGGCCATATCCCCATGCTGCCACGGCGGTAAAGCCGGCAGCCGCCTACCCGGTGACCAGCGCCGCCGCGGCCCGCCCGGCGGCCACCAGGCAGCCGGGTACCCCGACGCCGTCGAGGTAGTTGCCGGCTACCGCCAGGCCCGGCGGCAGACCGGCGCGCAGCGCGGATACCAGCTGCGCGTGCCCGGGACCGTATTGCGGCATGGCGTCGATCCAACGGGCGATGATCGACTCGGCGGGGTCGACCCGCAGGCCGAACACCGTCTGAAGGTCCGCGCGCGCCCAGTCCAGCAGCCGCTCGTCGGAGGTGCTCGCCGCGACGGTGTCGCCGAACCGTCCGAAGGACAGCCGCACCAGCTCGACGTTCCCGGTCGGCCCCCATTTCCGGGTGGACAGCGTTATCGCCTTGGCGTGCAACACTTCTCCCGCCCCAACCAGCACCCCGGACTGCGCGGGCAGCGGGGTGCCACCGGGCAGGGCCAGGCCGACGACCACCGATGAGGCCACCGGTACCCGGAGTGCGGCGGCCGCGGCGGCCGGGGCTGCGCGGTGCAGCAGCGCCGCGGCCGGCGTAGCCCCGGTGGCCACCACGACGCCGTCGGCGCGGTGCGCGGCGCCCTCGTCGTCGACCACCAGCCAGCCCGCGCCGTCCGGCTCGATCCGCTCGACGGCCGTCGGCACCCAGGTCGCGGCCGAGGCGGCGACCAGCGCGTCCAGCAGTACCCGGTAGCCGCCGTCGATGGCGCCGAACACCGGTCCGGGCGCGCCCGGGGGCAGCACGGCGCGAACCGCGGCGGTCAGGCTCGGTGCGCCGCGGTCCAGTTCCGCGACGACGGCCGGCACCGCCGACCGGATGCCGATGCTGGCCGCCGATCCCGCGTAGACGCCGGAGATCATCGGGTCGACGGACCGGTCGACGACCTGGGGACCGAACCGGTCGCCGACGAACTCGGCGACGGTCGCGTCCGCACCCGGGCTCCAGCTCAGCGGCCGGTTCGGTTCGGCCGACAGCCGGGCCAGGGTGTCCGCGTCGACCAGGCCGGTCATGCAGGCCGCCGACGACGGCAGGCCGTTGACGGTGCCGGCCGGCAGCGGGTGCAGCCGGGCCTGGCTGTAGAGCAGGGGCCGCACGCCGGTGGGTGTGCGAACCCGGTCGGCCAGGCCGAGTTCGGCCAGCAGCGCCGGCACCTCCGGGCGGCGCACGACGAACGCCTCGGCGCCGATGTCCATGACCTGGCCGGCCAGCGTCTCGGTCCGCAGGATGCCGCCGAGCCGGTCGGCCGGGTCGAACAGGGTGATCCGGGTGCCCGCGCCGGCCGCCCGGCGCAGCCGGTAGGCCGCCGTGAGACCCGAGATACCACCGCCGATCACGGCATACCGGGCGGTTCGGCGAGGCTCGGAGGAGTGGACGGGAGCGGAGCGAGTGGCCGCGGAGCCGAGGGGAAGCCGGGACCGCCCGCGACCATACCGGGCGGGTGTCACAGCGTGTGCACCAGCGACACCAGCTCGGTCAGCACGCCGGGGTCGGTGGCCGGCAGCACCCCGTGGCCCAGGTTGAAGACATGTCCGGCGGCACCGGCGGCCAGCGCGGACCGGCCGTCGTCGTACACGGCGCGGGCGGCGGGTTCGACGACCGGCCAGCCGGCCAGCAGCGCCACCGGGTCCAGGTTGCCCTGCAGGGCCCGGCCGGGCCCGACGCGGCCGGCGGCCGCGGTCAGCGAGGTGCGCCAGTCGACGCCGACCATGCCCGCCGGGATCGAGCCCAGCGCCTCCGACATCGCACCGAGCAGCTCGGCGGTACCCACCCCGAAGTGTGTCATCGGCACCCCGGCACCGGCCAGCGCGGCGAACACCCGGCTGCTGTGCGGCAGAACGTAACTGCGGTAGTCGGCCAGCGACAGGGTGCCGGCCCAGGAGTCGAACAGCTGCAGCGCGTCCACACCGGCATCGATCTGCAGTTGCAGGAACCCGATGGTGATGTCGGTCAGCGCCTCCATCAGCGCGTGCCAGGTCGCCGGCTCGCCCAGCATCATCGCCTTGGTCCGCTCGTGGTGGCGGCTGGGTCCGCCTTCGACCAGGTAGGAGGCCAGGGTGAACGGCGCGCCGGCGAAACCGATCAGCGGCACCTGGCCGAGTTCGCCGACGAGCTGCCCGACGGCGGTGGTCACCGGGACCATCGACGCGGGGTCGAGGCGGCCCAGCGCGGCGACGTCGGCGCCGGTGCGCACCGGGTGGGCGATCACCGGCCCCACGTCGGGCACGATGTCCAGGTCGATACCGGCGCCGCGCAGCGGAACGACGATGTCGGAGAACAGGATCGCCGCGTCCACGCCGTGCCGGCGAATCGGCTGCAGGGTGATCTCGGTGACCAGGTCGGGGTCGAAGCAGGCGTCCAGCATGCGGTGGTTGGCCCGCAGGGCGCGGTACTCGGGCAGCGACCGGCCCGCCTGGCGCATAAACCACACCGGGGTGTGCGCGGGACGGCGGCCGGCGACCGCGGCCAGATAGGGCGATCCGGGCAGCTCACGTCGGGTAGTCATCGCCTGCAATGCTGCCATGAGCCCGGCGCGCCTGCGCCGCCGGACGGGCGCGAGCGGCTAGCGTCGTTTTCGTGACCGCTGTCGAACCGGCCGAGTTCCGCGACGCCGTCGTGGCGATGAATGCCGCGACGGTGCGACGGGAGATCGAGCTGGGCCCGATCCGCCCGCCGCAGCGGCTGGCGCCGTTCAGCTACGCCCTGGGCGCCGAGGTCCGCCACCCCGCCACCGAGGTGGTTCCCGAGCAGTCCGAGGGTGACGCGTTCGGCCGGCTGATCCTGCTGCACGACCCGGAGGGGTCCGACGCCTGGGACGGCACCATGCGCCTGGTGGCCTACATCCAGGCCGATCTGGATCCCAGCGAGGCCGTCGACCCGCTGCTGCCGGAAGTGGCGTGGAGTTGGCTGGTCGAGGCCCTGGCCGAATGCCCGAACCAGCACACCGCCCTCGGCGGGACGGTCACCGCGACCACCTCGGTGCGCTACGGCGACATCTCCGGGCCGCCGCGGGCCCATCAGCTGGAGCTGCGCGCATCGTGGACCGCGACGGACCTGGAGCTGGCCACGCATGTGCAGGCGTTCTGCGTGGTGCTCGAGCATGCCGCGGGACTGCCACCGGTGGGCGTCACCGAGCTGGGTTCGCGATCCCGCGCCTGACCGATGGCCCCCGAACCCGACATCCAGGCGGACGCCGACCCCGAAGCCACACCGCTGACCGCCCCGGCCGGCGGTGTGCCCCCTGTTTCGGTGTATCCCAGTGACATCGCCGACGCCGCCGAGGCGCTGGCGGGCGGGAAGGGCCCGTTTGCCGTCGACGCCGAACGCGCGTCGGGGTTCCGCTACTCCAACCGCGCCTACCTGATCCAGATCCGACGGGCCGGGGCCGGGACGGTGCTCATCGACCCGGTCAACCACGGCGGCGACCCGTCGACCGTGCTGGCGCCGCTGGCCGAGGTGCTGGGCACCGACGAGTGGATCCTGCACGCCGCCGACCAGGATCTGCCGTGCCTGGCCGAGCTGGGACTGCGCCCGCCGGCGCTGTATGACACCGAGCTGGCCGGCCGGCTGGCCGGGTTCGAGCGGGTGAACCTGGCGACGATGGTGTCCCGGCTGCTCGGTCTGGGCCTGGCCAAGGGGCACGGCGCGGCCGACTGGTCCAAGCGGCCGTTGCCGCCGGCCTGGCTGAACTACGCGGCCCTGGACGTCGAGGTGCTCATCGAGCTGCGCGACGCGATCGCCGGCGTGCTGGCCGAGCAGAACAAAACCGATTGGGCGGCACAGGAATTCGAACACGTGATGGGGTTCACCGGATCGCCGACCCGCCGTGACCGGTGGCGCCGCACCTCCGGCATCCACAAGATCCGCGACCGCCGCGCCCTGGCGCAGGTCCGCGAGATGTGGCTGGCCCGCGACCGGATGGCCGCCCGCCGCGACGTCGCCCCCAGCCGGATCCTGCCGGATTCGGCGATCATCGCCGCGGTTAGGGAAGACCCCAAGACCGTCGACGCGCTGACCGCGCTGCCGGTCTTCGGCGGCCCCAAACAGCGCCGTTCGGCCCAAACCTGGCTGGACGCCCTGGCGGCGGGGCGCACCACCGCGGACCTGCCGTCGCCGTCCGAGGAGAGCAGCGGGCCGCCGCCGGCGGTGCGGTGGAGCCGTCGCAAACCCGAGGCGGCCGCGCGGCTGGAGGTGGTCCGGGCGGCGTTGACCGGGGTGAGTGAGCAGGTCAGCGTGCCGACGGAGAACATCCTGGCGCCGGATCTGATGCGACGGCTGTGCTGGGACTGGTCGGCACAGGCGGAACCCACCACGGCCATCGAGGTGTTCCTGCGCGACGGCGGCGCGCGGCCCTGGCAGCGGGAACTGACGGTCCCGGTGCTGGCCGACGCGCTCACCCGCGCCGACAAGACCCCGTCCGGCCAGACCCCGGTCGAGGGAACCCCCGCCGACGGTTCCTAACCGGCGGCCTTGCGGGCGCGTTCGCGCATCGAGGCGATCACCCCGCCGTCGTTGAGGATGTCGGTGCCGGTGAGGTAGCCGGCCGTCGGGCCCACGCAGAACACCATCAGCGCGGCCATCTCCTCGGCGGTCCCCCAGCGCGGCACCGCGGCGTCGGCGACCATCGCACCGGCTCCGGCCTGCTCCTCCAGCCGGCCCATCATCGTGTCGACCGAACCGGGCGACACCGAGACGATGCGCTGGCCGCGCGCGTTGAACCGCTCGGCCTGCGCACTGCTGTACCACTTCACGAAGCTCTTGCCGATGGCGTACGAAAGTCCCGGGCGGGCCTCGGGGGGCGCGATCTCGCACGCCGCGAGCATCTGCGTCAAGAACTCCTCGGGGTCCTCGGTGGCCAGCGGGAACGCGGCGGTGGGGATGATCTCGTCGGGCAGCATGTGGGCGGCCATCGACGCGACGTTGACGATCGCGGCGCCGTCGCCCGCCCGGGCATGAAACGCCTCGTTGACGTTGACGGTGCCGATTGCGTTGGTGCGCATGATGTATTCGGCATCGCCCATGCTGGGGCTCACCCCGGCAGTGTGTACCACCGCGCGCAGGACGCCCAGGTGGGCCGCCTCGTCGAACATCGCCTCGACCGCGCGCGCATCGGTCACGTCGATCGTCATGTCGCAGTACCGCAATGCGGTGTCGGCCAGTTCGTCACGGGCGGCGGCGAGCCGGTCACCGTTGACGTCGGCCAGCAACAGGGCGTCCTCGCGAGCGAGGAGTCGCGCGACCGCCAGGCCCATGCCGCCGCCACCGCCGGTGATGATCGTTACAGAATCCACGAAATGTGACACTACCGCGCAAGGTCAGCCGGCGAACAGACCCGCCAGGAAGGGCGTGGAGTCCGGCATCGACGCCAGCACCGTGCCGCTGTGATCCTGGTCGGGGTACACGTGCAACTGCACCGGCTGCCCGTTGGCCACCAGCTGATCGTTGAACTTCAGCGTCAGCTCGGGCGGCACGTCGCGGTCCCGCAGCCCGACGCCGAGGAAGATCGGCCGGTCATACCCGGCGGCCGGGATGCCCATGTAGTCATCGACCGCGGCGGCGAAATTCGGCAGGGAGTCCACCGGTGCGGTGAAGAATCCGGGGACCGTCATCGCGGCGAGGTCGTCGGCGAGCTCGTGCACGCACACCGTGGCGGCCTGCGCGACGGCGCTTCGCCCGGCCGGGGTGAGCACCGTGTCCACCCGCAGGTCCGGCCGGGCCTCGTTCAGCGCGGCCAGGATGTAGGCGGCGTAGGCGTTGGCCACCGGCGCGAGGTTGCCCGGCACCGTCATGTCCGGTCCGGCGTTCTTGACCAGCCGTTCCACCCCGGCCGGGGTGCCGGTGGCGACCACGCCGCGGTAGTCCAACCCGGACCCGGCGGAGAACTCGCTGGCCCACCTTGCGGTGGCGACGGCCGCTCCGCCACCCTGGGACTGGCCGACGACCGCCCACTTCGGCGACAGCGGCAGGCCCAAGTCATGCGCGGCGATGACCGAGTCGACGACGCCGTGCGCGGTGGTCCGGCTGTTGAGGTAGCTCATCAGCCCGGGCGTGCCCAGTCCGGCGTAGTCGGCGCCCACCACGGCGTAGCCCTGGTCCAGCCAGTGCGACAGGTACGCCTTGTCCCGGTCACTGCGCGGCCGGGCCGACGGGGTGCAGTCGTCACCCAGCCCGACGGTGCCGTGTGCCCAGGCCACCACCGGCCACCCGCCGTCCGGCGCCGGGGTCTTCGGAGTGAACACCACCGCGGTGCCCACGGCGGGACGGCTGTGCTGGTCGGTGGTGGCGTAGAGGATCCGGTAGGACGACGACGCCGAGGGCACCGACAGCGCCGGGTCCAGCGGCACCGATTCGATCAGCGATCCCGGGGCGGGGATCACCGCGCTGTAGTTGCGGGCGTCGAGTCCGGACCAGATCGGCGCGGCACTCGCCACGGCGGGGACGAGGAACAGGGCGATCAGCGAGATCGCGACGGCGGTCGTCTTCTTCACGGGGCGGGTCAGGCGCCTTCGTTGATCTCGGTGGGCGAATGGGTCTGGGCGGCAACCCAACCGGTGATCCGACGGGCCACCGCACGGTCGGTCAGGCCCATCTCGGCCAGCAGCTCCCCGCGCGACGCGTGCTCCAGGAACTCCTGTGCCACACCGATGTCCCGACAGGGCACGTCGATGTCGGCGGCGCGCAACGCCGCCGATACCGCGGAGCCGATGCCCCCGGACACCCCGCTGTCCTCGCAGGTGACCACCAGGGTGTGTTCGGCGGCAAGCACTTTGATCTCCTCGGGCACCGGCAGCACCCAGCGGGGGTCCACCACCGTGACCCCGATGCCCTGGCCGCGCAGCAGTTCGGCCACCGACAGGGCCAGTGGCGCGAACGCGCCGACCGCAACGATCAACACGTCCGGCGTGCAACCGAACGCGGGGACGGCCAGCACGTCGACGCCGCCGCGCCGCTGCAGCGCCGGAATATCCTCGCCGACAGCACCTTTGGGGAACCGCAGCACCGTAGGCCCGTCGGTGACGGCCAGCGCCTCGCCGAGTTCCTCGCGCAGCGTGGCACCGTCGCGCGGTGCGGCCACCCGGATGCCGGGCACCGCACCGAGGATCGACAGGTCCCACATACCGTTGTGGCTGGCGCCGTCCGGGCCGGTGACCCCGGCGCGGTCCAGCACGACGGTGACCGGCAGCTTGTGCAGTGCCACATCCATCAGTAGCTGGTCGAACGCCCGGTTCAGGAACGTCGCGTACACGGCGACCACCGGATGCAGCCCGCCCATCGCCATTCCGGCGGCCGAGGTCACGGCGTGCTGTTCGGCGATGCCGACGTCGAACAGCCGGTCGGGGAAACGCTCGCCGAACGCGGCCAGTCCGGTCGGTCCGGGCATCGCCGCGGTGATCGCGACGACGTCGCGGCGCCGACCACCGATGCGGATCAGCTCATCGGAGAAGATGCCGGTCCAGCCCGGGGCGCTCTCCCCCGTAGCCTGGCCGGTCACCGGGTCGATGACGCCGCAGGCGTGCATCTGCTCGGCCTCGTCGGCCTCGGCGGGGCCGTAGCCCATGCCCTTGCGGGTGACGACGTGCACGATCACCGGGTGGTTGAACCCGCGGGCGTGCCGCAGCGCCTGCTCGACGGCGTGCTCGTCGTGGCCGTCGATGGGCCCGACGTACTTGATGCCCAGGTCGGTGAACATGGCCTGGGGCTGCAACGCGTCCTTGAGCCCGGCCTTCACCGAGTGCAGGAACTGGTAGCACACCTCGCCGGCCACCGGCATCCGGCGCAGCGCGCCGCGCCCGCGTTCCAGGAATTTCTCGTACCCCGGTTGCAGTCGCAGCCCGGCCAGATGGTCGGCCAGCCCGCCGATGGTCGGCGCGTAGCTGCGGCCGTTGTCGTTGACGACGATCACCACCGGCCGGTTTCCGGCGGCGATGTTGTTCAGCGCCTCCCAGCACATGCCGCCGGTCAGGGCGCCGTCGCCGACGACGGCGACCACGTGCCGGTTGCGGTGCCCGGTCAGCTCGAACGCCTTGGACAGCCCGTCGGCGTAGGACAGCGCCGCCGAGGCGTGGCTGGACTCGACCCAGTCGTGTTCGCTCTCCGCGCGGCTCGGGTAGCCGGACAGTCCGTCCTTGCTGCGCAGGGTGGCGAAGTCGTCGGCCCGCCCGGTCAGAATCTTGTGCACGTACGCCTGATGCCCGGTGTCGAAGACGATGGGGTCGTGCGGCGAGTCGAAGACCCGGTGCAGGGCGATGGTGAGTTCAACCACACCGAGATTCGGGCCCAGGTGACCGCCGGTGGCGGCCACCTTGTGGATCAGGAACTCGCGGATTTCCGCCGCCAGCTCGTCGAGCTCAGCTTGCGACAAACGCGCCAGATCAGCGGGGCCGCGGATCTGTTCGAGCATCCGACCAGTGTACGCACCGAGCCTGGTGTCACCGCGCACGGACACTCGCGCGGGTCAGTCCCGATCGGCGTCGGCGGCCTGCCCCTCGGCGATCCGCCGGTAGGCCTTGTTGCGGCCCGCCAGCACGACCGCGGCCAGCACCGCCGACACCAGGCTGGCCACCAGCACGCCGATCTTGACGTGGTCGCCGTCGGCGGTGCCGTAGCCGAACGCCAGCTCGCCGATCAGCAGCGACACGGTGAACCCGATGCCGGCCAGCAGCGACACGCCCCACACGTCGCGCCAGGTCAGCCCGTCGTCGAGATCGGCGCGGGTGAACCGGGCCAGCAGGTAGGTGGTGCCGAACACCCCGATCGGTTTGCCGATCACCAGCCCGGCGAGCACCCCGAGCGTCACCGGCAGCCCCAGTGATTCGAGCAGTCCGGACACCCCGCCGACGGTCACCCCCGCGGCGAAGAAGGCGAACAGCGGGACCGCCACCCCGGCCGAGAACGGCCGAACGAGGTGTTCCAGGCGCTCGGTGCCGCCGCCGTGGCGGCCCAGCACCGGCACGGTGAAGCCGAGGACCACCCCGGCGACGGTGGCGTGAATCCCGCTAGCGTGCACCAAAGTCCAGGTCGCAGCGGCCAGCGGCAGCAGAATCCACCAGCGGTGCACCCCGCGCTGCACCGCGACGGCGAACAGCGCCGCGGGCACCAGGGCGCACAGCAGCGGCACCGGCGCGACGTGGTCGGTGTAGAAGAACGCGATCACGGTGATGGCCAGCAGGTCGTCGACGACGGCCAGGGTCAGCAGGAACACCCGCAGCGCCGACGGCAGGAAGCTGCCCAGCACGGCGAGCACCGCAACGGCGAACGCGATGTCGGTCGCCGTCGGCACCGCCCAGCCGACCAGGGTGCCGGTGGACCCGCCGGCGACGTTGATACCGACGAAGATCAGCGCGGGGGCCACCATGCCGCCGACGGCGGCCAGGATCGGCAGCGCCGCACGCGACGGATTGCGCAGGTCACCGGCGACGAACTCGCGTTTGAGCTCGCACCCGACGGCGAAGAAGAACACCGCCAGCAGACCGTCGGCCGCCCAGCCGGCCAGCGGCAGGTCCAGGTGCGCCTCGCGCGGCCCGACGACGTGGCCGGCCAATGCGTGATAGGAGTCCGACCACGGCGAGTTGGCCCAGATCAGAGCGACGGCCGCCGACACCAGCAGCACCAGGCCGCCGACGGTGTCGTCGCGCAGCACGGCGGCCAGCCGGGACGCCTCGGGCCGGGAGCCGCGGGTGAACAGCCGGCGCGGGAACCCCATCAGCGCACCAGCACACCGACGCATTCGACGTGGTGGGTGAGCGGGAAGGCGTCGAACACCCGCAGCGCTTCGACCCGGTAGCCGTGCCCGAGGTAGTAGCCGATGTCGCGGGCGAACGAGGCCGCCTCGCAGCCGATGTGCAGGACGCGGTCCACGCCCGCGGCGGCGACGGCGTCGATCACCTCCCGTCCGGCGCCGGTGCGCGGCGGATCCAGCACGGCCAGCTGCGCTTTGGGAAGCCGGGGCAGCGCGCGGCGCACCGACTCGGTGGTGAACCGGACCTGCTCCAGGTCGGCGAGCGCGACCCGGCCCGCGCGGGCACCGGCGCGGGCGGTGTCCACCGAGTGCACCTGCCCGGTCTCCCCCACCGCACCGGCCAGCGCCGCCGCGAACACCCCGGCGCCACCGTAGAGGTCCCACGCGGTGGCTCCCGGGACCTCACCCGCCCAGTCGGTGACCAGCGCGCTGTAGAGCTCAGCGGCCTCGCGGTGGGCCTGCCAGAACGCGGTGACCGGCAGCTGCCAGGTGCGCCCGCCGACCCGCGCGGTCACCTCGTAGCCGCCCTCGAGCATCTTGGTGCGCCGCTCGCCGCCGCTGCACGCGACGTGGCGCACGCCGTCGTCGTCGAGCACGATGTGCAGCTGGTCGTCGACCCGGGCGCCGTCCACGCTGAGGCCGTCGAGCATTCCGGCGGGCAGCTGGGCGCAGTTCAGGTCGGTCACCAGTTCGGTGCTGTGGTAGCGGTGGAAGCCGGGCCGCCCGTCGGCGCCGATGGCCAGCCGCACCCGGGTGCGCCAGCCGGTCGGCACGCCCGAGCCCACAGGTTCTGCGGACGGTCCCGGCTTCCCCTCGGCTCCGCGGCCACTCGCTCCGCTCCCGTCCACTCCGCCGAGCCTCGCCGAACCGCCCGGGGGTTCTGCGGACGGTCCCGGCTTCCCCTCGGCTCCGCGGCCACTCGCTCCGCTCCCGTCCACTCCGCCGAGCCTCGCCGAACCGCCCGGGGGTTCTGCGGACGCCCCCAACCAGTCGAATCGGGCCAGCCGCGACAGCTGGTTGCCGACCACCTCGCCCTTGATCCGGCGCGCGGCCGTCGGTTCGGCGAACGCGAGGTCGCAGCAACCGGCGCCGTGCGGACCGGCGATCGGGCACAGCGATGCGATCCGGTCGGCCGAGGGCTCCAGGATCTCGACGGCCTCGGCGTGCCAGTAGGAGCCGCGTTCGGAGGTGATCCGCGCGGTGACCGTCTCGCCGGGCAGCGCGTAGCGCACGAACACCACCCGGCCGTCGTGGCGGGCCACGCACGATCCGCCGTTGGCCGGTGCCCCGAGCGTCAGGGTCAGCGTCTCGGCGGTCAATCGACGATCCCGCGGCGCAGGTCACCGGGTGCATTCACCGGCGTGAGGTTCTTCAGCCGCTCCGAGGAGTGCAGCTGCCAGGGCACCGAGGTGACCATCACGTTCGGTTCGAACAGCAGCCGGGTCTTCAGGCGCAGGGCGCTCTGGTTGTGCAGGATCTGCTCCCACCAGTGCCCGACGACGTACTCGGGGATGAACACCGTCACCACGGTGCGCGGGGATTCCTTGCCGACCCGCTTGACGTAGTCGAGCACCGGGCGGGTGATCTCGCGGTAGGGCGAGGCGATCACCTTCAGCGGCACGCTGATGTCGCTCTCCTGCCAGCGGTGCACCAGCTGGCGGGTCTCGGCGTCGTCGACGCTGACGGTGATGGCCTCCAGGGTGTCGGGCCGGGTGGCCCGGGCATAGGCCAGTGCCCGCAGGGTCGGCAGGTGCAGCTTGGACACCAGTACGACGGCGTGGTTGCGGCTGGGCAGCACGATCTCGTGGTCGTCGTCCTCCAGGCTGGCCAGCTCCCTCGACACCCGGTCGTAGTGCCGGTGGATGAGTTTCATCATCGCGAACAGTGCGCTCATCGCCAGGATCGCGATCCACGCGCCGGCCAGGAACTTGGTGATCAGCACCACGATCAGCACCGCACCGGTACAGATCAGGCCGACGGTGTTGACGATCCGGGAGCGCTGCATGCGGCGGCGCGCCGCCCGGTCGGTTTCACTGGCCAGCAGCCGGGTCCAGTGCCGGACCATGCCGATCTGGCTCAGCGTGAACGACACGAACACCCCGACGATGTAGAGCTGGATCAGCGCGGTCACCTCGGCGTGGAAGGCCACGACGAAGGCGACGGCGGCGATCGCCAGGAACAGGATGCCGTTGGAGAACGCCAACCGGTCCCCGCGGGTGTGCAGCTGGCGCGGTAGGTAGCTGTCCTGGGCCAGGATCGAGCCCAGCACCGGAAAGCCGTTGAACGCGGTGTTGGCGGCCAGGATCAGGATCAGGGCGGTGACCACGGTGATCGCGATGAAGCCGAGATGGAAGTTGCCGAACACGGCCTGCGCCAGCTGGGCGACGAGGGTCTTCTGATGATAGTTCGGCGGTGTGCCGGAAAGCTGGGTCCCCGGATCCTCGGCGATCTTCACGCCGGTCTTCTCGGCCAGCGTGATGATGCCCAGCAGCAGGGCCACCGAGATGGAGCCCAGCAGCAGCAAGGTGGTGGCGGCGTTGCGGGATTTGGGTTTCCGGAATGCCGGCACCCCGTTACTGATCGCCTCCACCCCGGTCAGCGCCGCGCAGCCCGAGGAGAACGAGCGGGCCACCAGGAACACCAGGGCCAGGCCGACGAAGTCGTGTTCGGCGTGCAGGGTGTAGGGCGCAGACTCGGCCCGGATCGGGTCGCCGAGCACGTAGATCCGGAACAGCCCGAGCGCCAGCATGACGAAGATGCCGACGATGAACGCGTAGGTGGGGATGGCGAACGCGATGCCCGACTCCCGCACGCCGCGCAGGTTCATCGCCATCAGCAACAGGATCGCCAGCACCGCGAACACCACCTTGTGATGCGCGACGAACGGCAGCGCCGAACCGATGTTGGCCATCGCCGAGGACATCGAAACAGCCACGGTCAGTACGTAATCCACCATCAGCGCGCTGGCCACGGTCAGCCCGGCGGTGGGGCCCAGGTTGGTGGTGGCCACTTCGTAGTCCCCGCCGCCGGACGGGTAGGCGTGCACGTTCTGCCGGTAGCTGGCCACCACGACCAGCATGACGAAGGCGACGGCCAGGCCGATCCACGGCGTCATCGCATAGGCGGACAGCCCGGCGACCGAGAGCACCAGGAAGACTTCCTCGGGCGCGTACGCCACCGAGGACATGGCGTCGGAGGCGAACACCGGCAGCGCGATGCGCTTGGGCAGCAGGGTGTGGCCGAGCTTGTCGCTGCGGAACGGCCGTCCCAGTACCAACCGGCGCGCCGCGGTGGAAAGTTTGGACACGAGGGCCAAGCCTAGGCGCAATGGGAAAGAGTTGTAGCGTTCGGGCGTAGCGTCTGAAAACCACCTGCCGAAAGGAATCAAAGTGCGGGTAGTGGTGATGGGCTGCGGGCGGGTCGGCGCCGGACTGGCCGACGGATTGGCCCGCGTCGGCCACGAGGTGGCGGTCATCGACCGCGACGAGAGCGCGTTCGCGCGGCTGTCCGCAGATTTCCCGGGTGAACGCATCCTGGGCATGGGTTTCGACCGGGATGTGCTGCTGAAAGCCGGCATCGAGGACGCGGGTGCGTTCGCGGCGGTGTCCTCGGGCGACAACTCCAACATCATCTCGGCGCGGCTGGCCCGGGAGACGTTCGGCGTGCAGCGGGTGGTGGCCCGGATCTACGACGCCAAGCGCGCCGCGGTCTACGAACGCCTGGGTATCCCGACGGTCGCCACGGTCCCGTGGACCACCGACCGGTTGCTGAGCCTGCTGACCCGGGAGTCCGAGACCGCCAAGTGGCGCGACCCGACCGGCACGGTGGCCGTCGTCGAAGTTTTGTTGCACGAGGACTGGATCGGCCATCGGATCACCGACCTGGAGCAGGCGACCGGCGCCCGGGTGGCGTTCGTCATCCGGTTCGGCACCGGGTTGCTGCCGGAGGCGCGCACGGTCATCCAGGACGGCGACGAGGTGTACGTGGCCGCGGTGTCCGGGCATGTCGGTGAGGCGATCGGCATCGCCGCGCTGCCGCCGGGTGACGACTTCGACGACGAAAGCGGCAGGTGACGCGATGAAGGTGGCAATCGCCGGGGCCGGGGCGGTCGGCCGCTCCATCGCTCGCGAGCTGTTGGAGAACGGCCACGACATCACCCTGATCGAGCGCAAGGAGGAGAACTTCGAGACCGACTCCATTCCGGCGGCGCACTGGGTTCTCGGGGATGCCTGCGAGCTGAGCCTGCTGGAGTCGGTGTCGCTACAGGACTCCGACGTGGTGATCGCGGCAACCGGTGACGACAAGGCCAACGTGGTGCTGTCCCTGTTGGCCAAGACCGAGTTCGCGGTGCCGCGAGTCGTGGCGCGGGTCAACGATCCGCGCAACGAATGGCTCTTCGACGCGTCCTGGGGCGTCGACGTCGCGGTGTCCACCCCGCGGATGCTCGCCTCGCTGGTGGAGGAGGCCGTCGCCGTCGGGGATCTGGTGCGGCTGATGAAGTTCCGCTCCGGCACCGCCAACCTGCTGGAGGTCACCCTGCCGGAGAACACTCCCTGGGGCGGACGGCCGGTGCGCAAGCTGGACCTGCCGCGCGATGCCGCCCTGGTGACCATCCTGCGCGGTCAGCGGGTGATCGTGCCGGAGCCCGACGAGCCGCTGGAGGGCGGCGACGAGCTGCTGCTGGTGGCTACCCCGGAGGCCGAGGACGCGTTGCGGGAGCTGCTACTGCCCGGCTGAGGCAATCGCCCGCTGGGCGGCCCGGATGCAGACGAAGGTGGCCAGCGCGGCGACCGCGGTCAGCGGCCAACCCATCGCGATGCGCACCACCCCCAGCCAGCCGGTCTCGTCGAGGTCGTAGAGGTGGCGCTGCACGGCGAACCGGGCGGCGAACACCAGCACCCAACCGAGGGTGGCGATGTCGAAGGCCCACACCGCGCGGCGCACGCCGCGCCAGTCGCCGCCGTGCCCACCCAGCCAGCTCCACGCGTAGCCCACGATCGGGCGCCGGATCAGCACCGAGACCGCGAACACCAGCGCCCAGGCCAGCGACATCCAGATGCCGTAGAGGAAGTAGCCCTTGGTCGAGCCGACCAGGAAGGCGATCAGGCCGCTGATGCCGACCCCGATGAAGCCGGACACCGCGGGTTGGGCGGACTCCCCGCGCCACAGCCGCCAGGCCAGCACCAGGGCGGCGACGCCGAGGGCGGCGCCGACGCCGGCGGCCAGGCCCCACCGGCTGGACACCGGGATGAGGACGACGATCGGCAGCGACGACTGGATGAGTCCGGAGATACCGCCCATCTGGTCGAGGACGGCCCGGGCGACCGGGGTGTGCGGGGTCTCCGCGTCTTCGGGGGCTTGGTCTTCGGGGGCTTGGTCGGCGGGCGCCTCGGGCCGGTCGGTCACCGCTCGATCTCGTAATGCGGGTTGTAGATGGCCTTGCCGCCGCCCTCCAGGGTGCCCAGCCGGCCGCGGACCCGCAGCTTGCGGCCCTGCTCGATGCCCGGTATCCGGCGCTGCCCCAGCCACACCAGCGTGACGGTGTCGGTGCCGTCGAACAGTTCGGCGCGTACCCCGCCCGAGCATCCCTTGCCGTTACAGTCCACCGCGCGCAGGGTGCCGACCATGGTCACCTCCTGGCCGCGCTGACAGTCGATCGCGCGCTGCGCACCGGTGTGGGCGGCCTCGTCGGTCAGTTCCTCGACATCGCGCTGCTCGGGATCCTCGGTGAGTCGGCGGGTGAAGCGACTGAGGAACCTCTCGGCGGTAGCCATCGTGTCTCCTGAGCAAGTGCGACCGCGCGGGGCGGTCGCTACCACGACCGTGGAAATCACGCGGTCACTCGCCACGGTAGACCTCTTGCGCGGCAAATTCCACGCGGCAGGCACGATCATGGGATGGCCGTCACACTGCGCGGAGCCCGCGCGATTCTGCTGCCCGGAACCGGTTCCGACGACGACTATCTGCGCCGCGCGTTCGGGCCGGCGTTGACGCAGGCCGGGGTGGTTTTCACCGCGCACCGCCCGTGTCCGGACCGGCTGGTGGCCGGCTATCTCGACGCGCTGGACGAGGCGGCCGCCGCCGGCGCGCCGATCGTCGTGGGCGGCGTGTCGCTGGGGGCGGCGGTCGCTGCGGCGTGGGCGATCGCCCACCCCGGGCGGGCGCTGGCGGTGCTCGCCGCGCTGCCGCCGTGGCTGGGAGCCTCCGACGCCGCACCCGCGGCCGCGGCGGCACGAGCGACGGCGGCGACCCTGCGCCGCGACGGGCTGGATGCGACGGTCGCCGAACTGCGGGCGACCAGCCCGGCCTGGCTGGCCGACGAACTGACCCGGTCCTGGACCCGGCAGTGGCCGGGACTGCCGGAGGCGATGGAGGCCGCGGCGGACTACACCGCCCCGACCGCGGCGCAACTGGGCACCCTGGCGACACCGATGGGAGTGGCCGGCTCCCCCGACGACCCGGTGCACCCGGTGTCGGTGGCGCGGCAGTGGGCGGCCGCGGCGCCGCACGCGGCCCTGCGCACCGTCGCGCTGACCGACTTCGGCGCCGACCCGTCGGCGTTGGGCGCCACCGCCCTGGCCGCGCTGGCCGCCGTCGAGTCGAAGGACTGAATCAGCCGCCGATGATGGTGTTGAGCTGCTGCATCGCCGAACCCTGGGCGCTGCGCCGGGCGACCGGCGCCTGCTGATCGGGTGTGGGTTCGGCGTCGGGCACCTGCTGGCCCTGCGCCTGGGCGGCCGCGGCGGCCCGCAGCTGACTGGCCATCGGTTCGGGCAGTTGTACCGGCAGCGGGGTGCGCACCGGCATCGGCTCGTCGCCGCGGCGAACGACGGTGTCGGCCAACGCCGCTCGCGCCTCCACGGCCAGCGCGTCGATGGTCTCCGGGGCGCCGTTGACCACGCAGCGGATCATCCACCGGTAGCCCTCGACGCCGATGAACCGAACCACCCCGGCGGCGCTGCCGACCACTTCCCGGCCCCACGGGCCGGTCTGGATGCTGACCTGGGCGCCGTCGTTGCGCAGTGATTCGGCCAGTTCGGTGGCCACCTCGCGCCACAGGCCGGGGCTCTTGGGGGCGGCGTACCCGGCGATGGTGAAGCGGCCGTTGGGAGTCAGCACCCAGATCGCCGCGGGCACCCCGGCGGGGTTGAGCTCCACCTGCAGCTGCCCGTCGGCCGGCATCGGGATCAGCACCGAGCCCAGGTCCAACCGGCCCTGGGTCGCCACCTCGGGGTCGTCGAAGTCCTCAATGTCGAACGGACCGTCCTCGTCGTCGGCGGTCACCGCATCCAGGTCGTCGTCGAGGTCGTCGGCCGGGGCGTCGACCGCCCGGTCGTCGTCCTTCGCCTTGCCGTCGGTGTTCTTGCCGTCTTTATTTCTGCCCAGTGCCATCAGAATCCCGCCATCGCTGTTGTGCCGTCAGATCGCCGTACTGCCATCCATCCCCGCCTCACAGGCTCGCGTGCCCGCCCGAGGATCCGTGTCCCCCGGAGCCGCGGCTGGTGTCCGCGATTCCAGCCTCCTCGAAGGAGGCGACCTCGACAAGGTCCGGCAGTTCGATGCGCTGCACGATCAGCTGGGCGATCCGGTCGCCGCGGCTGATCCGGATCGGCTGGCCCGGGTCGAGGTTGATCAGGCACACCTTGATCTCGCCGCGGTAGCCGGCGTCGATGGTGCCCGGCGCGTTGACGATGGACAGGCCGGCCCGGGCGGCCAGGCCCGAACGCGGATGCACCAGCCCGACCATCCCGTGCGGGATGGCGACGGCGATCCCGGTGCCGACCAGCGCACGCCGGCCCGGCGCCAGGTCCACGTCGTCGGCCGAGTGCAGGTCGACGCCGGCGTCGCCGGGGTGGGAGCGGACGGGCAGCGGCAATCCGGGGTCGAGGCGGACGACCGCCAACGGGGTGGACACGAGGGCACAGACTACCCTTGGCCGGGTGTCAGGAACGCTGATGACCACGCCGACGGTCCGCTATCGGGAACGGCTGTGGGTGCCGCTGTGGTGGTGGCCGCTGGGAATGGGGCTGACGACCCTGCTCGCGCTGGAACTCAACGTCGCGCTCTACACCTTGCCGAACTGGGTGGGGTTCGCCGTATTGCTGCCGGTGGCCGCCGTCGTGCTGCTGTGGCTGGGCCGGCACGTGGTGAAGGTGACCGCGACGGCTGACGGCCAGGCCGAACTGTGGGTCGACGACGCTCATCTGCCCACTTCGGCCATCGAGCGGACCGCCGCGGTGCCGGCATCGGCCAAATCTGCCGCCCTGGGCCGTCAGTTCGACCCGGCGGCGTTCCTGGCGCACCGGCCGTGGATCGGCCCGATGGTGCTGGTGGTTCTCGACGATCCGGACGACCCGACGCCCTACTGGCTGGTGAGCAGCCGACATCCGGATCGCGTGGTGGCCGCCCTCACGGTGTAGGGCGGCGGCGCGGGCTCAGGCCGCGCAATCGGTGCAGATCATCAGGCCGTTCTTGTCGCTGGCCAGCCGGCTGCGGTGGTGCACCAGGAAGCAGCTGGAACAGGTGAACTCGTCGGCCTGCTTGGGCACCACCCGCACCGACAGTTCCTCGCCGGACAGATCGGCGCCGGGCAGCTCGAAGTTTTCCGCGGTATCGGTCTCGTCGACGTCCACCGCGGCGGACTGCGCCTCGTTGCGCCGGGCCTTGAGTTCCTCCAGAGAATCCTCTGAAACGTCATCGGTCTCGGTGCGTCTCGGTGCGTCGTAGTCGGTAGCCATCGCCTCAATCCCCTCTTCGGTCCTGCGCTGAGCTTTGTACCAGTGCCGAACGCCTCTGCCAAACGATTCGTGCCCAGATGTCAGCGACTTGGGCTGTGATTTGTATCACAATTGGATCCCGCCTGGGGCGGGGCCGACGGCGCGCTGCCCTTAGAGTGCTGTCTGTGGTCGCACAAATCACCGATGGCACGACGTTCGACCGGCGCGGATTGCCGTTTCGGCGACGCAACTACCTGCCCGGAATCATCGTGCTGGCGGTGCTGGCGGTGATCACCGCGGTGGTGTGGTCGATGGCGGTGTCCCAGACCACCGCGCCGACCGAGGCCGTCGCCTGCAACCCCCCGCCGATGGCCGCCGACGGCACCCGTCCGAGCCTGGGCGAACCGGTGACCGCGGCGACGATGAGCGCGGTGACACCGGCCAAACCGGCCGACACCCGGGTCCGGGTGCTCAACGCCAGCGGCCAGGGCGGGCAGGCATCGGAGGTCTCCGGGGCGCTGCGCGACCTGGGATTCGCCCAGCCCGACGCCGGCAACGACCCGCTGTACGCCGGCACCCGGTTGAGCTGCCAGGGCCAGATCCGGTTCGGTGAACACGGCAAGGCCGCCGCGGCTGCGGTCTGGCTGGTCGCGCCGTGCACCGAGCTCTACCGCGACGACCGCACCGACAGTTCGGTGGACCTGGCCATCGGCACGGATTTCACCGCCATCGCGCACAGCCCCGACATCGAGACCGTGCTGGCCGGTCTTCGGCCGGAGTCCACCGAGCCGGTCGACCAGGCGCTGGTCAAGAGGATCCACGCCGCCAGTTGCTGACGACGCTCAACCGTCGAGGCTGACCAGCAGCTGCCACAGCTCCTCGGCGATCCCCGGCGCGGCGGCCACCGTCGGCACCGTGTCGGCCTCCGGAAGCCACACGCGGGCACCGGCCTCGACGGCGATCAGCGCCCCCGCCGCCCAGTCCCAGCGCTGCAGCCCGTGCTCGTAGTAGCCGTCCAGGCGCCCCGCGGCGACATGGCACAGATCCAGTGCTGCCGAACCGATCCGGCGGATGTCGCGGACCCGGGGCAACAGGCCGGCCAGCAGTTGTGCCTGGGCGGCGCGGCGCGCGGGCTGGTAGCCGAAACCGGTTCCGACGAGTGCCATCGACAGCTCGCGGGCGTCGCCGCAGTGCAGCGGGCGCCGGCCGGCGGTGTCGCTGACATGCGCCCCGCCCCCGAGCGCCGCGGAATACAGCTGTCCGGCGGCCACGTCGGCGACGGCACCGGCGACCGACACCCCGTCGATCTGGGCGGCCACCGACACCGCGTACGCCGGAATGCCGTACAGGAAGTTCACCGTTCCGTCGATCGGGTCGACCACCCAGGTGACCCCGCCCGGGGCCGCCCGGCCAGACGCACCCGCGCCGCCCTCCTCACCGAGCACCCCGTCGCCGGGCCGCAGCTCGGCGAGCCGGCGTCGCACCAGCTCCTCGGTCTCGGTGTCGACGACGGTGACCGGGTCGGTGGGGGTGCTCTTGGCGCGCACCGCCGCCGTCGGGGTGCCGTCGGCGAACACCTCGCGCCGTCGCCGCCGCACGAACTCCGCGGCCTCACCGGCCAACTGTTCTGCAACCTGCCGCAGTTCATCCACCCCGACATCCAACGACCTCTTAGGCTGGGGCGGCAACCGCGAACCCAGGAGCACCGCAATGACCAGCACCAGCACCCCGCCGGGGAATCACAGCCTCGGCATCGACGTCGGCGGCACCGGCGTCAAGGGCGGAATCGTCGACCTGGACACCGGCCTGCTAATCGGTGAGCGCTTCAAACTGCCCACCCCGCAACCGTCCACCCCCGACGCGGTGGCGATGACCGTCGCCGAGGTGGTCGCGCATTTCGGCTGGCACGGCCCGGTCGGGGTGACCTACCCCGGGGTCATCGTCGACGGCGTGGTGCGCACCGCGGCCAACGTCGACGAGAGCTGGCTGGGTACCAACGTCGCGCAGGCCTACTCCGAGGCCCTGGGCGGGCGGCCGGTGACGGTGCT
This sequence comes from Mycolicibacterium insubricum, assembly GCF_010731615.1. NCBI lineage: Bacteria > Bacillati > Actinomycetota > Actinomycetes > Mycobacteriales > Mycobacteriaceae > Mycobacterium > Mycolicibacterium insubricum. The sequence goes on along the minus strand of NZ_AP022618.1, from coordinate 2,331,074 downwards.
CAACGACGCCGACGCGGCCGGCCTGGCCGAGCAGCGGTTCGGCGCCGGACGCAACCACAGCGGGGTGATCGTGCTGCTGACCTTCGGCACCGGGATCGGCTCGGCGGTGATCCACAACGGTCAGTTGCTGCCAAACACCGAATTCGGCCACCTCGAGGTCGGCGGCAAGGAGGCCGAGCATCGGGCGGCGGCGTCGGTGCGGGAGCGCAAGGAGTGGAGCTACAAGCGCTGGACCAGGGAGGTCTCCCGGGTTCTGGTCGCCGTGGAAAACGCCGTCTGGCCGGATCTGATCATCGCCGGCGGCGGGGTCAGCCGTAAGGGCGACAAGTGGATTCCGTTGCTGACCAACCGCACTCCGGTGGTGGCCGCCGAGTTGCAGAACACCGCGGGCATCGTGGGCGCGGCAATGGTCTCGGCTGGCGCACGCTAGCCACAGCGGGTCGTTACAATGTTGCCAGGCGGCCACGCGATGGCCCGCAGCACAGCATGACAGCGGCGACGCTCGATCGACAGGCGCCGATACTCCAGAATGCCGAGGCTCGAAGGTGACTCATGTCGAGTCGTCGGGCCCCGGCGAGACCGAAAGGGTGTCCGTGGCAGCCACCAAGACCAACCCGGCGACCGGCGCCGCATCCGATGATGTGACCGACAGCGCCGTGGCCGCCCCCGCCAAGCGCACCGCGAAAGCCCCGGCGAAGAAGGCTGCCGCCAAGGCACCCGCGAAAGCACCGGCCAAGCGGGCCGCCAAGGCACCGGCGAAGAAGGCGGCCAAGGCACCGGCCAAGCGCGCGGCGAAGGCCACCGCCCCGGCCGCCGAAGCGGCCGAGGACGCCGTCCTCGACGACGATCTCGACGTCGAGCCCACCGGCGACCTGGAGGACGCCGAAGACCTGTCGCTGGAGCTCGACGAGGAGGACGGCGACGATATCGCGGTCGCCGATGACGAGGCCGAGGACACCGAAGGCGCATCCGATACCTCGGCGGCCCCGGCCGCCGAGGGCGCCGCGGACGACGAAGACGTCGCCGAGCCGTCCGAGAAGGACAAGGCCTCCGGCGATTTCGTCTGGGACGAAGAGGAGTCCGAGGCCCTGCGCCAGGCCCGCAAGGACGCCGAGCTGACCGCGTCGGCCGACTCGGTGCGCGCCTACCTCAAGCAGATCGGCAAGGTCGCGCTGCTCAACGCCGAGGAAGAAGTCGAGCTGGCCAAGCGCATCGAGGCCGGGCTGTACGCCACCCAGCTGATGACCGAGCTGACCGACAAGGGTGAGAAGCTGCCCGCCGCCCAGCGCCGCGACATGCAGTGGATCTGCCGCGACGGCGACCGGGCCAAGAACCACCTGTTGGAGGCCAACCTGCGCCTGGTGGTGTCGCTGGCCAAGCGCTACACCGGCCGCGGCATGGCGTTCCTGGACCTGATCCAGGAGGGCAACCTCGGTCTGATCCGCGCCGTGGAGAAGTTCGACTACACCAAGGGCTACAAATTCTCCACCTATGCCACTTGGTGGATCCGCCAGGCCATCACCCGCGCCATGGCCGACCAGGCCCGCACCATCCGCATCCCCGTGCACATGGTCGAGGTGATCAACAAGCTCGGCCGCATCCAGCGCGAACTGCTCCAGGATCTGGGCCGCGAGCCCACCCCCGAGGAGCTCGCCAAGGAGATGGACATCACGCCGGAGAAGGTGCTGGAGATCCAGCAGTACGCACGTGAGCCGATCTCACTGGACCAGACCATCGGCGACGAGGGCGACTCCCAGCTCGGTGACTTCATCGAGGACTCCGAGGCCGTGGTGGCCGTCGACGCCGTGTCGTTCACCCTGCTGCAGGATCAGCTGCAGTCGGTGCTGGAAACGCTGTCCGAACGCGAGGCGGGCGTCGTGCGGCTGCGCTTCGGCCTGACCGACGGCCAACCCCGCACCCTCGACGAGATCGGCCAGGTCTACGGCGTCACCCGGGAGCGGATCCGCCAGATCGAGTCCAAGACCATGAGCAAGCTGCGGCATCCGTCGCGCTCCCAGGTGCTGCGCGACTACCTCGACTGATCCGGTGATCACCACGCGGCTGACGGCCCGCCTCGGGTTGTCGGTGCGATGGTGCTGGCACCGATGGACACCGCCGCCGCCGGCTGGCTCGCCGAATCCGCCAGCCGGCCCTGAACCGTTGCGGAACAGGGAGTTTCATGTCATCCGGTGATCGGCTGACGCAAGCGCTGGTCGATGTCTGCGCCGAGTGCTTCGACGCGATGGCCACGATCCTGACCGCCCTCGGCGACGATCTGGCCAACCGCCGGCCCGACCTGCCGAGCGCCAACAGCTGCTACGCCATCGTCAACCACTGCATCGGAGTCGTCGACTACTGGGCCGGATCCTTCATTGCCGGGCAACGGATTCCCCGTGATCGCGACGGCGAGTTCCGAGCCACCGGGACGGTCGAAGAGCTGCTCACCCGCCTGTCGGCGGCGCGTGCCCGCTTCGGCGAGTGGGTTGTCGTCGGGCTGACCGAGGGCGTCGGCGACCGGAATCTGGCCGACGGCATCCGCGGCGGCAGCACCCGGGCAGCTGTGCTGGCCACCGCGACCGCAGAGTGGGCGTTGCTGCACGTGCTGCACGACCTGGCCCAGCACGTTGGCCAGATGGAGCTCACCCGTGACATCCTGCTCGACGAGCAGGATCGGCGCCGGGACAAATCGGGGGGACAGTCCTAGATGCACATCGATGCGTTTCTGCAGACCATCCCGCCGCTGGCGGTGTACCTGACGGTGGGTCTGGTGATCGGGCTGGAATCCCTGGGGATCCCGCTGCCCGGCGAGATCGCCCTGGTCAGCGCCGCACTGCTGGCGTCGCGCTCCGATCTGCAGATCGATCCGGTGATGGTGGCCGCCGCGGCGACCACCGGCGCCATCGTCGGTGACACCATCGGCTACTCGATCGGCCGCCGGTTCGGCATGTCCCTGTTCGTCTGGCTGGGCGGCCGGTTCCCGAAACACTTCGGGCCGGGTCACGTCGCGCTGGCCGGACAACTGTTCGACCGCTGGGGCGGCTGGGCGGTGTTCTTCGGCCGCTTCGTCGCACTGCTGCGAATCCTGGCCGGCCCGCTGGCGGGCGCGCTACGGATGCACTACCCGCGGTTTCTCGCCGCCAACGCCAGCGGTGCGGTGGTCTGGGCCGGTGGCACCACCGCGGTGGTGTATTTCCTCGGGATGGCCGCCGAGCGCTGGCTGTCCCGGTTTTCCTGGGTTGCCCTGGTGCTCGCGGTCCTGGTCGGCATCGTGGCGACCCGGTTGCTGAGGGAACGCACGTCGGCGCTGATCAAAGAGCTCGAAGACGAACACGATTGGGACACGCTGCGCAACCGGCGCGGCTGATTTCGCTCAGCGCGCAATCGGGCATAACCCCCGTGCTGAACTCGTTGTTTGCGGTAGTCACAGCGCTGCCCGCGGCGCAAATCGGGTGGCCAGTGAAACATGACACATCCGTAACGGGCCGGGGAACAACGCGGAATCAGCAAACGTCTGACACAGTAGAACTCACGCGAACGATTGAGGAACGGAGGAGCCATGACCGCAACTCTGACCAGGCCCGAACTCACCCGGGCCGATCGGTGCGATCGCTGCGGCGCCGCCGCCCGCGTTCGTGCCACCCTGCCGTCGGGCGCGGAACTGCTGTTCTGCCAGCACCACGCCAACGAGCACGAGGCCAAGCTGATCGCGCAGGCCGCCGTGCTGGAGGTTTCCGGGCCCCAGCAGTAACGATTCGCGACTCCCCGGGGAGTCGACGGGCGTAATCGCGGGTGATCGGGGATGCTGGTGTGGCCATGACCGACCAGCCACCGGCACCGTCGCCGACCCGCCACCATGCCTGGCGTATCGCCAAACGGACGCTGGCCAAGGCGTGGGACGATTCGATCTTCTCCGAGGCCGCCCAGGCCGGGTTCTGGTCGGTGCTGTCGCTGCCGCCACTGCTGCTGGGGTTGCTCGGCAGCCTGTCCTACATCGCACCGCTGTTCGGGCCGGACACCCTCGGCGCGATCCAGGATCAGCTCATCGGCGCATCCGGCCGGTTCTTCTCCAAGAACGTCGTCGCCGAGATCATCGAACCCACCGTGCGGGACATCGTCGCCAGCGCCCGCGGCGAGGTGGTGTCCCTGGGCTTCGTCATCTCGCTGTGGGCGGGCTCGTCGGCCATCTCGGCGTTGGTCGACTCGGTGGTGGAGGCGCACGGCCAGACACCGCTGCGCCACCCGGTCCGGCAGCGGTTCTTCGCCTTGGGCCTGTATGTCGCCATGCTGGTGAGCGCGATCGTCGTGCTGCCGTTCCTGGCACTCGGGCCGCGCACCATCAGCCAGCACCTGCCCGACAACTGGGACAATCTGCTGCGCTTCGGGTACTACCCGGTCATGCTGCTGGCGCTGATCACCGTCGTCACCATCCTGTACCGGGTGTCACTGCCGGTACCGCTGCCCACCCACCGGCTGGTCGGCGGTGCGGTACTGGCGACCACGGTGTTCGTGGTGGCCACCTACGGACTGCGCGTCTACCTGAACTTCATCACCCGCACCGGCTACACCTACGGCGCGCTGGCCACCCCCATCGCGTTCCTGCTGTTCGCGTTCTTCCTCGGGCTGGCGATCATGCTCGGCGCCGAACTCAACAACGCGATCCAGGAGGAGTGGCCGGCCCCCGCCACGCACGCCGACCAGTTGCGCAACTGGCTGGGCGACCGCGCCGGGCAGCGGTTCAGCCAGCGCACCCAGGACTCGGGCTAACGCGCCGGGGGCGCGGGCTACCTAGTCCTTCTTCATGGATTCGTAGATCCGCTTGCAGTCCTCGCACACCGGCGAGCCCGGCTTCGCGGAGCGGGTGACCGGGAACACCTCACCGCACAGCGCGACGACGTGCGTACCCATCACCGCACTCTCGGCGATCCGATCCTTCTTCACATAGTGGAAGACCTTCGGGGCGTCGTCGTCGGTGCCGTCGTCGGCACGTTCGTCGATGTCCGGGCGCTCGATGGTCTGCGTAGTCATGCACCCATTCTCCCCGGCCGCCGCCGGATGTGGAAGAGTGGTACCCATGAAGCACAGCCGGGAGCTGGGTTTCGACGACGAGGGTCGTCCGGTCCTGATCACCAGGGCAGCTCTGCCCTACCAGGAGGAGCACCGGGCGCGGGTCCGTAAATACCTCACCATCATGGCGTTCCGGGTACCGGCACTGCTGCTGGCCGCCGGCGCCTACGGGCTCTGGCACAACGGCTGGATCTCCCTGCTGATCATCGCGATCTCGGTGCCGCTGCCGTGGATCGCGGTGCTGATCGCCAACGATCGACCGCCGCGCACCGACGAGGAGCCCCGCCGCTACGCCGACGCGCCGCGTCACCCCCGGATGTTCCCGACGTCGGGTCGCGGGCAGCTGGAGCCGGGCGCCGGGCAACCTCACCGGCCGGAGCCGGACCAGCCGCCGCAAAGCTGAGCGGCCTTCTCGGGGCATTCTCAGGGCATTCTCAGGGCGTGACGCCATATCCGCAGCTCAAAGGCGTGGCCGCGGGCGGCCTTCGGGAACTCCCGGACCCCTGTGAGCGTTGTACCGGGTGCAACGTTCGAGCCAACAGGAGGCCGAAATGGCAACTGCCACCGCAAACCGGATCGACGCGGATCTGGACGCCCAAAGCCCGGCCGCGGACCTGGTCCGCGTCTATCTGAACGGGATCGGCAAGACCGCGCTACTCTCCGCCGCCGACGAGGTGGAGCTGGCCAAGCGGATCGAAGCCGGCCTGTACGCCCAGCATCTGCTGGATACCCGTAAACGTCTCGGTGAGCGACGCCGCGCCGAGCTGGCCGCCGTCGTACGCGAGGGCTCCGCGGCCCGCTCGCACCTGTTGGAGGCGAACCTGCGCCTGGTGGTCTCGCTGGCCAAGCGCTACACCGGCCGCGGTATGCCGCTGCTGGACCTGATCCAGGAGGGCAACCTCGGACTGATCCGCGCTATGGAGAAGTTCGACTACACCAAGGGTTTCAAGTTCTCCACCTACGCCACCTGGTGGATCCGTCAGGCCATCACCCGCGGCATGGCCGACCAGAGTCGCACCATCCGGCTACCGGTCCACCTGGTCGAGCAGGTGAACAAGCTCGCCCGGATCAAGCGGGAGATGCATCAGCAGCTCGGCCGGGAGGCCACCGATGAGGAACTCTCCGAGGAGTCGGGTATCCCGGTGGAGAAGATCGCCGATCTGCTGGAGCACAGCCGCGACCCGGTGAGCCTGGACATGCCGGTCGGCTCCGACGAGGAGGCCCCGCTGGGCGACTTCATCGAGGATTCCGAGGCGATGTCGGCGGAGAATGCGGTGATCTCCGAGCTGCTGCACACCGACATCCGCTACGTGCTGGCCACGCTCGACGAGCGCGAACAGCAGGTGATCCGGCTGCGGTTCGGCCTCGACGACGGGCAGCCGCGGACACTGGACCAGATCGGCAAACTCTTCGGGCTCTCGCGCGAACGAGTCCGCCAGATCGAGCGCGAGGTGATGGTGAAACTGCGGCACGGCGACCGTGCCGATCGCCTACGCTCCTACGCCAGCTGAACTTGGCCCACAGCGCGCCCGCCGGGATGATTCCGGCGGGTGCGCCGTGTTGCTCTGACGGAGTGGTTAGCAACCCGCTTGCCTACCCGGCAACGTAGAATGACCGCAACGGAGGGTGCCATATGAATGACCTGGTCGACACCACTGAGATGTATCTGCGGACCATCTACGACCTCGAAGAGGAGGGCGTGGTGCCGTTGCGCGCGCGGATCGCCGAGCGTCTCGAGCAAAGTGGACCGACCGTCAGCCAGACCGTCTCCCGGATGGAGCGCGACGGCCTGCTTCAGGTCGCCGGCGATCGGCACCTGGAACTGACCCCGCGCGGCCGCGCGCTGGCCGTCGCCGTCATGCGCAAGCACCGGCTCGCCGAGCGGCTCCTGGTCGACGTGATCGGGCTGCCGTGGGAAGAGGTGCACGCCGAGGCCTGCCGCTGGGAACACGTGATGAGCGAAGACGTCGAGCGCCGGCTGGTCTCGGTGCTGGACAATCCGACGGTCTCCCCGTTCGGCAACCCCATCCCCGGTCTGTCCGAGCTCGGCGTCGGCGCCAGCCCGGCCGGGGAGTCGCACCTGGTCCGGCTGACCGAGTTGCCGGCCGGTCCGCCGGTGGCCGTGGTGGTGCGCCAGATCACCGAGCACGTGCAGGGCGACATCGATCTGATCGCCCAGTTCAAGGACGCCGGGGTGGTGCCTAACGCCCGGGTCAGCGCGCAGCTCAACCCCGTCGGCGGGGTCACCATCGTCATTCCGGGGCACGAGAACGTCGACCTGCCGCACGAGATGGCCCACGCCGTGCGGGTGGAGAAGGTCTGACGGCTCGCCGATCACCCGGCGCGCCGGTCCGGGACCTGCTGCGGCAGGGTCACCCCGATCTGAGCTGCCTGGCGGTAGGACGCACGGCTCAGCGAGCGGATGTCCTCGGGCCGCAGGCCGCCGCGCATCGCCGAATCGAGCATGACCGACATCCGGTGCACCGGGTTGGCGCGTAGCGCGGCCTCCAGGGCGATCCCGGCCAGCGGGCCGTCGCCGCGCGCGTAGGCACTGAACGCCAGCAGCCCGAGTGCCTCCACCCGCCACGGGCCCGGAAGCACCCGGGCGAACGTCTCCCACAGCTCCTCGGCCGCGTCGGCCAACTCCCCCACCGCCAGCCCGTAGAGCACGTCCCGGACCGCGATGTTGGTCAGTGACTGCCCGACGGCCACCAGGCGCTCGTCGTCGAGCGGCCGTCCGGACTGCAGCCGCTGCGCGAGTTCGATCGCCGCCTCGACCTCACGACGGGCACAGACCTGCGGCGCCGTCCGCCGCTCCGCGCCGGCGGCTTCGGCGGCAGCCGCGAGCAACGGCTCGAGCTCGGCCGTCCGGTCCGGGTCGGCGATCTCGACGGTCGCCGCCAGGTCGGTGCGTCGGGGGTAGAGCCGGCGGCCCTCGACCACCGCGGCGACGGCCAGCGGCGACAGTCGCGGGTCGTCGACCCGTCCGCGGCGCCCACACCCGTCGGCGCACCGCCACCGGCCGCCGGCGGCGACGCGGTCCACGATCACCCCGGTAACCACCTGCACACCGAGATCGGCCAGCGCGTCGGCCAGGTCCGCCAGCACCGGCAGGTAGACCTCGTCGGGGCGAAACGCGGCGTCGGCGTCCACCACGACCGCGACCACCGCGTCCGCACCACCGGCGGCGACCACGCCCGCCAGATCCGCCAAACGCTCCGGCAGGCCGTCATCGAGGTCGACGCGCAGCACCGCTCCGAGCTGGTGGTGGGCCAGGGTGACCAGCACCAGGGACTGTTCCGGTTCGAAGCCCAGGATGGCGGGCAGCCCGGCGATCAGGGTGCCCGGTTTGTTGAAATCGGGGAGGTTGCGTTGTTTTCTCATGCCCCGACGGTCCCAAGGATCGCCGGGGTAGCGAGTGCACCGACACCGCCGCGGGCACCCGGCTGGGGATGACGGCGAGAGTGTGGATCAGCAGTCGTCGCTGCCGAAGCTCGCCGGCGCCTGGTCGCCGGGCCCGCCGGCCTCGGCGCGGGCCAGCACCGCGTGCATGGCCCCGTCGAACGGCGGGGAGAACGACGCGTCCTCGCGGCACCCGCCACCGTCGAGGCCGCCGATGATGCCGACGACCGTCGACCCGGCCAGCCAGGGCGCGCCGCTGGTGCCGCCGACCATCCCGTCGCACGGCAGCGACGGATACCCGTCCTGGGCGGCCCCGGTGGGTCCGGCGCAGCTCACCGGCCCGCCACCGACGCCCATCGGGTAGCCGATGACCCGCACCGCGGTGTTGGCGGCGGGTGGTGTCCCGATGTGCAAGCCACCGCCGACCCGGCTTTCGATCCGGTCCCCGGCGCTGTCGCTGACCCGCACGATCGCGTAGTCGGCACGCTGATCCTGGCTTGCCGGCCACCGCGGATCCAGATAGACATCGTCGATCGACCAGACCTGGGCGTCCGCGCTGGCGTCGGAGAAGGCCGGGACGAACTGCGCCGGCACCCCGTCGGCCAGGCAGTGCGCGGCGGTGAGCACCAGGTCGCCGCCGGGGCTGTCCAACACCGATCCGGTGCAGCTGTGCAGCTGGGTGTCGCCGACGAACACCGCTCCGATGCGTGGGTCCGGGGACACCGGCACGGCCGCCGGCAGCTCCACCGCGCCGACCGCGACCACCTCGCCGGTGGACGTCGGCGGGGTGCTCAGCGGGTGCTCGGCGGGGCGCGACCCGGACGCGCCGACGGCGCAGCCGGCGGCGGCCATCAACACCACCATCAGCACCGCGGGCACACGCATGCCCTCAATCTTGCCGCAGGTGCCGGCGATCGTCAGATTCCGGTACGTGTGCCGCGGTATGAATCCGGGAACTCCCGGCGTTAAACAAAGCGGCGCAGATGAGAGACACTGGACGCCTGAGCAGAAAGGGACACGTAGATGGATGACTCGCGACCTGAGCCGTCCGGCATGTACGAGCTGGAATTCCCGGGACCGCAGCTGACCTCCGCGGATGGTCGCGGCCCGGTGCTGATCCATGCGCTGGAGGGATTCACCGACGCCGGCCACGCCGCTCGGTTGGCCGCCGCGCAGCTCAAGGATGGCCTGCCCTCCGAGCTGGTGGCCTCATTCGCCGTCGACGAGCTGCTCGATTACCGGTCTCGGCGCCCGACCATGACGTTCAAGACCGACCATTTCACCGACTACCAGGATCCCGAGCTGAGCCTGTATGCCTTGCGCGATTCGCTGGGCACGCCGTTTCTGCTGCTCACCGGGGTGGAACCGGACCTGAAGTGGGAGCGGTTCGTGACCGCCGTGCGGCTGCTGGCCGAGCGGCTCGGGGTGCGCCAGACCATCGGTATGGGGTCGATCCCGATGGCCGTTCCGCACACCCGCCCGATCACCCTGACCGCCCACTCGAACAACCGCGAGGCGATCTCCTCGCACACCCCGTGGCTGGGCGAGGTTCAGGTGCCCGGCAGCGCGTCGAGTCTGCTGGAGTTCCGGATGGGCCAGCACGGGCACGAGGTAATCGGTTTCACCGCGCACGTGCCGCATTATCTGGCCCAGAACGACTACCCGGCCGCTGCGGTGACCCTGTTGGAACAGGTCTGCGCCGCGGCGGGGCTGGCGTTGCCGACCGGTGAGCTGACCGCGCGGGCCGCTGAGATCGCCGCGAAGATCGACGAGCAGGTGGCGGCCAGCGAGGAGGTCGCTCAAGTGGTGGCGGCGCTGGAGAACCAATACGATGCATTCGTCGCCGCCCAGGAGTCCCGGTCACTGTTGGCCCGGGACGAGGATCTGCCCAGCGGCGACGAACTCGGCGCGGAGTTCGAACGTTTCCTTGCCGAGCAGGCCGACGGCCCGTCCGGTGATTCGTTGGGGGGCGATCCGGGCAGGATCTAGCGCCGCGGTGGCGGCGCCGACATCCGAGGTGGGCCGCCGTGACCATTTCCGACCCGTTCCCCTGTCCCGCCGACACCTTCAACCCACGGGTGGAGTTCCGTACCATCCACGGCTATCGCCGGTCGTTCCGGATCGCCGGATCCGGGCCGGTGCTGCTGCTGATCCACGGGATCGGCGACAACGCCACGGCCTGGTACCCGGTCCACGCCCGTCTGGCCGAGCGGTTCACCGTCGTCGCCCCGGACCTGCTCGGTCACGGTCGCTCGGACAAGCCGCGAGCGGACTATTCGGTGCCGGCCTACGCCAACGGGATGCGTGATCTGCTCAGTCTGTTGGGCATCGACCGGGCCACGGTGATCGGGCATTCCCTCGGCGGCGGGGTGGCCATGCAGTTCGCCTACCAGTTTCCCCAACTGGTGGAGCGGTTGATCCTGGTCGGAACCGGCGGGGTGACCCGCGAGGTGAACATTGCGCTGCGCGCCGCGTCACTGCCCGGCGGCAGCGAGGCGCTGGCGCTGTTGCGGGTGCCGGGTGTGCTGCCCACGCTGCAGGCGCTGGGCCGCTTCGGCGGCGGACTGGTCGGCTCCACCGGGCTCGGCCGGGACCTACCGCACATGCTGCGCATTCTGACCGAACTTCCCGAGCCACGGGCGTCGTCGGCCTTCACCCGCACGTTGCGGGCCGTGGTGGACTGGCGCGGCCAGGTAGTCACCATGCTCGACCGCTGTTATCTGACCGAATCTGTTCCGGTGCAACTGATCTGGGGGCGACAGGACGTCGTCATCCCGGTCAGCCACGCCCGGATGGCACATGCCGCCATGCCCGGCTCCCGACTGGAGATCTTCGACCGGGCCGGGCACTACCCGTTCGCCGACGATCCCGAGCGCTTCATCGACGTCGTCACGCGGTTCGTCGAGGAGACCGAACCCGCGGTGTACGACCAGGATCGACTACGGGCGCTGCTGTGCGCCGGAACCGATGACGAGGCGCTCTCGGGGTCCGCGCAGACCCGAGCGGCGGTATTGGAGGCGATCGAGGAGGACGAGCGCAGCGCGACCTGAGGCCGCTATGGGTGTCGGCTATCCCGCGTCGGCGCGGTGACGGCGCAGGTCCTCGATCTCGCGGGCGAAATCCTCGGCCGACTCGAACGACCGGTAGACCGACGCGAATCGCAGGTAGGCGACCTCGTCGAGGTCACGCAGAGGGCCCAGGATGGCCAGGCCGACCTCGTTGCTGGGGACCTCCGGGGAGCCCGCGGCGCGCACCGCGTCCTCGACCCGCTGGGCGAGCAGGTTCAGCTCGTCGTCGTCGACGTCGCGGCCCTGGCAGGCCCGCCGCACACCCTGGATCACCTTTTCCCGGCTGAACGGCTCGGTGACGCCGCTGCGCTTGACGACGGCCAAGACGGCAGTCTCCACGGTGGTGAACCGCCGACCGCATTCCGGGCAGGAGCGTCGCCGCCGAATGGCCTGTCCCTCATCGGCTTCCCGGGAATCGACCACGCGGGAATCGGGATGCCGGCAGAACGGGCAGTGCACGACCGATCCTTCCCGGCACCGCGACGGGAGCGGCGGTACCGTTGGCAAGCCTACAGAGCCCGCGACGCACACACCGGTTCCCATCGCCGGTTCAGCCGATCGGGGCGATGAGCGTCTGCCCGGCCTGCAGGGGCGCCGACTCCAGCATGTTGAGGTCCCGGATGCGCGCCACGGCCTGATCGGTGGACAGCTGCGGGGACACCCGGGCGGCCAGCGCGGCCAGCGTCTCCCCCGGCTGCACCCGGACCACCGCCAGGGTTTCCGCGACGGCGGTCTGCTCGGGCGCCGTCGCCAGGCCGCCGAACTGGCCGACCAGTCCGAGCCACACGGTGATCAATGCGGCCAGCACGGCCAGCCCGACCGTGGTGCCCGCGGTGATGGGGCGGCGCCGGTGGGCGGCCCGGGAGAACCGGACCCCGGTGCCGGAGTGACGCAGCGCGGCACCGGCGGGCCGGGCACCGCCGCGGGGCCGGCGGGTGACGGCACGCGGGGCCACCCGGATGGGGCGGGCGGCGCGCCGGGCGGGATAGTCCAGGTGAGCCGGACGGGACGCGGTCGGGCCGACCGCATCGAGGTCGACGGTGCGGATGTCGTCGTGCAGTACGGTCATGTCGGTCCCCTTCAAGTCGATATGTCGCTTATGTGTTCGAACTATATTCGAGCACCCGTTCGAATATCCAGTAGAAATCGAACGCGTAATCGAACTGTGTCCGAACACTAGCGCGAGGGTCCGACAAGTCGAGCGGCGAGGCCCGGCACGTCGAGCGGCGAGGAACGAGCCGCGAAGAGCGTGACGGTTACCCGCGCGGAGCCGCGAAGAGCTTGGCGGTAAATCGACACCGACAAGTCGAGCGGCGAGCTTGGCGATAACCAACACCGACAAGTTCGGGTCAGCCGGGCGTCTTCTCCGATCCCTCACCGAGCAGCAGGGACCGCACCAGGGCGCGAGGGCCGTAGGGCCGCAGCATGGTGCTGGCCGGGCGGGGCCGGACCCTCTGCGGCCACCAGAACCAGCGGCCGAGCAGCGCGGCGATCGACGGCGTCATGAACGACCGGACCAGCAGCGTGTCGAACAGCAGACCCATGCCGATGGTCGATCCGGCCTGACCGATCGAGGTCAGGTCGCTGGCCACCATTGAGGTCATGGTGAAGGCGAACACCAGGCCGGCGGCGGTGACCACCCCGCCGGTGCCGCCCATCGACCGGATGATGCCGGTGTTGAGCCCGGCGTCGATCTCCTCCTTGAACCGCGACACCAACAGCAGGTTGTAGTCGGAGCCGACGGCCAGCAGGATGATCACGCCGAACACCGGTGCGATCCAGTTGAGTTCGAGGCCCAGCAGGTGTTGCCAGACCAGCACCGACAAGCCGAACGCGGCGCCCAGGGACAGCAGCACCGTGCCGACGATGACGGCGGAGGCCACCAGCGCTCGGGTGATGATCAGCATCACCACGAAGATCAGGGTCGCCGCGGCCAGCCCGACGATCATGATGTCGTAGGCGGTCCCCGTCTGGATGTCGTTGTACACCGCCGCGGTGCCGGTCAGCGAGAAGTCGGCGCCGGCCAGTGGGGTGCCCTTGACGGCGGCCCGGGCCGATTCCAGGACCGGCTTGACCGCCGCGATGCCCGCCGGCGTGGCCGGATCGTTGGCGTTGACGATGATGAACCGGGCCGCCTTGCCGTCCGGGGACAGGAACAGCGCCAGGCCCCGCTGGAAGTCGGGATTGTCGAACGCCTCGGGCGGCAGATAGAAGTAGTCGTCGTTCTTCGACTGGTCGAAGGCCTCGCCCATGGCGGTGGCGGTGTCGGTCATCCGGCCCATCTGGGTGACCAGGCCGTTGAAGCTGCTGTGCAGGGTCAGCAGGGTGCCCTGCACGGACTTCACGACCGCGATGATCGGCGGGAGCTGCGCGATGAGTTGCGGGAAGACGGCCCGGAACTGCGACATGTTGCCCAGCATCGAGGTGGTGTTCTCACTGAACTTGTCGACGCCGTCGAGTGCGTCGAAGACCGACCGGATCGCCGCGCACACCGGGATGTTCAGACAGTTCTGCTCGAAGTAGAAGTAGTTGCGGATGGGCCGGACGGTGTCGTCGAAATCGGCGATGTTGTCCCGCATGTCGGCCAGGTTGACCGTCATGGCGGCCATGTCGTCGGTCATGTTCGACGTGGTGGCGTTCATCTTCGTCATCAGTGCCTGCATGCGTTCCATCGGGGCGACCACCGCGCCGAGATCGTCGGCCATCTTCTTCATGTCGGTCATCCGGTCGCGCATGAACTGCAGGTTCTCGGTGATCGGCAGCGACTGCATGCTGATCTGAAACGGGATCGAGCTGTGCTCGATCGGGCCGCCGAGCGGCCGGGTGATGCCCTGGACGCGGGCCACCCCCGGGGTGCGGAAGACGGCCTTGGCGATCCGGTCCAGCACGATCATGTCGGCCGGGTTGCGCATGTCGTGGTCGGTTTCCACCATCAGGATGTCGGGATTCATGGTGGCGGCGCTGAAATGCCGTTCCGCCGCGGTGTATCCGACGTTGGACGGCAGATCCTGTGGGATGTAGTAGCGGTCGTTGAAGCTGATCTTCATGGTCGGCAGGATGATCAGGCCGACGAGTGCGATCAGGATGCTGGCCACGGTCACCGGCAGCGGCCAACGGACCGCTGCGGTGCCGATCCGCCGCCAGCCGCGGGTCTTGATCGCCCGTTTCGGTTCCAGCAGGCCGAATCTGGTGGCCACCGCGACGATGGCCGGTGAAGCGGTCAGCGCGGCCGCGATCACCACCAGCAGACCCAGCGCCGACGGGATGCCGAGGGTCTTGAAGTAGTCCAGCCGGGCGAAGTGCAGACAGAACGTCGCGCCGGCGATGGTGAGCCCGGAGCCCAGCACGACGTGATAGGTGCCGGTGAACATGGTGTAGTACGCGGTTTCCGGGTCCTCGCCGTTCTGCCTGGCCTCCTGGTACCGGCCGATCAGGAAGATCCCGTAGTCGGTGCTCAAGGCGATGGCCAGCGACGACAGCAGGGCGACGACGAACGTGGAGAATCCCAGCAGGTGGTGGTCGCCGAGCAGGGCGACGACCCCGCGCGCGGTGCCCATCGACACACCGACCATGGCCAGGATGAGCAACACCGTGGACACGCTGCGGTAGACCACCGCCAGCATCAGGATGATGACGAGGCCGGTGACGCCCATCATCATGAGCATGGATTTGTCGGCGGCCTCGTTCATGTCCGCGATCAGTGCCGCGGGCCCGGTGACATAGGCCCGGATGCCGTCCGGCGGCGGGTTCTGTTCGACGATGTGCCGGACCGCGTCGACCGACGCGATCCCCTCGGTGCTGCCCTGATTGCCGGCAACGTTGATCTGCACGTACGCGGCGTGGCCGTCGCTGCTCTGGTTGCCGGCGGCGGTGATCAGGTCGCCCCAGAGGTTCTGCACGTGCTGGACGTGGTCGGTGTCCGCCTCCAGTGCGGTGACCAGGCCGTCGTAGTAGCGGTGTGCCGCGGCGCCGAGCGGCTCGTCGCCCTCCAGGACCACCATCACCATGCTGTCGGAGTCGGACTCCTCGAACTTGGCGCCGATGCGCTTGGCGGCGATGACCGACGGCGCGTCGGCCGGCGACATCGACACCGCGTGGTCGCGGGCGACCGACTCGATCGGCGGGACCAGCAGGTTGACCGCGGCCGTCAGCGCGACCCAGATCACGATGATCGGGACGGCGAAGGCCCGGACGAATCGCGGGAACGCGGGGCGCGGACTACCGCCTGCGCTGCTCATGCTGCCTTCACCAGGCAGAACGCCTGCGCCGAGGAGCCCGAGGCCTGCTGCTCGTCCTTGACGGCGCCGTTGACGGTGATCCGGCAGCCGAGGGTGTCGCTGTCGCCCTGGGCGACCAGATTGGCGACGACGGCGGGAATGGTGGTGGAGAAGCTGTGTGTCCACGGCAGGCCGGTGAAGACGGCCTCCTGCGGCTTGGCCTCGGCGTTGAGGAAACTCACCTTGCCGCTGGCCGTCGCCGGCCCGAACAGCTCGTAGGTGACCTGCTTGGGATTGAACGGCACGATCGTCTCCGGTCGATGGTCGGACGCGGCGAAAATCTCGTCGGAACCGAACTTCGCGCGCAACTGGATCACGCCCGCCGCACCGAGGGCGACGGCGATCAGCACGACGATCGCCACCCAGCTCCTTTTCAGCAGCGCCAACATCGCGGTCTCCTCAGTCTCGGCTCGACGATCCTTCCATAAATACCATACGGGGTATGGTATTAGCCAAGGCGGAGACACGCGCTCGAACAGATGTTTGATAAATGTGCGAGGGCGGACTATATTCGCCTACATGGTCGATAGCACTGAAACCGGGGCCGGCGCGGACCTCACCAAGCGGCAGGGCGCCATCCTGACGGTCATCCGCGAATCAGTGGCCACTCGGGGCTACCCGCCGAGCATCCGTGAGATCGGCGACGCCGTCGGGCTCACCTCCACCTCGTCGGTGGCCCATCAGCTGCGCGCCCTGGAACGCAAGGGCTATCTGCACCGCGATGCCAACCGGCCGCGCGCGGTCACCATCGAGTCGGCCGACTCCGGCCCGAACGCCGCGACCACCGAGGTCGCCGGTTCCGATGCGCTACCCGTTCCCACCTACGTCCCGGTGCTCGGCCGGATCGCGGCCGGCGGACCGATCCTGGCCGAAGAGGCCGTCGAGGAGGTCTTCCCGCTGCCGCGGGAACTCGTCGGCGAGGGAACCCTATTCCTGCTGAAGGTGGTCGGCGAATCGATGATCGACGCGGCGATCTGCGACGGCGACTGGGTCGTGGTGCGTCAGCAGAACGTCGCCGACAACGGCGATATCGTCGCCGCGATGCTCGACGGCGAGGCGACGGTCAAGACCTTCAAACGCACCGCCGGCCAGGTGTGGCTGATGCCGCACAACCCGGCTTTCGACCCGATCCCGGGCAACGACGCCGTCATCCTCGGCAAGGTCGTGACGGTAATCCGCCGGATCTAGGCACCCCAACCCAGCCGGGCCGTTGGCCCCGCGGAAAAAGGGGTGACGGTAATCCGCCGGATCTAGGCACCCCAACCCAGCCGGGCCGACTGCGTCAGTCGGCCCGGTGGAAACCGTTGGCCTGTGCGTGCTCCTCGTCGGCGAACCAGATGTCGGCGACGGTCTCCTCGTAGTACGCGCCGCCGGGCAAGTGGTAGTTGCCCGAGCGCATGCACGCCTTTATCGGGAACCCCGGAGGTGCCTGGTTCGGGTCGTCCAGCGGAAGATGGATCGCCGGATAGGCCGAATCGCCATGCGCAGCGGGCTCGGGCGCTTCCTCGACGGGTTCGGCAACCCGTTCCGGCGCCGCCGGTTCGGCGGCGTAGGCCGCGGGACCGGACGAGTAGTCGGCGCCGGGCGCGGGCTCACGGTAGCCCGACGAGTAGTCCTCGAACTGGCCGTACTTGTCGCCCCAGTCCGGCAGCGGCGGGAGCAGCGACGAAGATGCCGACTCGGCTACCGCGTGCCGTCCCGAGGGCGTCTCGTCGACGACGATGTCCTCGCTGAATCCGTAGCGCGTCGGCGCGGTGTCGACGGCGTCCTGGTCGTCGACGTCCTCCCCCCGCCGGGCGTGGGAGCCCTGGTGGGTGAACAGTTCGTCGTGGATGACCACCTCGGTGGTACCGGAGTTCTCGTCCTCCCAACTCGGTGCCGGTGCGCCCAGGTCGTCCTCACGCCAGCCGGAGTGCGAGTCGTATCCGGGTTCGTCGTAGTGACCGTCCTGGTCGTCCGTGCGATAGCCGGCCTCGTGGTACTCCGGCTCGTCGTAGTCGTAGGCATCGGGGCGGTCGTAGTCACCCTGGCGGTCGTAGTCCTGACCGCGACCGTAGCCCTGGCGCAGGTACTCGGCGTCCGCGTCGTCACCGGCAACCACCGCCGGCGCCTTCTTGCGACGACGGGCGGCCTGCCAGACCAGCAGCAGGATCAGCACCAGCGCGGCCGCCGGCAGCAGCCACCACAGCCAGGACCAACCGGCCCCGGTGCCCTTCTTGGCGGCGACGCTCGGCGGCGCGGGGGTGGTCGGCAGCGCCGTGTTGGCGACCTCGACCCCTTCCAGCTGGCCCGCGAGCGCATCCGGGGTGACGCTGAACTTGCGGTCCGTCGCGTTGAAGGTGAGCTCACCGCCGCTGAACTTCTGGGTCATCACGTCGCGGTCGATATCGTGCTCGGCGACGGGGACCCCGAGCGGGCCGGTGGCCCCGCCCAGCTTGTCCCAGGCCGCCTTCACCGGGCCGTTGACGACGATGGCGCCGTGGTCGGGGGTGGCGAAGATGACCGGGTGTTCGGCCGCGGCGAAGCTGGCCTGGGTGCCGTCGGGCACGCCGCCGTCGACCACGCCGCTGGTCGGGAAACCGAGTTCACCGGTGGGGCCGCCGGCCGATTCGTAGCGCTCCAGGATCGGCCCGGTCAGGGCGTGGGCGCCGGTGTCGGCGGTGTAGAAGATCTTGCCGCCGGCGAAGTTCTGCACGGTCCCGGCGTCGCCGACGGCGGCCGGGTCTCCCTCGCGGGCTCCGAGCGGTCCGCCCTTGCCGCCGGCGATCCGCCACGCGGTGTTGATGGCGGAGCTCGCGTCACCGGGGATCGGCAGACCGGCCAGTTCGCCGAGGTGATCGGCGGGTTCGGTGAATGCGCCGGTCGCGGTGTCGTAGGCGATGGTGCCGCCGCTGAACGACTGGGTGATGACCGAACCGTTGTAGCTTTCGTCGGCCGTCGGGACGCCCATGACCCCCGCGGATCCGCCGAGGTGGTCCCAGGCGGCGTTGATGGCGCCGCGCACCACCCAGGCGTCGGTGTCCGGGGTCCAGAACATCACCGGGTGATCGGCGGCGGAGAACTCACTGCTGCGGCTGTCCGCGCTGACGCGGCCGACGCCCTCGTCGACCGTCGGGAAGCCCAGGTCGCTGTCGACCGGGCCGCCGAGCTCGCGGTAGCGGTCCAGGATCCGGCCGTACATGATGTGCGCGCCGGTCTCCGGGGTGAAGTAGATGGCACCGTCGTTGTGGAAGTTCTGCACGAAACCGGATCCGGCGGCGTACACCCCGCCGTCC
This sequence comes from Mycolicibacterium insubricum, assembly GCF_010731615.1. Lineage (NCBI taxonomy): Bacteria > Bacillati > Actinomycetota > Actinomycetes > Mycobacteriales > Mycobacteriaceae > Mycobacterium > Mycolicibacterium insubricum. Next base: position 2,311,988 of record NZ_AP022618.1, on the reverse strand, counting down.
TTGTCACCCAGGGGTGAGTCGACTCCGCCGGCGGCCTCCCAGGCCGCGGTGATCGCCGCGTCGGCATCGCTTTCCGGGGTCGCGGAGGCCGGCGCGGCCACCAGAAACGCCGCCATGGCAACGACGGCAAACCACGCCGGCACTGCGAGCCTCAGCACGCGGCTGATTGGTTTTCGTTGCCTGGTCATGCACCACTCACCGCTTCCGGGCGATCCACCGTCGTGTTCCTCAACCCCGCGACGATAGCGATTTCCGGAGACTGTTTGTCGTCGTCGACCCGGACATTACCGATCTGAGACCGGAAAGTGCCGCAGCTGCGACCCGTTTCGCATCGGTATTTGCTGGGGATATGCCTGCTCGACGAGACGCGGGCCCCGGCAAACCGCCGGGGCCCGCGTTCACCGATCGGGCTCAGACGCCGAGGCTGCGCCCGATGATTTCCTTCATGATCTCGGTGGTGCCGCCGTAGATGGTCTGCACCCGGGCGTCGAGGTAGGCCCGCGCCACCGAGTATTCCCGCATGTAGCCGTAGCCGCCGTGCAGCTGCAGGCAGCGGTCGATCAGCTTCACCTGGTTCTCGGTGGACCACCACTTGGCCATCGCGGCCTGCTCGACGGTCAGCTTCTCCTCCAGGTGGAGCTTGAGGAATTCGTCGATCACCACGCGCACCGCGGTGGCCTCGGTGGCCAGCTCGGCCAGCAGGAACCGGCTGTTCTGGAAGCTGCCGATCGGCTTGCCGAAGGCTTTGCGGTCCTTGGTGTACTGCAGGGTCTCCTCCAGCACGGCCTCCATCGCGGCGGCGGCGATGACGGCGATCGAGATGCGCTCCTGCGGCAGGTTCTGCACCAGGTAGAGGAAGCCCATGTTCTCCTCGCCGAGCAGGTTCTCGGCGGGCACCCGGACGTTGGTGAAGGACAGTTCGGCGGTGTCCTGGGCGTCCAGACCCATCTTGTCGAGGTGACGGCCACGCTCGAAGCCCTCCATGCCGCGCTCGACGACGAACAGCGAGAAGCCCATCGCACCCTTTTCCGGGTCGGTCTGCGCGGCCACGATCACCAGGTCGGAGAGGATCCCGTTGGTGATGAACGTCTTGGAGCCGTTGAGGATGTAGTGGTCGCCGTCGCGGACCGCACGGGTCTTGATGCCCTGCAGATCCGAGCCGGTGCCGGGCTCGGTCATCGCGATGGCGGTGATGATCTCGCCGGTGCAGAAGCCCGGCAGCCAACGCTGCTTCTGCTCCTCGGTGGCCAGCCGCAGCAGGTAGGGCAGCACGACGTCGTTGTGCAGCATGAAGCCGAGGCCGCTGTAGCGGCCGGCGACGGTCTCTTCGCCCATCACGACGTTGTAGCGGAAGTCGCCGTTGCCGCCGCCGCCGTACTCCTCGGGCACCGCCATGCCCAGGAAGCCCTGTTTGCCGGCCTCGATCCAGACGTTGCGGTCGACGATCTTGTTCTTCTCCCACTCGTCGTGGAACGGCGCGACGTGCTTGTCCAGGAACCCGCGGAACGATTCGCGGAACAGCTCGTGCTCCGGCTCGAACAGCGTGCGGTCGTACTTGATGACATTGCCCATGGATTGCCTCCGGGAAGTGGGTCCGAAATATTGGCGCCGAATTTACCCCAACCGTCCGGTTGGTTGACCGACGGGTTGTGACGCAGCCCTCGTCCGGGCGGGCGTTACGAAGTGCTGCCGGCCAGTTGCGGCGCCACCAGATCGATGAACGCGTCGGCGACCCGGTAGGCATCAGCCATCGGGTAGCCACGCAGCAGTGCGGCCGACAGCATGGTGTTGACGATCCCCCACAGCATGATGGCGGCGTCGGCGGCGCCCTGCGGTCCGAGCGCGGCGAAGTCCGCGGCCAGGGTGTCGCAGGCGATGTCGGCGAACGCGGCCATCAGCTGCGCGGCGTTGTGGTCGGTGCTGTTCTGCAGCAGCATGCACACCTTGAAGAACGCCGGGCGTCGCTCAAAGCTGGCGATGATGCCGCGAACCTTGTCGCGCACCCGCTGCTCGGCGTCGCCGGTCGGCTCGGGGGCGGTCAGCACCGGTTTGGCCCACGCGGTGAGCACCGCGGCGTAAACATGCTCCTTGGAGCTGAAGTACCGGTACAGGGTGCCCAGTGCGACGTCGGCGCGGTCGGCGACGTCACGCATCTGGATCTGGTCGTAGTCGTGCTCTTTGAGCGCCGCCATCGCGGCGGCGACGATCTGGTCCCGGCGGGCCCTCTTGTAGCCGGGCAGACCGTCGTGCGGGTCGACCGTCGGCGGAGGTGCGTTCATGACCGCGGCAGGCCGAGAATCATCGTGGCGATGATGTTCAGCTGGATCTCCATGGTGCCGCCGCCGATCAACTCGGCCGGCAACTGGAACAGGTGCGCGACGGCGGTGTCCCCGGGGGCGTCGACGAGCGCCGCCGGACCGGCGAGTTCCAGTGCGGCCGTGCCGATCCGGCGCAGCACGCGGCCGGTGGCGACCTTGGCGACACTGGTGGCGGTGCCCGGTCCGTGCCCGGAGAGCCGGCTCAGGGTCTCCCGCAGGTTCAGCGCGTGGATGGCGTTGGTGGCGGCGCGTACGTCGCCCAGGGCCCGGCGGCCGTCGGGATCCGGACGCGCTGCGACCAGTGTGCGCAGCACCGATTCGCGGTCGTCGTTGATGTAGCCGCTGATCGCGGCCCGCTCGTTGGCCATGGTGGCGATCGCCAGCGTCCAGCCGTCGCCCGGGCTGCCCACCAGGGCGTCGTCGGGCACGAACACGTCGTCGAGGAAGACCTCGTTGAAGTGGGCGGGTCCACCGGCGGTGCGCAGCGGGCGGACGGTGATGCCGGGCGTGCTCATGTCGAGCAGGAAGTAACTGATGCCCTTGTGTTTCGGTACGTCCGGGTCGGTGCGGGCCAGCAGTGCCCCGAAGTCGGCGCGCTCGGCCAACGACGTCCACACCTTCTGGCCGTTGATCCGCCAGCCGCCCTCGACCCGGGTTGCTCGGGTGCGCAGGGCCGCAAGATCCGATCCGGCGCCGGGTTCGGAGAACAGCTGGCACCACGCGGTGTGGCCGCGCAGGATCGATTCCGCGAACCGGCCGCGCTGCTCGTCGGTGCCGAAGGTCAGGATGGTCGGCAGGATCCATTCGGCGATACCCAGCGAGGAGCGGGTCACCGACGGCCGGCGGGCGAATTCCTCGGCGACGATCAGCTGCTGCACGGGGTCGGCGCCGCGTCCCCAGGGCGCTGGCAGGTGTGGTGCCAGCAGCCCGGCGGCGGCCAGCGCATCGCGCTGCGCGCCGCTGCGCAGGTTGGCGTGGTCGGGGTGTTGGCGGCCCGGTGTCTCGTTGTCCAGGGTCGCCGCGTGGTCGAGGACCGCGACCACGTCGGCGCGGAATTGCGTTTCCACGTCCGGTAATTCGAGGTGAAAGTCGCGGGCAACCCCGTCCGGGTCACCGAGCCGGGCGGCCCAATCCCCGGTCGGCCCGGTGGCCCCGGCGATGGCGATCGCGCGGCGCCAGTACAGGTGCAGGTCGTGTTCCCAGGTGTAGCCGATGGCGCCGAACATGGTGAGCGCGTCGAGCACCAGGTCGGGCAGCCCGGCCAGGGCGATGGCGGCGGTCGCCGCGGCCGCGGCGCGCTGGTCGGCGTCGCCGTCGCCCGCCCGGGCGGCGTCCCAGGCCGCCGCGGCCAGCAGCTCGGCGTCGACGTAGAGCCCGGCGGCGCGGTGCTGCAGCGCCTGGAACGCGCCGATCGGTCGGCCGAACTGCTCGCGGGACTTCAGATGCGCCAGGACGTTGTCGACGCACCAGCGGGCAATGCCGGCGCCCTCGGCGGACAGCAGCGCGACGGCGAGTTCCCGGGCGTGGCCGGGAGTCAACCCGTCGACGATGTTCGCTGGATCGACCGGGTGATCGGCCAGTTCGAGGGTGCCGACGTCGCGGGTCAGGTCGGTGCCCGGTTCGGCGGTAACATCGCATCCGGCGGTGTGCAGCACGACCCAGACCACGGCGTCGTCGCCGGTGCGGGCGGCCAGCAGCAGCCGGCGTGCCGCGCACAGCCCGAGCGTCGGGCCGACGGTTCCGGTCAGCCGCGGGCCGTCGGGCGTGTGGGTGAGCCGCACGGCAGCGACGTCGGGACCCGCGGTCGCGGCCGGCATGCCGGCGACGATGTCGGCCAGCAGGTCCCGGCGGCCCGGCCCGGGCTGTGCGGCCGCGGCCTGCGCCGCGGTGATCATGGTCGGCAACAGCGGGCCGGGCAGCAGGCCGTAACCGGCACCATCGGCCACGCACCCGGCCTCGATCAGGCCACCGCCGGAGCCACCACAGTCCTCGGGCAGGTGCACGGCCGGAAAACCACTCTGCACCAGTACATTCCACACCCGAACCGGCGTTCCGGCAGCCAGCTCGTCGAGCACCGCGCGGGTGGCCGACGGCGTGGCGTGGCGCTCGGCCAGCGCGGCCACGGCCGCGGTCAGAGCGTGTTGTTCGTCGGTGACGGCGACAACCATGGCCGGCCCTACCGCGCGGCGGTGTAGCGCAACAGGGTCACGCCGCCGTCGGGATGTTCGGTGAACACCGGCCACACCGCCATCCCGATGCGGAGTTCTTCGGGATTGGTGTCGACGATCTCGGTGGCAAACCGCGGCCCCTCGTCCCAGGCGACCACGGCCAGAATCTGCGGGGTCTCGGCGGCGAAGTGCGCGGCCACCGGGCGCCGGGCCACGGTGAAGCTGACCAGGGTCCCGTTGCCGGAGATCCGGCGCCACTCCAGGTCGTCGGCAAGAGTTCCGGGTGCCAGCACCCGCGGGTAGAAGACATACCGGTCACTCGACGGCGAGTACTGGATCCACACCTCCCCGCGGGACAGTCCGTCCCAGTACGGTTGGGACACCGGGGTGGGCAGCGGCAGCGGCCTGCCCAATGCGGTTTCGGCGGTGGTCATTCGCTAATCCCCCTCCAGTACCAGGGCTTCTTGTTCGCTGAGCACGCCGCCGTTGCCGGAGACGAAAGCCCGGTTGCAGTCGGCGATCTGGGTGGCACCGGCGCGGCCCATCAGCTGCCGCGTCGCGTCGCAGACGTGGTGCATGCCGCCGGCGTTGCCGGGCTGCCCGTAGCCGAGCTGCCCGCCGGCGGTGTTCATCGGGAAGTCACCGGCGAAGGTCAGGTCGTGGTCGGCGACGAAGGCCATGCCGGCGCCCTTCTCGCAGAAGCCCGCGTCTTCCAGCGTGAGCAGCGCGGTGATGGTGTAACAGTCGTAGATCGACACCATGTCCATATCGGCGGGGGTGAGTCCGGCCATCGCGAACGCGGCGGGTGCGACCGTCAACATCGGTGTGTGCAGCGGGTTTTCGGCATATACCGGCGATTTGTAGGGCACCCGCTCACCGAAGCCCTTGATCCAGACTGGGCGGTTGCGGCTGCGCCGCGCCAGTGTCGCGTCGGTGATCAGCACCGCCGATCCGCCCATGCACGGCATGACGATCTCCAGCATATGCAGGGGGTCGGCGATCAGCGGGCTGGCCAGCACGTCGTCGACGGTGGCCGGCTTGTCGGCAAATACCGCACCGGGGGTGTGGTTGGCGTTGATGCGAGTGTCGGCGACGATTTTGGCCATCGCGCGTTCGTCGTAGCCGTAGGCCGCGGCGTACATCGACGCGACCTGCGCGTACGGGCCGTTCTGACCGAGGTAGCCGTAGGGGATCTCGAACTCGGCCTGCGGTGAACCGTAGCGGAAGCTGGACGCGCCGAAGTGCACGGCGTCGCCCATGTTGGGCAGCCGGGCCGGGTTCATCGGCGTCAGGAAGTTGGCCGGAATCGCGCAGAGCACGGCCGAGCAGATGCCGAGTTCGATCGCCGCGGCGGCCCGCCACACCATGGCCGCAGCCGAGGCGCCGCCGAGGTCGACGTACTCGGCGAAGTCGACCGGGATGCCGAGATACTCCACCACGGTGGAGGGCACGAAGATCTCGGATTCGAAGACCCCGGTGGTGATCAGACCGTCGACGTCGGCGGCGGACAGACCGGCGTCGTCGATGGCGGCGGCGGCCAGCCGGGCCCACTGCTCGAGGGTGAATTCGGGGTTCCCGGTCGGTCTGCGGACGCACGGCAGTTCGTGGAATCCGACGATGGCGGCTTCGCCTCGCAAACCCATGGGTTCCCTTCCGTCGCCGCGCGATGCGGCGACCTCCGGGATAAAACTAGAACAGTATTCTCATTCCTGGTCAAATTGTGACGCAAACCACCCCAGTCTGCGCGTTTTACCGGTATCTTCCCCGCCCCGGTGCGAGGATTGACCCGCACCGGTGTGGATCCGCCGGCGTCCGGCGGGAGGGGCCGACGATGTACAAGGAACGACTGGCCACTGCGGCCCATCGGATCATGACGGCGGCAGTGGCCCTCGTCGTGACCGCGGCCCTGGCGTTTGCCGGAATGGGCCTGGCGGCGCTGAGCTGGGCGGCGGCCCAGGTGCTGGTGGTACCCGGGACCGGGACGCAGATCCCCGAGAAATCCAAGAACTACATCGACAACTCCATCGACTACTTCGTAAATCCCACCGGGGTCTGTGGCGCTACCTCCACCGGCTGCCATGGCACCGGGGTGGACTACCCCGCTCAGTTCTGGCCGATCCCGCTGCCCGGCTGGGGCGGACTGTCCGGCGCGAAGTGGAACGATTCGGTCGGGCAGGGCGTCGCCTCGCTGGCCACCCAGTACGGGATCTCCAGCACGAACCCCGGCGGTCAGATCGTCATCTTCGGCTACTCCCAGGGTGCGACGGTGTCCAGCCGGTACAAGACGTACCTGTCCAGCACCAACCCGCCGGCCGTCATGCCCGAACCCGGTGCACTGCAGTTCGTGCTGATCGGCAACCCGAACCGGCCCAATGGCGGGGTGTTCGAGCGGCTGGCCATCCTGGGCACGGTGCCGATCCTGGACGCCACCTTCGGCCAGCCCACCCCCACCGACACCACCCCGCTGGACGACGGCGAACGGGAGGTCAACACCACCGATATCGCCTTCCAGTACGACGGCGTCGCCGACTTCCCGAAGTACCCGATCAACGTACTGGCCGACCTCAACGCGCTGGCCGGATTCTGGTACGTACACGGCACCTACATCGATCCCCGCGGCGACACCCAAACCGGACCGTGGCAGTACACCTCGACCGAGATCAAGGGCATCATCAAGGGCTGCACGGATAATCCGTCCGGGGCCGCCTGCCAGAAGATGCCCGCCTCGGACACCCTGTATGTGACGCTGCCGGCCAAATCCCTGCCGCTCGTCCAGCCGTTCCTGGACCTCGCCGATGCCACCGGTACCGGCGTGGTGATCAAACCGCTGGTCGCCGCCCTGCAGCCGACGCTGCAGACGCTCATCGAAACCGGGTACGACCGCTCCGACTACTCGTCCCCCAGCCCGTTCGGCATCGTGCCGCTGGTCAACCCGATCACGCTGGCCCGTGACCTGATCAACGACGTGCCGGAGGGCTTCAACGCCGCGCGGAAGACCATCAGCACCGGACAGATCCCGGACCTGCCCGGCTCGACGAATCCGAACGGCCCGTCGACCCTCACCACGACGACGGATACCTCGAGGCTGGCGGCGTCCGCTGCCCCGTCCGAGGTCAAGGTGCCCGCAGAGCCTTCCGAGCTGAAAGTGCCCGCGACCGCGCCCGAAACCGCCATCCGGCCGAACCCCAAGAAGCTCCTGTCACTGCCGCAGCTGACCCGGGAGTCCGTCGCACCCCGGCCCGTCGCAGCGAACAACGACCGCAAGACCGACCAGGTCAAGGCCGAAGAACCGGGCACCGAGGGCGCCAATGACACGGTGAGCACACCGCAGCGCCCGCGGCCGGTGCGCGACCTGGTCCGCACCGTCACCGGCGCCGACCGGTCCCCCGGCGTCACCAAGCATCGGCCGGCACGGGTCAAGCCTGCCGCCTGACCGCGGAACCAGTCGATACCCAAGATGGCACGCGCAGGCCACCGATTGGCGCGTGCGGACAACGTCGACATCGTGCCCCGACACCGATACTCGAGTCCATCACCCGAGATCGGAGGAAACGTGCACATCACCGTCGATTACAGCCTGTGCGAAGGCCACGGCCAGTGCCTGCTCGCGGCGTCCGAGGTGTTCGACCTGCCCGACGGCAGTGAGCAGGTCGTCATTCTGGATCCCGACCCGGCAGAAACCTGCCGTGACGCCGTAGTCCGGGCCGCCGCGATGTGCCCTGCCCAGGCACTACGGGTGACCTGAACCGGCGCGGCGCAATCACTGAACCGTCGAAACGTCCTCGATGCCGCATCGTCCCGCCAGAGCTGCCGCGGCGATCCGATTGGTCACCCCGAGCTTGTGGAGCAGTGACGCCACCATCCGCTTGGCCGTGCGCTCCGAAACCAGGAGCCGGGCCGCGATGTCCGCGGTCTCCATACCGCCCGACAGCAGACCCCACAGCCGGATATCGGCCGGGGTCAACAATTCCAGCACGTCCGAACGGGCCCCACGGGTTTGCGACAGCAGGGAGTCGAGCAGGGCGGGGTCGAGGACCCGCAGACCGGAGGCAATGGCCGCCAGGGGGCCGACAAGCGCTTCCGGCCGCAGGGTCTTGGACAGGAAACCGTCGGCCCCGGCACGCAATGCGTCTTCGGCCAGGTTCATATCCCCAGTGCCCGACAACGCGAGTATCCCGGTACGGGGATGGCGTGCCTTGATGTGCCGGATCGCCGCAACTCCGCCCAGCGGAGGCATGGCGAGATCGACGATCGCAACGTCGGCGTTACAGGCGGCCACCAGCTCGGATGCCTCCTCGACAAACGTCGTGCGCCCGCCGATGACGAACTGCGTTCCCCCGTCTCGGGCGAGCAGCAGTTCCAGCCCTTCCGCGAACAGCTCGTGGTCATCGATGATGACCAGCACCAGGGGTTGATGTGTCATCAGCCGCATGGTAACGCAGCCGCTCGGGGTGGTTCCCGATACCGGAGTCCCGGATGTCGTCGCTGCCTAAAGTCGAGCAGATGAACATCGGTTCAGCGCGACTGAGTGCCCTGTTCGTTCCGTCCCGCGACGGTTACGGTCTGGCGCGCGTCGTGGTAGCGGTGAGAGTCGCGGTGGTGGTGTCGGTTGGCGTCCTCGCCGGCACCGGTCCGGACTGGATGCGGAGCCATCTCGTCGCGCTCGGCGTGGTGTTGGCCACCGCTCTGGCCTATGCGTGCGTGCTGATGATGTTCCCCCGGTTCGAGGTTCGGCGCACCGCCTATGCGTCGCTGGTGTCTGCGCTCGATGCGGCCCTCACCTTGACGCTGGTGTGGCTGACCGGCGGCGCCGCCAGCCCGGTAGCCCTCGCGCTGTTCCTGGTGGTGATCGCGTCCGCGGCGCGGTTGACCTTCGTCGAGTGCCTGGCGCTCGCCGTTCTGCTGGGCGTCGGATACACCCTGGTCATCGCCGGTGCCGCGACGACAGACCGCCCGGCGCTGCCGGCGCTGCTCCAGGGTGCATGGTGGGCGCTGTATCTGGTCTTCATCGCCGTCCTCAGCGGTGGACTGTCGATTCTGGTTGAACGTGAACACCGTTCGCGGATACAGGCATTGGTGGAAGCCGAAGCCGAACACGCCGCAGCCGAGGAAGAACGCGACCTGCGTGCACGGCTGCTGCGCTCCTACCAAGCGCAGCAGGAGGGACTGCAGGTCCTGTTGCATGAGTTCCGAACGCCGGTTGCATCGTTGGATGCGCTGACCGCCGCACTCGCCGACGAGACGCCGATGACGCAACGGGATCGTGCCGCGACGATACGCCTGGCCGGCCGGCACGCCCGGCATCTAGCTGACATGCTCGACGCGTTGGCGGACGTCAATCTGAGCAGGCAGCCCGCGTTCTCCTCCGGACGCATCCGTCGCATCAACCTTGAGGAACTGGTGATCGAGGCCGGTGACACGGTGGGGCTGCAGCCACCGCGACTGCGGATCACCCAGCGCGGCGACACTGCCGCAATCTCTGTGGACGCTCAGGCCCTTCGCCGGGTGTTGACCAACCTGCTGGAAAACGCCGCGCGGCACGGCCGGGAACGTCCCATCGACGTAGTGTTCGAACGCAGCGAGGACCAGCTGCGGATTTCCGTTCACGACCGCGGCCCCGGCGTCGCGGAGGAGAACATGGGCGCATTGACCGGCAAGTTCGTCAGCCTGTCGGACCGCCGCGGAACTGCAGGGCTGGGCCTGTGGATCGTGGCGCAGATCATCGACGCACTCGGCGGGACGTTGCAATTCTCCACCCGCGCCGAGGGCGGGCTGACGGCGTCGGTGACTGTGCCGGTGAGCTGAGCGGCCCACCCGCCGGAGCCGATGGCCCGCGCGGGCCCAGATTGGCCCGGATGGCTCCCGATTCGGGCGGTCCGATGTCCAAAACTGGGCTTCAAGCAAGTGAGTGACGTGAACCACACACTGCAACAGCCCGGAAGGACAAGCCAATGACGACTGCCACTTCTACCTACCGAGATATCGACCTGAGCGACCGGGATTTCTGGGCCAGGCCGCATGAGGAGCGTGACGCCGCGTTCGCGGTGCTGCGCCGGGAGAACCCGGTGCCGTGGAGCCGGCCCGCAGACTCCGATCTGCTGCCGCCCGAGCAGAACACCAAGGGTTTCTGGTCGCTGACGAAGATGGACGACATCCGGTTCGCCAGCCGCCACCCGGAAATCTTCTCGTCCGCGCAGGGCATCACCATGGAGGACTTCCCACCGGCGATGATCCACATCGCGCAGTCGTTCATCGCCATGGACGCGCCGCGGCACACCCAGCTGCGCGGCATCACCATGAACGCATTCAAGCCGCGAAACCTGCGCCGTCTGCAGGACTGGATCCAGGGCCACGCCCGCGACCTGATCTCGGAAATCGCGCATCTGGGCGAAGGCGACTTCGTTGAGTTGGTGTCGGTCAAGCTGCCCGGCCGGATCTTCGCCAGCTTCTTCGGGTTGCCGCCCGGAGAGGTGCACGAGAAGACGATCTCGGCCGCCCAGCGGCTGCTCGGCTGGACCGACCCGGAGGTCTGCGGCGACCGCAGTGCCCTGGAACTGTTCGCCGGGGCGGTGGCCGACCTGCATGAGACCGCATCGATGCTGATCCCCGAGCGCCGCGCCAACCCGGGTGACGACCTGGTGAGCTGGATGGTGCAGGCCGAGTTCGACGGCAAGAAGATGACCGACGACGAACTCAAGGCGTTCTTCACGCTGCTGGCGGTGGCGGCCAACGACACCACCCGGCACGCCTCGGCGCATGCCATCTATGCGTTCTCGCAGTTCCCCGAGCAGCGGGACCTGCTGGTCGCCGACGTGCCCGGCCGGGTCGACCTGGCCGTCGAGGAGGTGCTGCGGTGGGCGTCACCGCTGGTGCACATGCGGCGCACCGCTGTCGAGGACATCACGCTGCGCGGCTCGGAGATCAAGGCCGGCGACAAGGTGGTGCTCTGGTATGCCTCCGGTAATCGCGACGAGGATGTGTTCGAGGACCCGTTCAAGTTCGATATCTTCCGGAACCCCAACCCGCACATCGCGTTCGGCGGCGGCGGCCCGCACTTCTGTCTGGGTGCCGCACTGGCCCGCACCATGCTGCGGTCGCTGCTGACTGAGGTATACACCCGGATCCCGGACATCTCCGCTCCCGAACCGCACTTCCAAGTGGCCAACTTCATCAATGGCATCAACAGCCTGCCCGCCACCTGGTCCCCCGAAACCCGCTGAGCCGGAAGGAACCCCCACCAGCATGAAGACCAGAGCCGCCGTCCTGTTCGGACTGCACCAGAAGTGGGAGGTCGTGGAACTCGACCTCGACGCCCCGAAGGAACGCGAAGTCCTGGTGCAGCTCACCGCCAGCGGGCTGTGCCATTCCGATGACCATCTGGTCACCGGTGACATGCCAATGAATCACCTGCCGGTGGTCGGCGGACATGAGGGTGCCGGCGTCGTCGTCGACGTCGGTCCCGGCGTCACCGAGGTCGCGGCCGGCGATCACGTGGTGCTCAGCTTCATCCCGGCGTGCGGGCGCTGCCGACCATGTGCGGCAGGCATGAGCAACCTGTGTGAGTTCGGTGCGGCGATCATGGCCGGACCGCAGTTGGACGGCACCTTCCGATTCCACGGCCGGGGCCAGGACTTCGGTCAGATGTGCGTGCTGGGCACGTTTTCCGAGTACACCGTGGTGCCGATTTCGTCGGTGGTCAAGATCGACCCCGACATTCCGCTGGACAAGGCCGCGCTGGTCGGGTGCGGCGTCACCACTGGTTACGGTGCCGCGGTGCGCACCGGCGAGACCACCGACGGCGACACCGTGGTGGTGATGGGTGTCGGCGGCCTGGGCATCAATGCCGTGCAAGGCGCGCACATCGCCGGGGCGCGGCATGTCGTGGCGCTGGACCCGGTGGCATTCAAACGCGAGCAGGCCCGCAACTTCGGCGCGACCCATGTCGCCGCCGACATCACCGAGGCGCACGCCCTGGTCACCGATCTGACCCGCGGTGCAATGGCCAACGTCTGTGTGGTGACCACCGACAGCGGCGAGGGCAGCTACGTCGGGCAGGCGCTGAGCCTGGTCGGCAAACGCGGCCGGGTGGTGCAGACCGCGATCCCGCACCCCACCGACACGGTGGTCGATATGTCCCTGTTCGACCTCACCCTGTACGAAAAACAGATTCGCGGTTGTCTTTTCGGCTCGGCGAATCCACGCAACGACGTGTACCGGATGCTGGAGCTCTACCAGGCCGGTCGGCTCAAACTCGATGAGCTCATCACCCGCGAGTATCACCTGGAAGACATCAACCAGGGTTACGAAGCCATGCACAGCGGCCGGAATCTGCGCGGCCTCATCCGATTCTGACGAACGCAACCCCAGGCGAAAGCGACAATTCCATGACTGCTGCCCCGCATTACCAGATGTACATCAACGGCTCCTGGCACGACACCGGAGAATCCATCGGGGTCTACTCCCCTGCCACCGGCGAGCTGGTGGCCACTGTCGCCCATGGAGACCTCTCCACGGTGGACACCGCCGTCGCAGCCGCCAGGGCCGCGCACGATATCGGCGTCTGGCGCGGCATGTCCCCGCAGCGGCGGGCCGACTTCCTCGACGCCATCGCCGACAACCTCGCCTCCCGCGCTGGGGAACTCGGCAAACTGCAGGTGCACGAGAACGGCGCAACAATACGTGGCGCGCAGGCATTCCTCATCGGGTACTCGATCTCCCACCTGAGATACTTCGCACAACTGGCCCGCGACTATGCATTCCAGTCCAGCGGCCCACTGGCCGAGGCGCCGACTCTGGCGGCCGGACTGATCGTCAAGGACCCGATCGGGGTGTGCGCCGGCATCATTCCGTGGAACTTCCCACTACTGCTTGCGGTGTGGAAGCTCGGTCCCGCACTCGCGGCGGGAAACACCGTCGTGCTCAAGCCCGATGACCAGACTCCGTTGACGCTGTTGGAGCTGGCCCGCGCCGCCGACGAGGTCGGGTTGCCCGCCGGCGTGCTCAACGTCGTCACCGGGCCGGGACCGGTGGTCGGAGCCCGCCTGGCCGAGCACCGCGATGTCCGCAAGATTGCGTTCACCGGGTCGACCGAGGTGGGCAGGGCCGTCATGACCGCGGCCGCCGACACCGTCAAGCGAGTGACACTCGAGCTCGGCGGAAAGGGCGCCAACATCGTTCTGGACGACGCCGATCTGGATCTGGCCGTCGACGGCACTCTCTTCGGATTCCTGCTGATGAGTGGTCAGGCATGCGAATCCGGAACCCGGCTGCTGGTTCCCGAATCGCTGCGCGACGAATTCGTCCGTCGTCTCGTGGCGCGTGCACGAACGCTGACCGTCGGTGACCCGATGGACCCGACCACCGACCTGGGACCGCTGATCTCGGCCGAAGGGCGGGCTCGGGTCGAGAAGTACATCGCTCTCGGGCAGGAGGAGGGGTGCACGATCGCTTTCCAGGGCGCAATTCCGTCGGATCCCGCCCTGGCCGAGGGCCACTGGGTCGGCCCGACGATCCTGACGGGCGCGACCAACCACATGCGGGTCGCTCGCGAGGAGATCTTCGGCCCGGTCCTGGTGGTGCTGACCTACCGCGACGACGACGAAGCCGTGGCAATCGCCAACGACAGCGAATACGGTCTGTCGGCCGGGATCTGGAGCGCCGATGCCGCGCGAGCCCTCGCGTTGGCGCGGCGCCTTGAATCCGGCACCGTGTGGATCAACGACTGGCACATGATCAATGCGATGTATCCATTCGGCGGGGTCAAGCAGAGCGGGTTGGGACGCGAGCTCGGCCCCGACGCGCTCGATGAGTACACCGAGCCGAAGTTCATCCATCTGGACCTGACCAACGACCGGAGCAAACGGGCGTACCCCGTGGTCATCTCGGCCGCCCCCTGACCCGGCGGAAGGAACCATGTACCCGGGAACCCATGCCGCAGCCTCTCCACACCGTCCTGCGGTGATCGACGCCGACAGCGGGCAGACGCTGACCTACCGGCAACTCGACGACGACTCCGCCGCGCTGGCGCGAGTGCTCCACGACGCCGGGCTGCGCCGCGGTGACGTCATCGCGCTAGTGTCGGGCAACAGTCCCGAAGCTCTTGTGGCGCTGTGGGCCGCACAGCGATCCGGGCTGTACATCACCGCGATCAACCATCATCTGACCGCTGGGGAGTGCGCCTACATAGTCAAGGACTCCGGTGCCCGCGTGCTGATTGCCTCCGCGGAGCTGGATACGCTGGCATCCGAGGTTGCCCGGCAGACCGCCCCCGATATCCGTTTTGCGTTCGGGGGGCCGGTTCCCGGTTTCGACTCGTTCGAAGCCGCGCTGGCCTCAGCGGGCCCGCGCCTGCACGCGCAGCCCAGTGGCGCAGTCATGTTGTACTCATCGGGAACAACGGGATTTCCCAAAGGAATTCAGCCGCCGCTGCCCGATCGCGAGGTGGACGAGCCCGGAGACCCGACCGTCGCGATCGTCGAACGGCTGTATGGAATCGGTGCCGGCGACATCTACTATTCACCGGCCCCCATCTATCACGCTGCGCCACTGCGATGGTGCTCGATGGTGCACGCGCTCGGCGGGACCGTGGTCCTAGCACCCCGGTTCGACGCGACCAAGGCGTTGGAGGACATCGCCCAATACCGGGTCACGGTAACCCAGATGGTGCCGACCATGCTGGTCCGGCTGCTCAAGCTGGACGCCGGGATCCGTGGGGCACACGACCTTTCCAGCCTGCGGATGATCGTCCACGCCGCCGCGCCCTGTCCGATCGATGTCAAGCGCGCAATGATCGACTGGCTGGGGCCAATTCTCTACGAGTACTACGCCGCCACCGAAGTGAACGGGATGACCTTCATCGACAGCGCCGACTGGTTGACTCATCCCGGCTCGGTTGGGCGCGCGGTTCTCGGGGTACCGCACGTCTGCGATGACGATGGCAGGGAGTTACCCCCCGGCGACATCGGCACGGTGTACTTCGAACGCGACAGCCTGCCGTTCCGGTATCACAATGACCCCGATAAGACCGCTGAAGCCCAACACCGGGCGCATCCGTCCTGGACGACCGTCGGCGATCTCGGCCACCTCGACGAAGACGGTTAC
Organism: Mycolicibacterium insubricum; assembly: GCF_010731615.1. NCBI lineage: Bacteria > Bacillati > Actinomycetota > Actinomycetes > Mycobacteriales > Mycobacteriaceae > Mycobacterium > Mycolicibacterium insubricum. The sequence continues at coordinate 2,296,402 of NZ_AP022618.1, read as the reverse complement.
CTCTATCTGGACGAACGGAAGTCGTTCATGATCATCTCCGGCGGCGTCAATATCTATCCGCAGGAGGTCGAGAACGCACTCGCTCTGCACCCGGCGGTCCACGACGTCGCTGTGATCGGCGTGCCCGACCCGGAAATGGGTGAACAGGTCAAGGCCGTCGTCCAACTCACCGCCGGCATCGAGGGCTCCCAACAGCTGGCGCAGGAGCTCATAGACCACACCCGCAGTCGCATCGCCCATTTCAAGGCGCCGCGGTCGGTGGACTTCACCGACGTCCTGCCGCGCACTCCGACGGGAAAGCTCGTCAAGGGCCCGCTGCGCAGTCGCTACCTGGAGGATGCCTGATGACGACCGGCAGAATCGATGACCTGCTCTCCCCCGAATTGCTCTCCGGCACGGCGGCCTTCGTCACCGGCGGCGGTAGCGGGATCAACTTGGCCATCGCCCACGGTTTGGCCTCCGTCGGCGCCGACCTGATGATCTGCGGCCGCACTCGATCGCGGCTGGACGCCGCCGCAGACGAACTCTCGGCACACGGCGGACGCGTCCTCACCGCGGTCGCCGACGTCCGAGACGCCGAGGCGCTGACCGTCGCGATTACCACCGCCGTCGAGCGATTCGGCAGGTTGGACTCGGTGATCGCGGGCGCCGCAGGCAACTTCTTTGCACCCGCGGAAACGATCAGCCCCAATGGCTTTCGCACGGTCATCGATATTGACCTACTCGGCAGCTTCAACACCGCGCGTGCCGCGTTCGAACATCTGCGAAACAGTCGGGGAAGCATCCTTTTTCTCTCTGCCGGACAGGCGTACCTGCCGTTCGCCAATCAGTCTCACGTCGGCGCGGCGAAGGCCGGGATCGACAATCTCATGGCGAACTTGGCGTTCGAATGGGGGCGCTTCGGGATCAGGGCCAACTCGATCGTGCCCGGGCCCATCCGAGGTACTGAAGGGATGCGCCGGCTGGCGCAGCCCACCGGCGAAGAGGTGTGGACCGACGCGGTACCTCTCGGCCGGCTCGGCGAGGCGGCCGAAGTCGCCGCCATGGCGGTGGTGTTGAGTTCACCGTTGGCGTCCTACGTCACCGGTGCCCGCGTTGTCGTCGACGGTGGTCTCGGCCTGTCCGGTCTTGGTGCAATCAGCCGTGCAGTGGCCGGTCCCGTCTCGGGGACACCTGGAGACGACCGACGAACCGCCGCCCGCTGACCGCTGACCGGTACCCGTCCGGGCACCACCGCGGTGGCGCCCGCGACGGTGGCGGCGTGCGGCGGAACCGACGCCGGACTACCCGACGCCGGAACGCAGCGGCGGCTTGTTGTTGTTGTAGCGCTTGCGGTTGCTCCGCGGGTTGAGCTGGGTGCTCGCCGTCCCTTCGCCGAGGGTGGATTCCTTGGGCCCCGAGGCCTCCGGATCCGTATCGATGACGGTCAGTTCCAGTTCACTGCGGTCGGTCGCAACCAGGGTGGACGGTTCAGAACTGGTCATGGCGACACCTACCGCGACGACCGCGGCGGCGATACCGCCCGACACCGCGGCGGCACCGATCCGCTGGCGTTCCCGATCGGCCGGAGCGACGGGGCTGACGGTACCGGTGTTATCAGAGGTGACAGCGTTACTAGAGGTGACAGACTTTTCAGACATGTTGATCCCTGCGTGGGTGGCGGCCGCTCGCGGCGACCGAATGCTTACGTGGACACATCTGGGCATGGCGGAACCCCGCCCGACCCGAGGTGTCGGCTCAGCACAAATGAACGCAGTGATCCTGCAGAATGTCGCGACCGGAACGCTTGCTGCGCGGATCCCGCGGCCGTGGCGGGCCCCTGGTGCCGCGGGCGCTCCAGAGTGCGGCACCGGCCCCGAGCAGCACTGCCAGCACGACCAACGCCAGTCGCGTCGGACCGCCGGCGCGGATCAGGTGCTCCTCCTCCAGCGCCGAGCGGGGCACCTCCTGTGGAGCGCGCCCGCCATCGCGCTCGGCGGCCGCCGGAGCGGTGTTGAGGCCGTCGACCGCCACGGGCGCGGACTCCTGGGATTGCCCGATCGCGTCATACCGTGCACCGGAAACACCTCGTCCCGGCAGCGCCGGAATCCCGATGGTGGCCAGGACGATCAGCACAATCAACCACTGGAGCGCGCCACGGTGACCCGTACGGCTCGACATACCTATCAACGTATCACGATGGTTACACGCGTCTGAACATCGTGTTACGAGACTGTGATTCAGCCGGTCGAGGCGAACTCCGCCAGTCCGGCCGCCAGCGCGGCGGGTACGTGGGCGCGGATCCGGGTTCCGGTGTCGGTGTGCTCGGAACATTCGATCCGGCCGGTCTCGTGCACCCGGGCCACCAGGTCGCCGCGCCGGTACGGGATGGTGACGTCGACGGCGACGTCGCGCGGTTCGACCGCGTCGGCCATCCGGCGGCGCAGCTCGTCGAGGCCCGCACCGGTGTGCGCGGAGACGAACACCGCATCCGGCAGCGCGCCCCGCAGCTTCGCCAGCATCAGTTCGTCGGCGGCATCGATCTTGTTGACCACCAACAGTTCCCGCGCCGGTGCGGCCCGCTGCTCGGCGATGACGTCGTCGATCACCTGGCGCACCGCCGAAATCTGGGCCAGCGGGTTGGCGTCGGAACCGTCCACCACATGCACCAGCAGGTCGGCGTCGGCGACCTCCTCCAGGGTGGAGCGGAACGCCTCGACCAGCTGGGTCGGCAGGTGCCGCACGAAGCCGACGGTGTCGGTCAGCACGAACGGGCGGCCGTCGTCGAACTCACCGCGGCGGGTGGTGGGCTCCAGGGTGGCGAACAGGGCGTTCTCCACCAGCACCCCCGCCCCGGTCAGCGCGTTGAGCAGGCTGGACTTTCCGGCGTTGGTGTAGCCGACGATCGCCACCCGGGGGATCTCGCTGCGTACCCGGCCGCTGCGCTGGGTGTCGCGGATCTTCTTCATCTCCTTGATCTCGCGGCGCAGCTTGGCCATCCGCTCCCGGATCCGCCGGCGGTCGGTCTCGATCTTGGTCTCACCGGGGCCACGGGTACCGACCCCGCCGCCGGCGCCACCGGCGCGGCCACCGGCCTGGCGCGACATCGACTCACCCCAGCCGCGCAGCCGCGGCAGCATGTACTGCATCTGGGCCAGGGACACCTGCGCCTTGCCCTCGGCGCTGGTGGCGTGCTGGGCGAAGATGTCGAGAATCAGCGCGGTCCGGTCGATCACCTTGACCTTGACCGCCTTCTCCAGCGCGCCCAGCTGCGCCGGGGACAGTTCCCCGTCGCAGATCACGGTGTCGGCGCCGGTGGCGACGACGATCTCGCGCAGCTCGGCGGCCTTTCCGGATCCGATGTAGGTGGCCGGGTCCGGTTTGTCGCGGCGCTGGATCAGCCCGTCGAGTACCTCCGAGCCGGCGGTCTCGGCCAGCGCCGCCAGCTCGGCGAGGCTGGCGTCGGCGTCGGCGGCGCTGCCCTCGGTCCACACCCCGACCAGCACCACGCGCTCCAGCCGCAGCTGCCGGTATTCGACCTCGCTGATGTCTTCGAGTTCGGTGGACAGCCCGGCCACCCGGCGCAGCGCGGCGCGGTCGGCCAGGGCGAGTTCACCTACCGTGGGGCCGGGATCGTCGAGCGGCTCGAAGTCGTCGAAATCCGGGTCGAGGTCGTCGTCGCTGTCGGGAACGGTGTCGTCAAAGTTCGTCATATTCGCTTTCGATGGTGACACGGCGACCCGGGCGAGCGCATCCGAGTTTTCTCCCGGGGGAATTTCACCGCTGCGCACGCCACCAGTCGTCGGCGATGTCGCCGTGGGCCACGAGTTCCGATGGTCCGCGCAGATAGCTGGTGCCCTCGGTGATGGTGACCGTGACGGCTCCGCCGGGGACCCGCACGGTCAGCGTCCCGGTCGTCTCGCCGCGGTGTTCCAGGGCGGCCAGGGCGGCGGCCACCGTTCCGGTGCCGCAGGAGCGGGTCTCCCCCACCCCGCGCTCGTGCACGCGCATGTACACGGTGTCCTCGACCGGCGCGGTGCACACCTCGACGTTGACGCCGTGCGGAAACACCTCGGCGTCGAAGGTCACCGGGGCCGCGACGTCGAGGGCATCCAGCGCGGCGACGGTCAGCTCGGGGTCCACGCAGGCCAGGTGCGGGTTCCCGACGTCGACGGCGACTCCGCGCAGGGTGCGGCCGCCGACTGTCGCGCCGGAGGTCCCGGTGCGGGTGGCCTTGCCCATGTCGACGGTCACCTCGGCGTGCACCGGGCCGACCTGGTGCAGTTGCACCGGGCGCGCCCCGGCGCGGGTGCCGACGACGAACTCGCCGCGGTCCTCCAGCCCGCTGGCCGCCAGGTAGTGCGCGAACACCCGGACGCCGTTGCCGCACATCTCGGCGGCGGAGCCGTCGGCGTTGCGGTAGTCCATGAACCAGTCGGTGGCGTCGACACCCTCCGGCAGCCGGGCCAGCGCCCCGGCGTCAACGGCGGCTCCGGCCCGGGTCACCCGCAGCACACCGTCGGCGCCGAGACCGCGGCGCCGGTCGCACAGCGCGGCGACCGCGCCCGCAGTCAGCTCCAGGGCGCAGTCCAGGTCGGGCAGCACGACGAAGTCGTTCTGCGTGCCGTGCCCCTTGGTGAATTTCACCTGATCAGGATACGTCGTGCCACCGTCGCAGCACCGTGGCCGGGTTGTCCGGGTCGCCGGAGCCCAGCCACAGGACGCGGGGGTCACGGCGGAACCAGGACCGCTGCCGTCGGACATAGCGGCGGGTCCCGATGAACGTCGGTTCGGCGGCACCGGAACCGTCGCCGCCGGCGTCGAGGTCGGCGATCACCTGCGCGTAGCCCAGCGCCCGGGCGGCGGTCACCCCGTCACGCAGGCCGACCTGCAGCAGTGAGCGGACCTCGGCGACCAGGCCGTCGGCGAACATCGCGTCGGTGCGGGCCGCCAGTCGCTCGTCGAGGGTGGCGGTGTCGGTGTCCAGGCCGATGATCAGGGTGTTCCACCGGGGTCGTGCGCCGATGACCGGCGCCGACGCGGCGAACGGCGCCCCGGTCAGCTCGACGACCTCCAGGGCCCGCACGATCCGGCGCCCGTCGCCGGCCTGGATGCTCGCGGCGGCTTCGGGGTCGACGGCGGCCAGCTCGCGCTGCAGCGCCGCCACGCCGATCTCGGCCAGCCGGGCCTCGTAGCGGGCCCGCACCGCCGGGTCGGTCGCCGGAAAGGCCCAGTCGTCCAGCAACGACTGCAGATAGAGCATGGAGCCGCCGACGATGATCGGCACCGCACCGCGGGCGGCGATGGCCTCGACGTCGGCAGCGGCGGCACTCTGGTAGTTGGCGACGGTGGCGGTCTCGGTGACCTCCAGCACGTCGAGCTGGTGATGGACGATGCCGCGGCGCTGGTCTGGCGCCAGCTTGGCGGTGCCGATGTCCATCCCGCGGTAGAGCTGCATGGCGTCGGCGTTGACCACCTCGGCACCGATCCCCTCGGCGGCGAGGAGTTCGGCCAGATCGAGGGCGAGGGCGGATTTCCCGGTCCCGGTGGGGCCGATGACCGCGACCGGCCGGTTCGAGGAGCAGTGCAGTTCCGCGACGGCGAGGCCGGGCGCTACATCTGGCCGGGTACTCACAGCCTCCAGCCCTGATGGTCGGTTCCAGCTTCGACTCGGCTCGCAACCAACGGTCGGATCCGGCCAGCGTCAGCTCCGCAAGCTCCGCTGACTCGGCCTTCTCCGTCCCCGCTCCGCCGAGCCTCGCTAAACCTCCAAACCCCCACGAAATAGCCGACGCCCAGCGGGGCGTCGCGGTAGAGCTGGTGCACCTCGTGCGGGCCGGGTCCGGCCAGTCCGGACAGCACCGCGTAGGCCGTCCGTCCCGCCGCCGGTGGCGGGACGGCCAGGCGGGCGGTGTCGCCGGTGGCCAGGGCGTCGTCGAGGGCCTGCTGGAGCGGCACGGACGCGGGATCGTGGCCGCCGGGGGCCGACGGGGTCAGCGTGGTGAGCCCGTCGGCGACCACCAGTACGCCGATCGGTTCACCGGTGGCGTCGAGTTCGGCGCGCAGCGCCGCGCCCGCGGCCACCGCGGCGGCATCGGGGGTGTCGGCGGGCCAGCAGCGCACCTCGGCGACGGCCTGCGGCGCGCTCTGTCCCCGGATCCAGCCGGTGATCAGCGCACACAGCGGCAGCGCCCGGACCGCGGGATCGGGGTGGCCGGACAGTGCGACGGGGACGTCGGCCCCGTATCCGGCGAAGGTGCCCGACGCCCGGGTCCCGAACACCGCCGGTGCGTCGCCCGCGACGCCGACCGCCAGCCAGCGCGGCGGGAGAGCTGCCGCGGCCTCGGCGACCGCGGCGCGCAGACCGGCGAACTCGGCGGCGCCGCCGCCGGCCAGCTCGGGGACCAGGACCGGCGGTGAGGGAACGATCGCGATGGCGGTCAGCACGACTGATCAGGCTATCCGGCGCCGCCGGCCGGGACGGGATCGTCGGCGTGCTCGACGGAGTCGGCTTCCACCCGGGCCAGCCTGGCGGTGGCCACCACCATCACCGCCACCGTGACCACCAGTACCGCCCACCCGGCGCGGCCCGGGTGCAGGGTTTCGCCGAGGACCACCACGCCCAGGATCGAGCCGACCATCGGTTCGGTGACGGTCAGCGTCGGCAGCGAGGCGGTCAGCGCCCCGGCCCGGAAGGCGGCCTGCTGCCAGGCCGTGCCGGCCAGCGCGGCCAGCGCGAACCCGTACAGCTCCGGAGAGCGCAGTACCGCCATCGGCCCGTCGCCGACCAGCTCGACGATGCCCTTGGTGAGCACTGAGAAAATGCCCCACCAGGTGCCGGAGACCAGGGCGATCAGCACCGCCGAGACCGGCCCGGACCAGATCCGGGCGCCGATCAGGCAGGCGATCATCAGCGGGACGATCACCGCGGCGACCAGCAGCCAGATGTGCAGGGTGCCGCGGGAGGCACCGGGCGTGGGTTTTCCGACGATGACGATGACGGTCACCGACACCGCCAGCAGCGCCGCCCACACCCATTCGCTGTGCGCGACCCTGCGGTGGGTCCAGCGGGCGTTGAGTACCAGCGCGAACAGCAGCGAGGTGACCATCAGCGCCTGGACCAGCAGCACCGATCCCAGACCGAGAGCGGCGGCCTGGCAGGCGAATCCGATGGCGGCGATCAGGCTGCCCCGCCACCACGGCCAGTCCCGCAACAGCCGAAGGAACAGCTCGAAGTTGCCGACCGGTTCGGTGGTGACCGCGTGCGCGGCCCGCTGGTGCAGGACGTTGCCGATCCCGATGAACAGGGCGGCGCCCAGGGCCAGCAGGGCCGCGGCGATACCGGAGTTGGACACGGTGTGCCACGCAACCATCTCGATGACCCCGCGCGCAACTGCACCGGTGGTGGCCACCCAAGATCGTGACGGCGCAGCGGCGGCCTGCTTGAATAGGCCCTATCGGATTGTTCGGCAGATCCGACCGGCGCCGCGTCGCGCGGCAGTGTGCGGAGAGTCCGCACCCAGGGAAGTACGAGGTTGCAGATGACGGATTCGGCGCAGGAAAACCCGCAACCCGTGACTCCCCGCCCCGGACCACTGCCCGGTCCGCGTCCCGGCCCCCGGCCCGGCGCCCATCCGGTGGCCGCCGTGGTGCCCGCGGTCCCGTCCAGCGATCCGCACCGGTTCGGCCGGGTCGACCCCGACGGCACGGTGTGGCTGATCACCGCAGCCGGCGAGCGGGTCATCGCGTCCTGGCAGGCCGGCGACGCGGACGCCGCCTACGAGCATTTCGGGCGCCGCTACGACGACCTGGCCACCGAGGTGGCGCTGCTGGAGCGACGGCTGGCCTCCGGCACCGGTGAGCCGCGCAAGATCGGCAATGCCGCCGCGAGCCTGGCCAAGACCCTGCCCGAGGCCCATGTGCTCGGCGACGTCGACGCACTGGCCGCCCGGCTGGCCGCCCTGTCCCAGCACGCCATGGAGGTCGCCGAGGCGACCCGCGCCCAGCGCGACGAAGAGCGCTCCGCAAACACCGCCCGCAAGGAAACCCTGGCCGCCGAGGCCGAGGACCTGGCCGCCAACTCGACGCACTGGAAGGCCGCCGGCGACCGGTTCCGCACCATCGCCGAGGAGTGGAAGACGATCGGCGGGCTGGACCGCAAGACCGAGGAGGAACTGTGGAAGCGGTTCTACGCGGCGCGGGAGTCCTTCAACCGTCGTCGTGGCGCCCACTTCGCGGAGCTGGATCGCGGTCGCGCCGGCGTGCGCCGCGCCAAGGAGGAGCTGTGTGAGCGGGCCGAGGCGCTGACGTCGTCGACCGACTGGGGTCCCACCAGCGCCGCATTCCGGAATCTGCTGACCGAGTGGAAGGCCGCGGGCCGCACCGTCAAGGACGTCGACGACAAATTGTGGCGCCGGTTCAAGGCCGCGCAAGACGCCTTCTTCGCCGCCCGCAACGCCAACAGCGCCGAGCGGGACGCCGAGTTCAGCGCGAACGCCGACGCCAAGGAGGCGTTGCTGGCCGAGGCCGAGCGGATCGACGTCGGCAACCGCAACGCCGCCCGCGCGGCGCTGCGGGCGATCACCGACAAGTGGGACGCCATCGGCATGACGCCGCGGGAGCGCGGCGCCGAGCTGGAGCGCCGGCTCCGCGCCGTCGAGAAGAAGGTCCGCGAGGCGGGGGACGCGGATCAGCCGGATCCCCAGGCCCAGGCGCGCGCCGAGCAGTTCATCGCCCGCGCCGAGCAGTTCGAGAAGCAAGCGACCAAGGCCGAGGCCGCCGGGCGCGCCAAGGAGGCCGGCGAGGCCCGGGCCAGCGCCGCGCAGTGGCGGGACTGGGCGCAGACCGCGACCCAGGCGGTCGCCAAGAAGCGCTGAGGCTACTCGCCGTCGGCGGGGCGGGCGGCCTCGTGCAGTCTGCGGCCGCGCCGCCGGTAGTTGAGGATGAAGTAGATCACCACCGCCGAGGCCAGCACCCCGATGATCGCCCCCCACGCAGTGGCACCGCGGTATGCCGGGGCCAGAACGTCGAGGACGCGGTCCCCGGCGTGTGCGGCGTCACTCCGGCCCAGCACCACGGTGAGGGTCAGCAGGTTCGGCAGCGCCGCGATGACGGCGCCCGCGGCACAGAGGATCGTCGGGATGTGCTTCCACCTGTTCCAGACCAGGATGGCGGCGAGCACCAGCAGGATCGGGATGAACGTGCACACGAACCCGGTGCTCAGCCCGAGGGTGATGCCGGTGCGGAACGAGCCTTGGACCTGGTCGGCGATTCGCTGGGCCCACCAGCGCGGTACCAGCGACGCGAGCAGGAAATAGCTCGCCACCAGCAACACCAGTACGACGGACACGATGACGACCTTGTGCAGGACGGCCTGTACCCGTTCGTTGCCACTCGGCTCAGGGCTGCTCATAGCCGGAAAGTTTAGAGGGCCGGGACCGATTCGCTGCCGATCTCGGGCAGCCAAGGCGTCAGCCGAGCTGCTCGGCCGTCGGCGGCTCGGGCCGTTGCTGGCGCAGCTCCTCGGCGGCGTACTGCGCGGCGGTGCGCGCCCAGATCACCCGCGCCCAGTGGAAGGTCAGCGCGATGATCGCGATCCAGCCGATGATCAGACCGATCCCGGGGCCGGGTAGCACTTCGGGCAAGTGGCGGCCGACGTTCACCGTCTGTCGGCTCCACACCGCCAGCATCCCGGCCGCGCAGGCCACCGCCGAGCCGGCCAGCGCCACCCACGCCACGCCCCAGCGCCGGGTGGTCAGGGCCAGCGCCGATATGCCGATGCCGAAGACCAGCGTCAGCCAGCAGAACACCCGGTGCGGCAGGGCGACCATCTCGGCGTGCGCGGCCGCCGAGTTCACCAGTACGTCGACGCCGCGCGCGTCGCCGGTCTGCGGCAGCAGCAGCGAGACGATCAGCACCAGTACCAGGGCGGCGACCACCACGGCGCGCGCGCCCGGGTCGATTTCCCGCGACACCCGCCGCTCGGCGGCTTCGATCTCACTTCGGTACGCGTCAAAACCCTGATCGGTCACCATGAGCACCCACTTTCGCATTCGCCCCCAGTCTGCCCCTGCGGCTCCGGGGCCGGGGCGCCCAGGGTCGGTATCCCGAGCCCGACGGCGGTGCCGACCCGTTGCCCGTCGTCGGTGCGGGTCGCGTCGCCGGCCCGGGTGCGCCGGTGCTCGTCCACCCCGCCGTCGGCGATCAGGTGGTGCGGGGCGGCCGCGGTGACGACGGTGGACACGATGTCGCCTGGCCGGATGGCCTCCGCCAGCGCGCCGGGCGCGAAGTGCACCAGCCGGCCGTCGCGGGCGCGGCCGCTGAGTCGGGCGGTGGCGGTGTCCTTGCGGCCCTCACCGGCGGCGACCAGCACCTGGACCCGGCGCCCGATCTGGGCCTGGTTCTCCTCCAGCGAGATCCGTTCCTGCAAGTCGATGAGCCGGCGGTAGCGGTCCGCCACGGTCTCCGGGGGCACCTGGTCATCGAGGTCGGCGGCCGGGGTCCCGGGCCGCGGCGAGTACTGGAAGGTGAACGCGGAGGCGAAGCGGGCCTTCTCGACGACGTCGAGGGTGTCCTGGAAGTCCTCCTCGGTCTCGCCGGGGAAGCCGACGATGATGTCGGTGGTGATCGCGGCGTGCGGCATCAGATCGCGGACCCGGTCGATGATGCCCAGGAACTTCTTGGCCCGGTACGACCGGCGCATGGCCTTCAGGATCCGGTCGGAGCCCGATTGCAGCGGCATGTGCAGCTGCGGGCAGACGTTGGGGGTCGCCGCCATCGCCTCGATGACGTCGTCGGTGAACTCCGCCGGATGCGGCGAGGTGAACCGGACCCGCTCCAGGCCCTCGATGGCACCGCAGGCGCGCAGCAAAGACGCGAACGCGCCGCGGTCGCGCGGGGTGTCGGGGTCGGCGAAGGACACGCCATAGGCGTTGACGTTCTGCCCGAGCAGCGTCACCTCCAGTACACCCTGGTCGACGAGCGCCTGCACCTCGGCCAGGACGTCGCCGGGGCGGCGATCGATTTCCTTGCCGCGCAACGACGGAACGATGCAAAAGGTGCAGGTGTTGTTGCAGCCGACGGAGATCGACACCCAGGCGGCGTAGCTGGACTCCCGGGCCGCGGGCAGGTCCGACGGGAACTCCGCGAGCGCATCGAGGATCTCCACCTGCGCGACGCGGTTGTGCCGGGCCCGGTCCAGCAACACCGGCAGCGAACCGATGTTGTGGGTGCCGAAGACGACGTCGACCCACGGCGCGCGGCGCAGCACCGCGGCGCGGTCCTTCTGCGCCAGGCAGCCGCCGACGGCGATCTGCATGTTCGGGTCGGCCTGCTTGCGCGGGGCCAGGTGGCTGAGGTTGCCGTAGAGCTTGTTGTCGGCGTTCTCCCGGACCGCGCAGGTGTTGAACACCACCACGTCGGCGTCGGCTCCCTCGGCGGCGCGCCGGTAGCCGGCGTCCTCGAGCAGGCCCGCCAGCCTCTCGGAGTCGTGCACGTTCATCTGACAGCCGTAGGTGCGGACCTGGTAGGTACGCGCCGCTACCGAGGAAGTCACCCATTCATCGTACGGAGCCGCCCGCCGGGCCGAGAAATCGTGACTTAGGCAAGAAAACCCTGAATTCGCTCGGTAAGGTCTACTGCCCATGGAGGCCAACGGCGACGCACCGGTCCCCGACGAGGCACCGGTAACCCAGTGGCAGCCGGACCCGGGCGGATCCCCCATGGTCGAGATGCGCGGGGTCAACAAGTACTTCGGCACCCACCACGCGCTGCGCGATATCGACCTGTCGGTGCCCCGCGGCGACGTCGTCGTGCTGCTGGGGCCGTCGGGGTCGGGGAAATCGACCCTGTGCCGGACCATCAACCGGCTGGAGACCATCGACTCGGGCACCATCGCCATCGACGGGGTGCCGCTGCCCGAGGAAGGCCGCGCGCTGGCGCGGCTGCGGTCCGAGGTCGGCATGGTGTTCCAGTCTTTCAACCTGTTCGCGCACAAGACGATCCTGGAGAACGTGACGCTGGCTCCGGTCAAGGTCCGCCGCCTCGACTCCGCCACGGCGCGCAAACGGGCGATGGAGCTGCTCGACCGGGTCGGGGTGGCCAACCAGGCCGACAAGTATCCGGCGCAACTGTCCGGCGGGCAGCAGCAGCGGGTGGCGATCGCCCGTTCGCTGGCGATGGAGCCCAAGGTGATGCTGTTCGACGAGCCGACCAGTGCGCTGGACCCCGAGATGGTCAACGAGGTGCTGGCGGTGATGACCGCGCTGGCCGCCGAGGGGATGACCATGGTGGTGGTGACCCACGAGATGGGCTTCGCCCGTCGGGCCGCCAATCGGGTGGTGTTCATGGCCGACGGCGCGATCGTCGAGGACGCCGCCCCGGAGGCGTTCTTCGCCAATCCCAGCTCCGAACGGGCCCGGGACTTCCTCAGCAAGATCCTCAGCCACTAGTGCGGGAGGGAGCATGACGTTGGCGTCTCGGCCGGTGCGGCTGCTCGCGGTGGCCCTGCTGGCCGTGCTGGTCCCACTGGGGTTGTCGTCGTGCTCGGCCGGCGGCAAGCGGATCACCATCGGCACCAAGTTCGACCAGCCGGGCCTGGCCGCGAAGCTGCCCGACGGGTCGCTGGCCGGCTTCGACGTCGACGTCGCGACCTTCGTCGCCGGCGAGCTGGGCTACTCCCCCGACCAGATCGACTGGAAGGAGGCGCCGTCTGCGCAGCGCGAGACGATGATCCAGAACCACCAGGTCGACTTCATCGTCGCCACCTACTCGATCACCGACGCCCGCAAGCAGAAGGTGGCGTTCGCCGGCCCGTACCTGACCACCGGGCAGGGTCTGCTGGTGCGAGCGGACAACACCGATATCGTCGGCCCGGAATCGTTGGCGCACAACAAGAAACTGTGCTCAGTTGGCGGGTCGACGCCGGCGCAACGGATCGCCGACAAGTACCCCGGTGTCCAGTTGCAGAAGTACGACACCTATTCGGCATGCCTGGAGGCGCTGCGCAACGGGATCCTGGATGCGCTGAGCACCGACGAGGTGATCCTGGCCGGCTATGCAGCCCAGTTCCCCGGGACGTTCAAGCTGGTCGGCACGCCGTTCTCGGTGGAGAACTACGGGATCGGGCTGCGCCAGGAGAACGCGGAAGAACACCAGGGCCCGACGCTGCGGGAGCAGATCAACACCGCGATCGAGAAGATGATCCGCACCGGGGAATGGCGGGCGGCGTTCGACCGCAACCTCGGCCCGGCCGGGATACCCACGCCCACCCCACCGCAGGTGGACCGCTACGACGCCGTCGCCGCGGTCTCCGACATCGACCTGCTCGGCGAGTACGGCACCAAGGTGCTGCGGGCATTCTGGGTGACCATTCAGCTGGCGGTGTTCTCCGCGATCGGCGCGCTGATCCTGGGCACGGCGCTGGCGGCGATGCGGCTGTCGCCGGTTCCGGTACTGGCGTGGCTGGGCACCGCGTATGTCAACGTCGTGCGCAATACGCCGCTGACGCTGATCCTGCTGTTCTGCTCGTTCGGGCTGGCGCAGACGATGGGTGTGACGCTGGCCGATTCGACGTCGCCGACCTTCATCGTGGACAGCAACTTCCGGCTCGCAGTGCTCGGATTGAGCGTCTACACCGCGGCTTTCATCTGCGAGACGCTGCGCTCCGGTGTGAACACCGTCCCGCTCGGCCAGGCCGAGGCGGCCCGGTCCCTCGGTCTGTCCTTCGGCCAGAATCTGCGACTCATCCTGCTGCCGCAGGCATTTCGCGCGGTGCTGATCCCGCTGGGCTCGGTGCTGATCGCGCTGGTCAAGAACACCACCATCGCGTCGGCGATCGGTGTGGCCGAGGCGGCGCTGCTGATGAAGGAGATGATCGAGAACACCGCGATGCTGCTCGTCGTCGGCTCGATCTTCGCCGTCGGGTTCATCATCCTGACGCTGCCGCTGGGACTGCTGTTCGGCAGATTGGGTTCCCGGATGGCGGTGCTGCGATGAGGAGCAGGTACCGATGAGCGGGTCCGTGCTGTTCGACGCCCCCGGGCCCCGCGCCCGGCGGCGCAACCGCGTCATCTCATTGGCCGTGCTGGTCGTCGCCGTGATCACGGTGTCGGCGGTGCTGGCCCGGCTGGCCGACAAGGGCCAGCTCGCCGCCGCCAAGTGGCATCCGTTCCTGACCGCCGATCTGTGGCGCACCTACGTCTGGCCCGGCATCGAAGGCACCCTGACCGCCGCGGCGATGTCGGTGGTGCTGGCCGGGATCCTCGGCGTGGGGCTGGGGGTGGCCCGGATGTCGCCGAACCGCTGGGTCAGCCGCCCGGCCGCGGTGGTCGTCGAGTTCTTCCGCGCGGTCCCGGTGCTGATCATGATGATCTTCGCCTACTTCCTCTACGCGCTGTACGACGTGTTTCCGTCCCAGCAGCTGCCGCTGGCCGGTGTGGTGACCGGTCTGACCCTGTACAACGGCGCGGTGATCGCCGAGATCATCCGGACCGGTGTGGCCTCGTTGCCGCGCGGTCAGACCGAGGCGGCGGCCTCGCTGGGCCTCGGTTGGTGGCAGACCGTCCGGATGATCCAGCTGCCGCAGGCCGTCGCGGCGATGCTGCCGGTGCTGATCTCCCAGCTGGTCGTGGTGCTCAAGGACACCGCCATCGGCTACCAGATCACGTTCGTGGAGATGGTGCGCCAGGGCACGGTGATCGGCTCGAGTTATGGCAACTACCTGCCGGCCCTGCTGGTCATCGCGGTGCTGATGATCACGATGAATTTCGCCCTGTCGGCGGTGGCGACCCGGTTGGAGCGCCGGTTGACCCGCTCGCGCGGCGCGTCGGGTTCTCCGGATGCCGAGGCCGTCGAGGCCGACGGTGCGCCGGGGGTGCTCATCCAGCCCGGTGACTAGTCCCGCCCGCTTCCCGGGTCGCCTGCCTGCATGATTGCCGGATTGCTAATATCTGCATGTCGTCAATTGGGTCGAGGTGGTGTGTGGTGGATGCGCGTCAGCCGCTGTACCGGATGAAGGCCGAGTTCTTCAAGACCCTGGGCCATCCGGTCCGCATCCGGGTGCTGGAGTTGCTCAGCCGGCAGGACCGGGCGGTTTCGGAGATGCTGCCCGAGGTCGGCATCGAACCGGCGGCGCTGTCCCAGCAGCTCGCCGTACTGCGCCGGGCCGGTCTGGTGACCTCCCGCCGAGAAGGCCTGTCGGTGATGTACACCCTGTCCTCGCCGGAGGTGGCCGAACTGCTGGCTTCGGCGCGGCGGATCCTGACCGGGGTGGTGTCGGATCAGGCCGGGTGGCTCGACACCGCCGAACCAGTGTCCACCGGGGCCGCGGGCTGACCGCCGAAAACCTGAACAACCGATAACCCTGCCGAAATGAACCCGCCGATGAGCACAGCCACTGATTGCAGTTTTTCTAATATTGTTTTGTTGTTGATAGTCGCGGCTTTGCCCGCGAGGAGGGCTCGAGGATGACCCGACCGATCGCCGCGCTGGCCGCATTGCTGCCGCGGCGGGCCGATTACGCGGAACTGCCCCGGTCCTGGGGCCGCGACCTGCTGGCCGGTGTCACCGTCGGCGTGGTGGCGCTGCCGCTGGCGCTGGCGTTCGGCATCAGTTCCGGCGCCGGGGCCGCGGCCGGGTTGACCACCGCCGTCATCGCCGGGGCGGTGGCCGCGATATTCGGCGGCTCCCATGTCCAGGTGTCGGGGCCGACCGGGGCGATGGCGGTGGTGCTGGCCCCCATCGTCGCGGTCTACGGTCCAGCCAGCCTCGCGCTGGTCACCGTGATGGCCGGGCTGATCGTGCTGACCGCGGGAGCCACCGGCCTGGGACGAGCGGTGACCTTCATCCCGTGGCCCGTCATCGAGGGCTTCACCCTCGGTATCGCCACCATCATCTTCCTGCAACAGATACCGGCCGCGGTCGGCCAACCCGCCCCGGCCGGAAAGCCGCCGCTGGTCGGTGCGGTGACGGTCCTGGCGCACGTACCCGGGACGGCGTGGTGGCCGCCCGCACTGATCGCCGCGTTCGTCGTGGTTCTGATGGTCGTGCTGCCCAGGCTGCACCGCGCGATTCCCGAGTCGCTGGCCGCCATCGTCGCCGCCACCGCCCTGGTCGGCCTCACCGGGCTGTCGGTGGGGCGGATCGGGGCGCTACCCGCTCACCTGCCCGCCCCGTTGTGGCCGCAGGCCGACCTGGCGGCGCTGCGTACCCTCGGTGGTGCGGCGGTAGCCGTCGCCGCGCTGGCTGCGATCGAGTCGCTGCTGTCGGCGCGGGTCGCCGCCACCATGTCCCCCACCGGCCCGTATGACCCCAACCGGGAACTCGCCGGGCAGGGACTGGCGTCGGTCGCCTCCGGCCTGTTCGGCGGAATGCCGGCCACCGGGGCGATCGCCCGCACGGCCGTCAACATCCGCGCCGGTGCCCGCACCCGCGTCGCGGCCATCACGCACTCGGTGCTGCTGCTGGGCGTGGTCTATCTGGCCAGCGGGCCGGTCGCGACGATCCCGCTGGCGGCACTGTCGGCCGTGCTGATGGTCACCTCGTTCCGGATGATCTCGGCACGCACCGTCGGCACGATTCTGCGCTCCACCCGTTCGGATGCAGCAACATTCACGCTCACCGCCGTGGTCACCGTGTGTTTCGACCTGATCGAGGCGGTCGAGATCGGCATTCTGGTCGCCGCATTCTTCGCCCTGCGGGTGGTGGCGCGGCGATCGAGCGTCACCCGCGAGGATCTGCCCGGAACCCCACAACCCGGCGACGAGCGGATCGCTCTGCTGCGGTTGGACGGCGCCATGTTCTTCGGTGCGGCCGAACGTATCTGGTCGACCATTGCCGACGACCGCCACCCCGATGTCGACGTGGTGATCATCCGTATGTCACAGCTGGGCATGCTGGACGCCACCGGTGCGCACACACTGGCTCAGATCGCCGAGGACCTGGAAGCCCGCGGCGTGACCGTCATCATCAAAG
This sequence comes from Mycolicibacterium insubricum, assembly GCF_010731615.1. Taxonomy (NCBI): domain Bacteria; kingdom Bacillati; phylum Actinomycetota; class Actinomycetes; order Mycobacteriales; family Mycobacteriaceae; genus Mycobacterium; species Mycolicibacterium insubricum. Next base: position 2,279,452 of record NZ_AP022618.1, on the reverse strand, counting down.
GTGTGCAGCCCGAACATCTTCGGCTGCTCGCCAATGTCGGGGTCATCGACTCGCTGCGTCATGAGAACCACCTGGTCGAGGGCCTCGACGAGGCGATCGCCCACGCCCGCACGCACGTCAGACCGCCCGGCGCAGCCGCTCCTGGGCCCGTGCCACGCTGACCACGTCGAACGCCATCCCTACGGGCCCGATCCGATCGCCCGGACTCGCTTCAGCAGCTCCCGGTCCGGCGGCTGATAGAACGACAGCACCGCGTGCTGGCAGCCGGCTTCGGCGTAGCCGGTCAGCTTTGCGAGCTCGGCGTCGACCTGCCCCGGATCCTGCGGGTGCAGGAAGATCTGGACGGAGCGACGGATCTGGCTGGGGTCACGGTCGACCTCAGCGCAGGCCTCGTCGAGGGCAGCGCTGGTAGTAGCCCAATCCGCGGCCCCGGAGCTGGGCATATTCCACTCGTCGGCGTGCTTGGCGATGACGCGCAGCATCTTCGGTTTACCGCCACCGATGACGATCGGCGGGTGCGGCCGTTGCCGGGGCTTTGGGTTGGCGATGGCGTCCTGCAGCGTGAAGAACCGACCCCGGTGGGTGACAGAATCCTCGGTCCACAGCCGCCGGATCACCGCCAGCGCCTCATCGAGCATCTCGACTCGCTCGCCCGGGCTGGGGAATTCGATGCCATAGCCGCGGTGCTCATCCTCGTGCCAACCGGCGCCGATCCCGAAGTCCAGGCGCCCGCCGGACATGTGGTCGACGGTGACGGCCATCTTCGCCAGCAGCCCTGGGTTGCGGTAGGTCACCGAGCTCACCAGGCAGCCGACTCGTGCACGGGTGGTCAGCGTGGCCATCGCGGCCAGGGTGGTCCAGGCTTCCAGCGTTGGTTGCTGCGGATCCACCAGGCCGTAGAAATGGTCATAGTTCCAGACTCCGTGGAAACCCAGTTCGTCGGCGTCCCGCCAGAAACGGTCCAGCACCGGGTAGTCGAAAGTGGGCGCCAGCTTCGCCGAGATCAACATGGTCGGAATCTACGCGCCTCGACGCAAACGAGAACCCAGATCCGGTTGGCCTTAAACCTTCCTTCGTTCCCGCTCCCCCATCAACGCAACTTTGACGACATCGAACGCCATGCCCTGGCTGTAGCCGCGGCGGGCCAGCATGCCGACCAGGCGGCGGGTGACCTTGACGTCGTCGCCGTCGGCCAGGGATTCCCGCTGCAGCCGGGTGGCCACCAGTTCCTCGGCCCGCCGCCGTTCCGAGTCGGTGTCGACGTCGGCCAGGGTGGCATCGATGATCTCGGCGTCGACGCCCTTGTTACGCAGTTCGACGGCCAGTGCCCGTTTTCCCTTGCCGGCATTGAGTTGTCGCGACCGCACCCATTCCCGCGCGAACTCGGCGTCGTCGAGCAGACCGGCCTTGGCGAGCCGGCCCAGCACGACGTCGATCACGTCCTCGGTATAGCCGCGCTGGGTCAGCCGTTCGGTGAGCTCGCCGCGAGTGCGCGCCCGGGCCGTGAGCAGGCGCAGACTGTAGGACTGCGCCTGCGCCACCCGCCCGGCGGGTTCGGCGAGCGGTGTAGTTCCGCGAGCACGAGGCCCGCCGCCGACTGCACCGGCGGGTTCGGCGAGCGGTGTAGTTCCGCGAGCACGAGGCCCGCCGCCGACCTCGCCGGGCTCACCGACTTCTGGCGACTCAGAAGTCGACGGGCGCCGGTGCCGGGTCATCGGTCAGCTCGTCGCCCAGCACCGCCCCGATACCGAGCTTCTCCTTGATCTTCTTCTCGATCTCGTCGGCGATCTCGGGGTTGGTCAGCAGGTAGCCGCGGGCGTTCTCCTTGCCCTGGCCCAGCTGCTCGCCGTCGTAGGTGTACCAGGATCCCGACTTGCGGATGAAGCCCTGGTCAACACCCATGTCGATCAGCGAGCCCTCCTTGGAGATGCCCTTGCCGTACAGGATGTCGAACTCGGCCTGCTTGAACGGCGGGCTGACCTTGTTCTTGACGATCTTGACCCGGGTGCGGTTACCGACCGCGTCAGTGCCGTCCTTGAGGGTCTCGATGCGACGGACGTCCATCCGGACCGAGGCGTAGAACTTCAACGCCTTTCCGCCAGTGGTCGTTTCGGGCGAGTTGTGCACCATGACGCCGTCCACGAAGTAGTTGTGATTGCCCTCCACCTCGATGTCGAACCGGTTCATCGAACGAGTCTGCGGCTTGACATGGATATCGAGCACCCGCGCCGGCACCAGCCGCTGCGAGGCCGGCACGAACTGCGGCTCGACGGTGCCGAGCCCACGGAAACGCGGCAGCAGCTTGTACTCCATGGACGGAGCCATATACGGTGCCACCAGCTCCTGGAACTTGGCCGTCGCCGCGGTGGAGAACACCAGCACCGCCTTGCCCGCGGCACCGGCCGAGCGCAGCCGGACGTCGAGTCCGTGGGTGTCGCACAGGTAATCCCGCAACCGTTCCCGTGAACCTTCGCTCATCGCCTCGACACAGATCTCGATCCGGCCGCTACCGCCCGCGGTGCGCTGCTGCAGTCCCTTGGACCGCACGGTGAAGGACCCGTCGTCCATGTACCAGACGGCCAGCGCGAGCGGGGTCAGCGCCTTCAGGTAGTCCTCGGACAAGAACTTCTTGCCGTCACCCAGATACACCGCACGCTGCAATTCGCCGAGTTCCGGCAGCGGGGTGAAGTCGGCGAACCGGGCGCCCTTGTCGTTCTCCCGGACTGAATGCTTGATATTGCCCAGCAGACCGGTCTTCCAGTCCAGGTAGTCGGCCTGGCGGGCACCGTGGCCCATCCGGAACCGAACGCCGTTGCGGCCGCGCAGGTTCGGCGACAGATTGCCGTCACCCATCAGCGAACCCAGGATCACCTGGAACTGCTGGTCGCTGAGCAGATGCGGCTCGGCGGCCAGCACTCGGTCCCCGGCGATGATGTCACCGGCCTCGGTCCAGCCGGCCGGAGTGCGGATGAGGTGGTTCGGGGTGGCCGCGAACTGCGAACGGCCGTTGCCGCCGGACTTCTCGACGGTGAACTGCAGGAACTGTTCGGCCGGTCCGTTGTTGAACCAGTTGACGACCCGCCGGGGCACGATCTGGTCGGTGACCGGGTCGTAGGACATCACCTCGACGTCCATCTTCTGGTTGACGATCTTGCCGATCTTCTCGGAGGTCCCGTCCGACAGCTGCACCCGGGTGCCATAGGCAAAGCATCCGAACATCACCCCGATTTTTTCTCGGAGCTGGTTGATGAAGATCGCGGTGGTGCCCGAATTGCTCAGGGCGCCGGTCATTTTGCGCAGCGCCTGGCTCATCAGGCGGGCCTGCAGACCGACGTGACTGTCGCCCATCTCGCCCTCGATCTCGGCGCGGGGCACCAGCGCGGCCACCGAGTCGATGACCAGGATGTCCAGGGCGCCGGAGCGGATCAGCATGTCCGCGATCTCCAGGGCCTGCTCACCGGTGTCCGGCTGGGAAACCAGCAGGGCATCGGTGTCCACACCGAGCGCCCGGGCGTACTCCGGGTCCAGCGCGTGCTCGGCGTCGATGAACGCCGCGATGCCGCCGGCGGCCTGGGCGTTGGCCACCGCGTGCAGGGCGACGGTGGTCTTACCCGAGGATTCCGGGCCGTAGATCTCGACGACGCGGCCGCGCGGCAGGCCACCGATGCCCAGTGCCACATCGAGGGCGATCGATCCGGTCGGGATGACGGCGATCGGCTGGTGGGCTTCCTCGCCGAGGCGCATCACCGAGCCCTTGCCGAAGTTCTTCTCGATCTGGGCCATCGCCAATTCGAGGGCCTTTGCGCGATCCGGTGCCTGTTGCGCCATGGTGATTACCTCTCCAGGAGTTGTGGTCGGTGACCGTTTTCGGTCGGTTGCTTGTCAAGTTAGACCGAGCCACCGACAAATCCGTTCCCTCGATCGCCCACCACTTTAGCGAACAGATGTTCGATGGCAAGCAGGCGCGCCGGAGACACGCCGAACAACCACCCAGCCGCTCACCCCGGGCAGCGTCACCACTGTTCTCGCGGCACCCGCACCCTCCGACCAGCCACGTGCCCACTCATCTTGGGCCATGTCACCACTGTTCCCGAGGCACCTCGAAATCGGCACACAGCGCCCGCCAGACGTCGCGCGGCTCCACCCCGGCCGCCACGGCTTGGGCCGCGGTACGACCGTCGAGCGACGATAAAACGTGGTCGACCAGCATCGATGCTCCCCTGGCGCGGCCGAACTGGGCGTAGACGAGTTCGTGGAATTCGGTCAGGCGCACCCGACCAACCTACTCAGGCCGCCACGGTGATGGGCAGCGACACCGCCGTCGCGGCCGACCCCGACCGGGCCGTTTCCGGATCGGTGATCGTGACGTTGACCTTGGCGGCGCCGCCGGTCACCGGATACTGCTGCTCGGCGTCCAGCCGGATCCGCAGCCGGTAGGTCACGGTCGATCCGGCGGCCAGGTCGAACGCCGGCACCACCGGTTGGCCCAGGAAGTCGGTGCCGCCGGCCTCCCTGACATAGGGCACCGCCGACCAGGTACCCGTCGCCGGGTCGAGCATCTCCATCGAACCGGTCGCCATCATCTTCTGCGGATGCGTCGTGCAGCTGCAATGACCCAGCGAGACGACCACACCGATCTGGGTGACGGCCTCCGGCCCGGTGTTGGTCACGGTGACGGTCAGCGGCAACGCGGCTCCACCGGGAAACAGCGGTTCACCACCGCCGGAAATCTGGACCGAGATATCGCCCTGCGCCCCGCCCATCGTCGCTGTGCCGGTCACGGTCACCGAGGTCGGCGTCGTCGACGGGGGCGGGGCCACCGAGGTCGGCGCGGCCGCTGTCGTCGACGACGCCGTCGCGGTGGGTGCCACCGGCTGATCCTGCCTGGCCGGCCCCGAGCACCCGGCCAGCAGCAGAATCGCCGCCAGCGCACCCAGCACCGTCCGCGATCCCCCACCGTTCATCACTGCGCTCCCGTCCCCCGCCGCCGACGACGCGTCAGATCCGGTCTACCCGATCCGCGACGCCGGCGTCCACACTCCGTTCCAGACAACGGAACTACACCTGTCGGAGCACCTCGACGGGGTCGGCGACCTCGGTGCGCCCGGCCGCGGCCGCGCGCGCGGCCTCCCGGTAGCGCGGCGACCCCAGCACCGCGGCGACCGCGGCGACCAGCGCCTCGCCGGTCACCGGCCGGACCAGCTCGGCGCTGCCCTGACGCACCACCCGGTTGGCGATCTCCCACTGGTCGCCACCACCGGGTACCAACACCATCGGCACCCCGGCCAGCAGCGACTTGGCGACGATCCCGTGTCCGCTGCCGCAGATCAGCACGTCGGCGTGGCTCAGCAGCTCGTCCTGGCGACCCAATCCGGCGACCGCCCACGACGGCAGGTCCAGCTCCGGGCCGGACAGCCGGGACACCGCGATCCGGGCCCCCTCGGGCAGTGTGGCCCCGGGGATCAGTGTGTCGAGCGCCAGTTCGGCCAGCCCAACGGTGCCGGTCGTCGCGGTCGACGGCGCCACCACCACCAGCGGACCGTCACCGGGCGGCGGGGTCAACACCGCGTCGGTCGGCTCGAAATGCAGCGGCCCGACGACCACCGCCTCCGCCGGCCAGTCCGGGCGCGGCACCTCCAACGCGGGCAGGGTGGCAATCAGCCGGCGGGCCGGACCCGGATCACGCGCGGGTAGCCCGATACCGGCCCGCGCCGCGCCGCGCTGGCGCTCGCCGTCGGCCAGCGACCGGGCGGTCAGCGCCCGCATGACCGTGTCGCGCAGCCGGCCGCGCAGGCCGGTACCCGGGGCCAGGCCGCTGCCGATCGGCGGCAGGCCCCTCGACGGCAGATACAGCGGGTGCGGGCTGAGCTCGGCCCACGGCAGGCCGAGCAGTTCCGCGGCCATCCCGCCGCACACGGTGATCACGTCGGACACCACCAGATCCGGGTTCAGGTCCCGGATCACCGGCACGTTGAGCACCGCCATCCGCGCCGCGCGCTGGTGGATCTTGGCGCCGTCGTCGGCGTCGTCATCGTCGTCGGTGGCGTCCAGGCCGAGCAGTTCCACCGCGGGGATACCGGCGTCGCGGGCGGTGTCCAGCCAGGACCGCCCGGTCAGCAGGGTCGGGAGGTGACCGGCGGCTTGCAGCCGCAGGCACAGGGCCAGCGCCGGGAACGCGTGTCCGGGATCGGGGCCGGCGACCACCGGCACGCGCAACGGCGCACTTTCTGCCACCGCATCACCTTAAGGTGGGTCCCATGAGCACCCCGCAGGACCTCACCGCCACGAACTCCGCCATCGCGAACGCCAACATCGCCGCCGTCGACGACTTCCTGTGCGCCCTGCGGGACAAGGATCTCGATATCGCCGCGGATCTGCTGGACGACGACATCGTCTACGAGAACGTCGGATTCTCCCGGATCCGCGGTGCCCGCCGGGTGATGAAGGTGTTCGCCGCGATGAACCACCCCGCCCTCGGTTTCGACGTGCGGATCCACCGCAGTGCCACCGACGGCGACACGGTGATGAACGAGCGCACCGATCTGCTGCGGTTCGGGCCGGTGCAGCTGACGTTCTGGGTATGCGGGGTGTTCGAGGTGCACGACGGGAAGATCACCCTGTGGCGGGACTATTTCGACATGCTGGACATGACCAAGGCGCTCTTGCGCGGGCTGGTCGGCGCCGTCATTCCGGCACTGCGGCCCCGCCTGTAAGCCGGGAGGTTAGGCTCCGCGCAGTTCGCCCAGCTGTTCGAACGCGTCCGCCCAGCCCTGCATGCGATCGGTGGCGTCGGTGAGCGCGCCGCGGTAGCGCTGGGCCTCGATGACCGACGCGGTCAGCACCGGCCCGGACGTCGACCCGGCGTTCGTCGCGGCCACCAGCTGCGCCGCCGCCGTCACCATCTCGTTGTACTGTCTGACACCGGCGCCGAGCTGGGCGGTGTAGGCGTTGATCGTCGGCGCCAGAAACTCGCGGCCGGCGGGGCTGGCCTCGGCGGCCCGCTCCATCGACACCACCTCGGCGGCGGTGCCGGCCATGGCCGCGGCCGCGTGGTTGGCCGCGGCGGTCAGCTCGGCCAGCTCCCCGGCCGGTAGCAACTCACCGCGCTCGATCACCGCCAGCAGGGAGAACAGTCCGCGCTCGGACGCGCCGAGGGCGTACATCGCCGGACGGGCGGCCGAGCCGTGCGGCGGCAGCCGGCGGCTGGAGGCCGGGCGCGGGGCGGGCAGCGGAATCGTGCGGAGCCGGCGCAGCCGCAGGAAGGCCAGGGTCGCCGGGAACGCCAACAGCGCGGCCGGGACCGCGGTGATCGGCAGCATCCACGGCGGGGTGTCCCAGATCGCCATCAGCACCGTCACGCCCATCATCACCACGGAGGCGATGGTGAACAACGCGCCGATCCACAGCGCATACCGACGCTTGCGGACCAGCCGGCCGCGCGGATCGGCGATCGCCCGCAGCGTGAACGCGGCCGCGTCGGCGGCCTGGCTGGCGGCGTCCACGCCGCGCTGAACCAGACCCCGGAAACCCCGCGGCGGCGCCCCGTCGGACATCACTGCCCCAGCGGCTTCTCCGGAACGGCTCCCTGCTGCGGCGCAACAGGGGTGGCCGCGGGGGCGCCGGCGGCGCCCGAGGGCAGCGCCTCACCGCGCATCGAGGCGCGGATCTGTTCGAGCCGGGAATGGCCGGCCATCTGCACACTGGCCTGCTGGACCTCCAGCATCCGGCCCTGCACCGAGTTCTGCGCCAGCTCGGCCTCACCCATCGCGGTGGCGTAGCGGCGCTCGATCTTCTCCCGCACCTCGTCGAGGCTCGGCGTGTTGCCGGGGGCGGCGAGCTCGCTCATGGACCGCAGCGACGAGCTGACCTGCTCCTGCATCTTGGCCTGCTCCAGCTGGGAGAGCAGCTTGGTGCGCTCGGCGATCCGCTGCTGCAGCACCATCGCGTTCTGCTCGACGGCCTTCTTGGCCTGGGTGGCCGCACCGAGGGCCTGATCGTGCAGCGCCTTGAGATCCTCGACGCTCTGCTCGGCGGTGACCAGCTGAGCGGCGAATGCCTCCGCGGCGTTGGTGTACTCGGTGGCGCGGGCGACGTCACCGGCGGCCGTGGCCTGGTCGGCCAACGTCAGCGCCTGACGAACATTGGCCTGCAACTTCTCAATGTCGGCGAGCTGGCGGTTGAGCCGCATCTCCAGCTGGCGCTGATTGCCGATCACCTGGGCCGCCTGCTGGGTCAGCGCCTGATGCTGCCGCTGCGCGTCCTCGATGGCCTGCTGGATCTGCACCTTGGGATCGGCGTGCTCGTCGATCTTCGAGTTGAACAGCGCCATCAGGTAGCGCCATCCCTTGACGAACGGATTGGCCATGACTTCGCTCCGCCTTCGATATCGATTGTGCGCGGCACTCGGTGTGGTCCACCGGTCCGGTCTCGTACTGCAAACCCTATCGCCTCGATGGGGGTGCGTCAGGTAGGACCGCTTCGCGTGGACGGGGACCATCAGGCTCGACCACCACGCCTGACACCTCCTCGCGGAAACTACACCGCTCGTCGGGTCAGGCTCGACCACCACGCCTGACACCTCCTCGCGGAAACTACACCGCTCGTCGGGTCAGGCGACGGCCATCGACACGACGGGCGGGATCACCACCTTGGTGGCCGGATCGATATGCCCGGTGACCGGGGCCACCGGCGCCTCGGTGCGGCTCATCCGCAGTCCCGCGTCGATCAACACCCGCGACAGCGGCACGTCCAGCGCCAGGCAGATCGCGCCGAGCAGTTCGCTGGAGGCCTCCTTTCGGCCGCGCTCTACCTCGGACAGATAGCCCAGGCTGACCCGCGCGGAGTCGGAGACCTCGCGCAGGGTGCGTCCCTGCGCGGTGCGGGTGCGGCGCAGCTCGTCGCCGATAACCTCACGCAAAAGTGCCGTCACGCGGGATTCTCCTTCGTATAACGCAGCGTCCGTCGGACCGCGGTGTTCAACCTTCAACGTCGACGGCACTCGGATTGGTTCCCGGCACCGCCTCGCCAGTCTCCGGATCGGTCGGCGGGCTGCGCAGCGCCGACACCAGATAGTCGATCCCGGTGACCACCGTCAGCACGATCGCGATCCACATGACCACCCAGGCGACCGTCGTCCAGGGGTGCGGCCAGTCGTGCAGCGGCAGCACGAACAAACCGATGGCGACCGACTGAACGAGGGTCTTGAGCTTTCCGCCCCGGCTGGCCGGGATGACCCCGCGGTGCAGTACCGCGAACCGCAGCAGCGTGACGCCGATCTCCCGGGCCAGGATAACCGCGGTCACCCACCAGGGCAGGTCGCCCAGGATCGACAGGCCGATCAGCGCCGATCCGATCAGCATTTTGTCGGCGATCGGGTCGGCCAGCTTGCCGAACTCGGTCTCCATGTCGAAGTTGCGGGCGATCTCGCCGTCCACTCGGTCGGTGACGATGGCGATCGCGAAGATCGCGAAGGCGACGATCCGGCTGGTCACGGCGTGCCCGCCGTCGGCGAACAGCGCCAGCACGAACACCGGAACCAGGGCCAGCCGCACGCCGGTCAGCACGTTGGCCGGGTTCAACACCGGTACGCGGCGCGCCGGTTCTCCGGCGGGTGGTTGTCCCGACACCGGCTCAGGATATCGGTTGGCGCCGCGCAGACCCGCAGCCGATACGCTTGCGTCGTGGAACCGCGGGCCGACGCTGTGCAGGTGCGACGGGCGCGCACCCCCGATGTCCCGGCGATCAAACGCCTGGTCGACATCTACGCCGGCAAGATCCTGCTGGAGAAGAACCTGGTCACCCTCTACGAATCCGTGCAGGAGTTCTGGGTGGCCGAGCTCGAAGGCGCGGTGGTCGGTTGCGGGGCTTTGCACGTGCTGTGGGCCGACCTCGGCGAGGTGCGCACCGTCGCGGTCGACCCGTCGGTCAAGGGGCACGGGGTGGGACACGCGATCGTCAGCAGGTTGCTGCAGGTGGCCCGGGACCTGGAGTTGCAGCGGCTGTTCGTGTTGACCTTCGAGACCGATTTCTTCGGCCGGCACGGTTTCGCCGAGATCGACGGCACCCCGGTCACCGCCGAGGTCTACGAGGAGATGTGCCGCTCCTATGACATCGGCGTCGCCGAGTTCCTGGATCTGAGCTACGTCAAGCCCAATATCCTGGGCAATACGCGGATGCTGCTGGTCCTGTAGCCGCCGTCTACACCGGGATCGCTAGAAGTCCGATTCGCCGTCCATATCGCCGAAGCCGGCCCCGCCGGCGTCGGAACCGCCGCGGACCAGTGCCAGGGTGCCGGCCAGCTCGTCGGGCTTGACCAGCACCTCGCGCGCCTTGGATCCCTCCGAAGGCCCGACGATGCCGCGGGTCTCCATCAGGTCCATCAGCCGGCCGGCCTTGGCGAAACCGACGCGCAGCTTGCGCTGCAGCATCGACGTCGACCCGAACTGCGACGACACCACGAGCTCGACGGCCTGTAGCAGCACGTCCATGTCGTCGCCGATGTCGCTGTCGATCTCCCGCTTGTCGACGGTCTTGACGGTGACGCCCTCGGTGTACTGCGGCTCGGCCTGGGCCTTGGTGAACGCGACGATCGCCTGGATCTCGTCGTCGCTGACGAAGGCGCCCTGGACGCGGATCGGCTTGGGCGCCTCCGACGGCTGGAACAGCCCGTCGCCCTTGCCGATCAGCTTCTCGGCGCCGACCTGGTCCAGGATGACCCGCGAGTTGGTGGCGTTGGTGACGCCGAACGCCATGCGCGAGGGCACGTTGGCCTTGATCAGGCCGGTGACCACCGACACCACCGGCTGCTGGGTGGCCAGCACCAGGTGAATGCCCGCGGCGCGGGCCTTCTGGGTGATCCGGACGATGGCGTCCTCGATGTCGCGCGGGGCGGTCATCATCAGGTCCGCCAGCTCGTCGACCACGCACAGGATGTACGGGTAGGGCTTGTAGACCCGTTCGCTGCCCAGCGGCGCGGTGATCGCCCCGGAGCGCACCTTCTTGTTGAAGTCGTCGATGTGCCGCACCCCGGACGCACTCATGTCCTGGTAGCGCTGCTCCATCTCCTCGACCAGCCAGGCCAGCGCGGCGGCGGCCTTCTTCGGGTCGGTGATGACCGGCGTGATCAGGTGCGGGATGCCCTGGTACGGCGGGAACTCGACCATCTTGGGGTCGATCAGGATCAGCCGCACCTCATCAGGCGTGGCGCGCTGCAGCAGCGACACCAGCATCGAGTTGATGAAGCTGGACTTACCCGAGCCGGTGGATCCGGCGACCAGCAGGTGCGGCATCTTGGCCAGGTTGTAGCTGACGAAGTGGCCTTCGACGTCCTTGCCGATGCCGAACACCATCGGGTGGTGGTCCTTGCGGGTGCTGGGCGCGCTGAGCACGTCCTTGAGCCGCACCATCTCCCGGTCCCGGTTGGGCACCTCGATGCCGACGGCGGATTTGCCGGGGATGGGGGCCAGCAGGCGGATGCTCTCGCTGGCCACCGCGTAGGCCAGGTTGCGCTGCAGCTGGGTGAACCGCTCGACGCGCACGCCCGGGCCCAGTTCGATCTCGTAGCGGGTGACCGTGGGGCCGCGCTGGAACCCGGTGACGGTCGCGTCGACCTTGAACTGGGCCAGCACCTCCTGAATGGACTCGATCAGCCGGTCGTTGTCGCGGCCGACGCGCTTGGGCGGATCGCCCTCGGCCAGCAGTTCCATCGGCGGCAGGGTGTAGGGGCCGTCGATGACCCGGTCCAGCGCCTTGGCGTCGATGACGGGTTCGGTGACCGCATCGGGTTCGGCCGCCTTGACCGCCCTGGCGGGCTTGCGCCGGGGCGCGCGCTTGGCCGGCTCCTCGACCGGGTAGTTGTCGGCGGGGCTGCCGGCCGACCAGGGCGAATCCTCGCCGTAGGCGGCCGGGTTGTCACCGTCGCCGTAGGCGGCCGGGTTGTCACCGTCGCCGTAGGCGGCCGGGTTGTCGTAGTAGCCGTCGGAGAAGTCGTCGGGCTGATTGCGGCGCGGCAGTTCCCGGGTGGGGGCGTCGGCGCCGCGGGGGCGCCGGGTACGACGGGTCGGTGCGTCGTCGGCGACGGCCGCCACGTCGTCGACGTCGTCGTACTCGTCGTAGCCGTCCGCGTCGTAGTCACCGTCGTAGTCGTCCCAGTCGTCCCGGCCGAGGCGCGCGGTGAACATCTCGCGCAGGGTGTGCGGGATTTCGCCGATGGTGGTGCCGCTGATCAGCAGCAGGCCGAAGACCCCCGCGAGGAACAACAGCGGCGCGGCCAGCCAGACCGTCAGCCCGTCCGACAGCGGGCCACCGATGGCGAACCCGACGAATCCGCCGCCGTGGCGGCGCGCGACCGGATCGGCGGGCGACCCGGCCCACAGGTGCCAGAGGCCGAGCACGGCCAGAGCGACCATCGCCGCCCCCAAGATCACCCGGGGCCGGGCCTCCGGGTGAGGTTCGGTGCGCATCACCGTGATGGCGATGGCGGCCAGGGCGATGGGCAGCAGCACCACCGCCGCGCCGACGACGGTGCGCAGCGCGGTGTCAAGCCAGCCGCCGACGGGACGGGCGGCGTCGAACCAGGAACCCGCGGCGATCACTCCGGACAGTGCCAGCAGGGCCAGCGCGATGCCGTCGCGGCGGTGCCCGGTCTCGATGTCCCGCGCCTGGCCGACCGAGCGGACCGTGCGACCGGTGCCACGGGCCAGCATCAGCCAGGTGGCCCGCCCGGCGCGGCCGACCGCCTGGCCCGCGCTGCCGACGACGGAACCCTGCGGGGCCGGTCGGCGCGCGGGTGGCTTGCGCGGCGCGGGGCGCTTGCCCTTCGCGTTCGCGCTGGAGCCGGACCGGGGACGCGCCCCTGACCTGCTCGTTTTGCTGCCGGTACGGGCGGCGGTCTTACTTGGCATGTCGGTCAGCCTAGTCGCATCTGTCCCGTCAGCACCATCTGCAACAAGGGTCACAGGCCGGGCCGAAACCACTTCGTTATGCAGTCCGATACCCCGCCGCGACCCCGGCACGTTCTAGGGTGAGGTTGACCACATCCGCCGGCCCCCAGGAGCACAACGCATGCCCGTCGTCATCGTCGCCACCATGACCGCCCAACCGGAGAAGGTCGACGAGGTCCGCGCGGCCTGTCTGGCCGCCGTCGCGGAGGTCCACAACGAGCCCGGCTGCCAGCTCTACTCCGTGCACCAGAACGACAACACGTTCGTGTTCGTCGAGCAGTGGGTCGACGAGGATGCCGTCAAGACGCACAGTTCCGCCCCGGCAATCGGCACCCTGTTCGGGGCAATCGGCGGGCTGCTCGAGGGTGCGCCGGACATCAAGATGCTGGCCCCGCTCGGCGGCGGCGATCCGGCCAAGGGGCTGCTGCGAGGCTGAGCCGTGGGTGACCTCAGCGGAAAGACCGCCTTCATCACCGGCGCCGCCCGCGGCCAAGGGCGCGCCCACGCGCTGCGCCTGGCCTCCGCCGGTGCCGACATCATCGCCGTCGACCTGTGCGCACAGATCGACTCGGTGCCCTACCCGCTGGCCACCGCCGACGACCTGTCCGTCACGGTCGCCCTCGTCGAGGAGACCGGGTCGCGGATCGTCGCGCGGACGGCCGACGTCCGCGACCGCGCGAGCCTCAAGGAGGCGCTGCGCGCCGGCACCGATGCACTCGGCGACCGGCTCGACATCGTCATCGCCAACGCCGGAATCGCACCGATGGCCGCCGAGAACGCCTGGCAGGACGTCATCGACGTGAACCTGACCGGGGTCTACCACACCGTCGACGTCGCCATGCGGCCGATGGTCAAGTACGGCAACGGCGGGTCCATCGTGTTGACCAGTTCGGTGGCCGGGCTGGTCGGCATCGGCGGTCCGATGGCCGGCTCGATCGGCTACACGGCGGCCAAACACGGCATCGTCGGGCTGATGCGCAACTACGCGAATCTGCTGGCGCAGCACAATATCCGGGTCAACTCGTTGCATCCCGCCGGGGTGAACACCCCGATGATCGACAACGAGTTCACCCGGTCCTGGCTCGACGGGCTGGCCCAGCAGTCCCAGGGCGGACCCGATATGGGCAACGCGTTGCCGGTACAGACGCTGGATCCCGAGGACATCGCCAACGCGGCCTACTATTTGGTGTCCGACGCCGGCCGCTACGTCACCGGCGTCGCGCTACCCGTCGACGCCGGCTACACCAACAAGCGCTGAGAGGCCCACCGGTGCCCACCAATGTCACCGCCCAGACCGCCTACGGGCCGATGGTTTTGGCTGCGGTGGAGCACAACCAGCCACCGGCGCGCCGGCTGGTCGACGACGACCTGGCCGCCGCGTTCCTGCCCGCGCGGCTGCGCATGGCGGTCGCGGCGACCCGAGTCGGCTGGGTCCGTGAGGCGGCGGTCGCGGCGGTCGAGCGGTCCGGGCCGGGATTGTGGGCGTCCATCGCCTGCCGCAAACGGCTGATCGATGACCGGGTGTCGGATCCGTTCAACTCCTTCGACGCCGTCGTGGTGCTGGGCGCCGGCTTCGACACCCGCGCCTACCGGATCGCCCGGCATTCCGATCTTCCGGTGTTCGAGGTGGATCAACAGGTCAACATCGAACTCAAGGCCGAGGTGGTGCGCCGGGTGCTGGGCGCCCAACCGGAGTCGGTGCGCCTGATCGCGACCGACCTGGAGCACGACGACATCTGGGATTGCCTGACCGACAACAAGTTCCGGGCCCGCTACCGCACCCTGTTCATCGCCGAGGGACTCACCCAGTATCTCTCCCCCGCCGCCGTCACCGCCCTGTTCGACCGGCTGTCGGCCGCCGCACCCGGCAGCCAGCTGATCTTCAGCTACGTCCGCCAGGACTTCATCGACGGCGAGAACCGCTACGGCGCCGAGTCGCTGTACCGGCGCTTCCGGGAACGGGCGCAGGTGTGGCAAACCGGTTTCGTGCCGGAGCACCTCGGCGATGTGCTGCACGAGCACGGCTGGCGGCTGTCCGAACAGGCCGGCCCCGGCTATTACCGCGACACCTATATCCGCCCGACCGGACGCGACCTGACCGCCTCGCAGATCGAGTGGACCGCCGTCGCCGAGCGAACCTAAGCACCTGGAGTTCTTGCGACACGAGCAGGGGCCTTATCAGGGTCGATGGCTACCAGTACCGTGGCCGGCTGCCCGTCGACCGGCCAAGAAGAAACGGGTTGCACAGAACCGTGCGACCGGCGCATCGGGAGTGCACTGGGCCGGGTCGACGGCGGCGAAACCGTCACCTGGTGGAGCATGCGACCGTAGCGGCGACCCTCAGCTCTGGATATTGCCCGCGGCCACGACAGCGCTCACCGTGACGGACCTACCTAAATCTCGATGACCGTCGGGACGATCATCGGCTGGCGCCGGTAGACCTCGCCGACCCACTTGCCGACGGTACGGCGCGCCACCTGGGCGATGCGCACCGGGTCGGTGACGTTGTCGCCCACCAGGTTTGCCAGCTCCGCCTCGACCTTGCGCGCCGCCGACTCCAGCGCCTTCGGGTCCTCGGAGAAGCCGCGGGAGTGCAGATGCGCCGGGCCCATCGGCTTGCCGGTGCCGCGCTGCACGACGACGGTGACCGCGATGAACCCGGAGCTCAGGATCAGCCGCTCGCCGAGCGTCGCATCACCGACGTCACCGGTGATCAGACCGTCGACGAACATCTTGCCGACCGGCACCGCGCCGGAGATCGACGCGACTCCGCCGACCAGGTCCACGCTCACCCCGTTCGGCGCGATGACGATGTTCTCCTCGGGCACCCCGGTGCCGGCGGCGAGTTTGGCGTTCGCCCGCAGGTGCCGCCAGGTGCCGTGCACCGGCATGACGTTGCGCGGGCGCACCCCGTTGTAGAGGAACAGCAGTTCCCCGGAGTAGGCGTGGCCGGAGACGTGCACCCGGACCTGGTTGTTGGTGACCACCCGGGCGCCGATCTTGGCCAGCGCGTCGATCACCCCGTAGACCGCCTCCTCGTTGCCGGGAATCAGCGAGGAGCTCAGGATGATCAGGTCGCCGTCGGTCAGCGTGATGCTGCGGTGCTCGCCGCGCGACATCCGGCTCAGTGCAGCCATCGGCTCGCCCTGGGTCCCGGTGGTGATCAGCACCACCTTGTCGGCCGGCATCATCTCGGCGGCACCGATATCCATCACGCTGGCGTCGTCGACCGTCAGGAAGCCCAGGTCACGGGCGATCGCCATATTGCGCACCATGGAGCGGCCGACGAAGGACACCTTGCGGCCCAGGGCGACCGCCGCGTCGACGATCTGTTGCACCCGATCGACGTTCGATGCGAAGCAGGCCACGATCACCCGGCCCTCGGCGCCGCGGATCAGCCGGTGCAGGTTGGGGCCGATCTCGCTTTCCGACGGGCCGACGCCGGGAATCTCGGCGTTGGTCGAATCGCACAGGAACAGATCCACCCCGGCGTCGCCGAGCCGCGACATGCCGGGCAGGTCGGTGGGGCGGCCGTCCAGCGGCAACTGGTCAAGCTTGATGTCACCGGTGTGCAAGACGGTGCCCGCTCCGGTGTGGATCGCGATCGCCAAGGCGTCCGGGATGGAGTGATTGACCGCGAAGTACTCGCACTCGAAGACCCCGTGGGTGCTGCGCTGCCCCTCGGCGACCTGCACGAACACCGGCTTGATGCGGTGCTCGCGACACTTGGCGGCGACCAGCGCGCAGGTGAATTTCGAACCGACGACCGGGATGTCGGGGCGCAGTTTCAACAGGAACGGGATGGCCCCGATGTGGTCCTCGTGCGCGTGGGTGAGCACCAGGGCCTCGACGTCATCGAGCCGGTTCTCGATGTGCCGCAGATCCGGCAGGATCAGGTCGACGCCGGGTTCGTCGTGGGTGGGGAACAGTACCCCGCAGTCGATGATGAGCAGTCGGCCCAGGTGCTCGAAAACCGTCATGTTGCGGCCGATTTCGCTGATCCCGCCCAAGGCGGTGACCCGCAGGCCACCGTCGGGCAGCGGCCCCGGCGGTGCCAGGTCGGTATGCGCGGCAGTACTCATCGACGATCCCTTCAGCCGAGTACGCCGGCGGCCTGCATATCGCGGGCCAGCTCGGTGATCTGTTCGGCGGTGGCCGGCATCTGCGGCAGTCGCGGGTCACCGGTCTCGATGCCGATCAACCGCAGGGCGGCCTTGGACATCGTCACGCCGCCGAGCCGGTTCTGCGCCTCGGTCAGCGGCGCAAGCGTCGCCTGGCATTTGCGGGCCGTCGCCAGGTCGCCGGAGTGGAAGGCGTTGAGCATCTCGCGCAGCTGCCCGGCCGCGACGTGACCCCACACGCTGATGAACCCGGTGGCACCCATCGCCAGCCAGGGCAGGTTGAGCGCGTCGTCGCCGGAGTAGTAGAGCAAGCCGGTCTCGGCCATGATCAGCGCGCCGCCAGGCAGGTCGCCCTTGGCGTCCTTGATCGCCACAATGTTCGGGTGGAAAGCCAACTCGCGGATGGTTTCCCAGGCGATCGGGATCGATGAACGCGGCGGGATGTCATAGAGCACGTTGGGCAGGTCGGTGGCGTCCGCGACGGCGGTGAAATGCGCGATGAGGCCCGACTGGGGCGGTTTCGAGTAGTACGGGGTCACCACGAGCAGCCCGTGCGCGCCGGCGGCGGCGCTGGCCTTGGCCAGTTTGACGCTGTGGGCGGTGTCGTTGCTACCCGCGCCGGCGATGATCCGCGCCCGGTCCCCGACGGCGTCGAGCACCGCGGTCAGCAACTCGATCTTCTCCTCGTCGGTGGTGGTGGGCGATTCGCCGGTGGTCCCGGAGACCACCAGCCCGTCGCAGCCCGTATCCACTAGGTGGGTGGCCACCTTCTTGGCGGCGTCGAGGTCCAGCGATCCATCGGAGGCGAACGGCGTCACCATGGCCGTCAGGACGGTTCCCAATCGGGCGCTCTCGCCCGCCACGCCCGCGCGCGCGCCGACGTCGAATCCGCTGGTAGTCACGCGCTACAGATTACCCGTGACCACCGCAGGGTCCGCCGTCGCCCGGCTCAGGCTTCGGTGGCCAGCGGGCTGGTGGCGACCTCGGTCCCGTCGTTCAGCGTGGCGATCTGGAAGTCACCGAAGACCGCCGGCGCCAGGGCGGCGAGTTCCCGCAGGCAGGCGATGGCCAGCCGGCGCATTTCCAGGTCCGCGTGCTCGCTGGCCCGCACCGCGATGAAGTGTCGCCACGCGCGGTAGTTGCCGGTGACCACCATGCGGGTCTCGGTGGCGTACGGCAGCACCGACCGGGCAGCCTGGCGGGCCTGCTTCTGGCGCAGCCGCGCTGACGGGTCACCGGCCAGTTTGGCGTCGAGGCGATCCAGCAGTTCGGTGTAGACCCGGTGGCTGGCATCGGCCGCGTCGGCCAGCAGCCCCTCCAGTTCGGGGTCACCGGCAATCCCCGGCGGCACGACGATCTGGGCGTCGGGTTCGGCGACGTAGCGCTGGGACAGCTCGGAGAAGGACAGGTGCCGGTGTCGGACGAGTTCGTGCCCGCAGGACCGGGACAGGCCGGTGATGTAGAAACTCGCGGTGGCATGCTCCAGGACCGCCAGATGCCCGACGTCGATGAGATGCCGCAGGTAGTCGGCGTTGTCGGCGGTACGCGGATTCGTCTTGTCCCAGGCCTGGTAGCAGGCGCGCCCGGCGAACTCCAGCAGCGCCGCGCCGCCGTCGACGTCGGTGCTCCACAGCACCGACTCGGGCGCGGTGAACTCGGTCTTTGCGATCAGCTGCACACGCAGCGGCGCGGTTTCGGCCACCGGGGCAGCCTAGCGCCGCCGGCCTGGCAGCCGAACCCGTACCGAATGTTGACCGCCGAGCGCCGACACATGGACTATCCAGTTATCGGCCGCCACCGGTCAACAGTTGGTACTAGCCTGCCGACCGAAGCGGCGACGCGCTACGGGCATGCCCGCCGCAGCGGGGCGGCCAGATCACCCCGGTCCCCCACGCTGATCCCCGGCAATCCCAGCCAGTCGGCCATCGCCGCCAGCTCGGCGGCCAGGGCCGCCGCCACCCGGACCGGGTCTCGGCCGTTCTCCAGGAATGCGCCGGGCACGGTCAGCAGCCCGGCGGCCCGATCCGCCTTGAGATCGACCCGGGCGACCAGTTCACCGTCGAGCAGGAACGGCCAAACGTAATAGCCGTACTCCCTGTTGGCGGCCGGGGTGTAGATCTCGATGCGGTAGCGGAAGCCGAACAGCCGCTCGACCCTGGGCCGGAAGAAGATCAGCGGATCGAACGGGCACAGCAGCGCGGTCCCGCGGTCACTGCGCGGAATAGGTTGCCCGCTGCGCAGATACGCCGGTACCCCGCCCACGGTGACCGGCTCCAGTTCCCCCGCCGCGGTCAACTGCGCCAACGCGGGCTTGACCTGGGCGGCGGACAGCCGGAAATAGTCGCGGATGTCGGCGGCGGTTGCAACACCCAGCGCGGTCGCCGCGCGCAGGGTCAGTTCCCGCACCGCCTCGTCGTCGTCGACGTGGCGGGCCAGTACATCTGCGGGCAGCACGTTGTCGGTGAGGTCGTAGTGGCGGGCGAATCCGACCCGGTGCGCGGTGGTCAGGGCTCCCGAGGACCAGAGCGCCTCGGCCACCCATTTGGTTTCACTTCGGTCCCACCACGGGCCCTTGCGCGCCCGCGGTGCGGATTCCAGATGCGCCTCGATCTGGCCGGCGGTCGACGGGCCGAGGTCGGCGACGGCGGCGAGGATGTCCTCGGCCAGCCGCGGATTGCGCTTGACGATCTCGGTGCCCCACCGGCCGTGGGTGTACTCGCGCATCCGCCAACGCAACAACGGCCAGTCCTGCACCGACATCAACGCGGCTTCGTGCGCCCAGTACTCCACCAGCAGCCGGGGTGCGCGGGCCGAATGCGACCAGGCCGCGCGGTCCAGCAGGTCGCGGTCATAGGCCCCGAACCGGCTGAACACCGGGGCGTAGTGCGCCCGCACCGTCACCGAAACCGAATCCAGTTGCAGTACCTGAATTCTGGAGACCAGCCTGCCGAGGTCGGAGCGGGTGACCGGACCGCTGCGCGGGCGGGCGTGGAAGCCCTGTGCGGCGACCGCGACCCGACGGGCCTGGGCGGTGGTGAGGTTGGCCACGCTCACCGGACGCTACTCCTGAGGCAGGTAGGTGCAGAAGCGGTAGCGCAGACCGGTGCGGCTGGTCAGCCACTCACCGGCGCTCACCGACCAGGAGCCGTCGAGCACCGGCGCGATGGCGTCGCCACCGCGAAACGGCAGGTCGACGTCGACCTCGGTGACCTCGCAACGGCCGGCCAGCGGCAGTGCCAACGCATAGATCTGGGCGCCGCCGATGACCCAGCCGTCGAAGCCGGTGGGCAGGGCGGTCACCACTTCGGCGCCCTCGGCCCGGTAGCCCGGATCTCGGGTGAGCACCAGGTTGCGACGTCCCGGCAGCGGGCGAAACCGCGGCGGCAGCGACTCCCAGGTCGCCCGGCCCATCAGCACCGGGTGGCCGACGGTCAGCTCCTTGAAGTGGGCCATGTCTTCGGGCAGCTGCCAGGGAATGTCGCCGCCGCGGCCGATCACCCCGGAGCGTGCCTGCGCCCAGATCAGCGACAGCGTCATCGGCGTGCCCTCACACCGCCACCGGTGCCTTGATGCCGGGGTGCGGGTCGTAGCCGGTGATCTCGATGTCCTCGTAGGTGTAGTCGAAGATCGAATCGCGGTGTTTGAGAAGAAGTTCCGGGTAGGGCCGCGCGTCGCGGGACAGTTGCAGCTCGACCTGCTCGACGTGGTTGTCGTAGATGTGGCAGTCCCCGCCGGTCCAGACGAACTCGCCGACGTCCAACCCGGCCTGGGCGGCCATCATGTGCGTCAGCAGCGCGTAGCTGGCGATGTTGAACGGCACGCCCAGGAACAGGTCCGCGCTGCGCTGGTACAGCTGGCACGACAGCCGCCCGTCGGCGACGTAGAACTGGAAGAACGCGTGACACGGCGGCAGCGCCATCTGCGGGATCTCCCCGACGTTCCACGCCGAGACGATGTTGCGGCGGGAATCCGGGTCGGACCTCAGCAGCGCCAGGGCGTTGGAGATCTGGTCGATGTGCTCGCCCGAGGGCGTCGGCCAGCTGCGCCACTGCACCCCGTACACCGGGCCGAGGTCGCCGTCGGGTGCGGCCCATTCGTCCCAGATGCTGACGCCGTGCTCCTGCAGCCAGTGCACGTTGGAATCGCCACGCAGGAACCACAGCAGCTCGTAGATCACCGATTTGGTGTGCACCTTCTTGGTGGTGATCAGCGGGAAACCGGCCGACAGGTCGTAGCGCAGTTGGTGGCCGAAGATGCTGCGGGTGCCGGTTCCGGTGCGGTCGGACTTCGGCGTGCCCCGGCTCAGCACCAGCCGAAGCAGATCCTCGTACGGCGTCGGGATGGGAGCCGTCGGCGAAGCTGACACGGAGGCCAGCTTACTTCGCTATAACCGAAGCATGCCGACTGCCACGGACACCGTGACCACTCCCGACGGCGACTGCCGGATCACCGTCGCCACCCCCGACGGCGACGGCCCGTGGCCGGCGGTGGTGATGTACCCCGACGCGGGTGGGCCGAGGCCGACGTTCGACGCCATGGCGGCGCGGATGGCCGCCCTGGGCTACGTGGTTCTGGTACCCGACATCTACTACCGACACGCGGGTCGGGCGCCGTTCGACCTGCCCACCGCGTTCACCGATCCGGCCGAGCGGGACCGGCTGTTCGCCATGATGGCCGAGGTGACCCCGGAGCGGATGACCACCGACGCCGCTGCGTTCTTCGACTACCTGCAGCAGCGCCCCGACGTCGCAGGCACCCGGTTCGGCACCACCGGCTACTGCATGGGCGGGCGCACGTCGTTCACGGTGGCCGGTCGCCTTCCGGAGCGCGTTGCGGTCGCGATGTCGTTCCACGGCGGCGGCCTGGTCACCGAGGCGCCGGACAGCCCGCACCTGGCGGCCCCGCGCATCCAGGCCGTCGTCTACGTCGCCGCGGCCGAGAGCGACGCGTCGTTCACCGCCGAGAACGGGGTCACGCTGGATGGGGCCCTGGCCGATGCGGGCGTCGAGCACACCGTCGAGTTCTACCCGGCCGCGCACGGGTTCGCGGTGCCCGACAATGCCGGCGCCTACGACAAAACCGCCGATGAGCGGCATTGGCAGGCCATGGAGCGGGTGTTCGGCGCGGCGTTGTAACCCACCCGTCGCGGACCCCCTGGCATTCGGCTACCGGCCGGTAGGCGACGATTATGGCGTGTACGAGCAACCCTTCAGCACCGATTCCACCGACGGCGGCACCCGGCTCGACCCGGTACTGGCCCGCAGCTGGCTGCTGGTCAACGGCTCGCACGCCGACCGTTTCGAGGCCGCCACCCGCTCGCACGCGGACATCGTGGTGCTCGACATCGAGGACGCCGTCGCCCCCAAGGACAAGGCCGCCGCCCGCGACCATGTCGCTTCCTGGCTGGCCGGCGGCCGCGACGACTGGGTGCGGATCAACGGCTTCGGCACCCAGTGGTGGGCCGGTGACTGCGAACTGCTGGCCGGCACCTCGGTCGGGGGCGTGATGCTGGCGATGGTGGAGTCGGTCGACCACGTCACCGAGACCGCGCGGATGCTGCCCGGCGTGCCGATCGTCGCGCTGGTGGAGACCGCGCGCGGACTGGAACGCATCACCGAGATCGCGGCCACCAAGGGCACTTTCCGGCTGGCGTTCGGCATCGGCGACTTCCGCCGCGACACCGGCTTCGGCGACAACCCGGCGACGCTGGCGTACGCGCGGTCCCGGTTCACCATCGCCGCGCGGGCCGCGCATCTGCCCAGCGCCATTGACGGCCCGACCGTCGGCTCCAGCGCGCTGAAGCTGTCCGAGGCGGCCGCGGTGTCCGCCGAGTTCGGGATGACCGGCAAGATCTGCCTGTCGCCGGACCAGTGCTCCGCGGTCAACGCCGGCCTGTCACCGTCGCCCGACGACATCGCCTGGGCCAAGGAGTTTTTCGCCGAGTTCAACCGCGACGGCGGCGAGATCCGCAACGGCTCGGACCTGCCGCGTATCGCCCGGGCGACCAAGATCCTGGATCTGGCCCGCGCCTACGGCATCGGCTCCGGTGACGTCGGGTACGACGAGCGCGGGCACCGCCCGGCCCCGTCGGACACCTACCACTACTGACCCGCGGCTACACGTAGCGCTGGCGCCCGGCCAGCGCGCCGGTGACCATCTGCACGGCGTAGACCGCCAGCAGCATCGCAAAGGGCACGGTCCAGGCTCCCGTCGCATCGTGCAGCACGCCGAACAACAGCGGGCCCACCCCGGCCAGCAGATAGCCGAAGCCCTGCACCATGCCGGACAGCGCAGCGGTGGTGTCCGCGTCGCGCGCCCGCAGCGCGATCACCGCCAGGGCCAGCGAGAACACGCTCATCCCCAGCCCGACCAGCACACTCCACAGGACCGGCGCCGCACCCGGGTCGATCAGCAGCCCGATCACCCCGGCGACGCCGGCGACGCCGAGCCCGACGATCCAGCCGCTCTGGCTGGGCCGGCCGGCTGCCAGCGGGGCGACGACGAGGCTGATCGGGACGGCCAGCACCGAGATCAGCCCGAGTAGCAGGCCCGCCCGGGTCTGGCTGATGCCGCCGTCGATGAACACCTCCGGTAGCCAGCCCATCACCACATACGCGAGGAACGACTGGGTGCCGAAGAACAGGGTGATGGTCCAGGCCAGTCGGGACCGCAGCAGCGACGGGCCCCGCCGTGCGGTGGGGGTGCTCAACGGCCGGGCGGCCTCGATCTGCCGGGCGCCGAGCAACCAGAGTGCGAGCGCCAGCCCGGAGACCACCGCCCAGGCGCCCAGCGCCCCGGCCCAGCCGCCGAGTATCCGGTCCAGCAGCGGGGTGAGGGCCGAGCCCAGCGCTCCGCCGCCCTGCAACGCGGCGGTGTAGACGCCGGTCATCACCCCGATCCGGGTGGGGAATGAGCCCTTGATGACGACCGGGATGAGCACGTTGACCAGGGCGATGCCACCGGTGGCCAGCAGGGTGCCGGCGATCACGACGGCCGGCCCGTCGAGTACCCGGACGATCAGACCGGCGGTCAGGATCGTCAAGCCGGCTGCGATCGCCCAGCCCAGCCCGATCCTCCGCGACAGCCACGGTGCCGCCAGCCCGGCGGCGGCGAAGCACAATCCCGGCAGCGTGGTCAGGACGCCGGCCCACACCGCCGATGCCCCGAGTTCGGAGCGCATCTCGCCGAGCAGCGGACCGATGCTGGTGATCGCCGGGCGCAGGTTCAGCGCGGTCAGTACCACGGCGACGATCAGCAGGGCGCCACCGGCGGCCATCGCCCGGGGCCGCAGTTCGGCCGCACCGTCGAGCTCGCGTTCGAGGTCGCGCTGGTAGTCCACGAAAGCTATCGTCGCACCGGCGCGACCATCCCCGGCAACCGATTTTCCCGCTATCGCGGCGCTGACGGCCTCAGTTCCACCGGCGGCGGCGGAACTCGCCGAGGCCCTCAGCGAACCCGCGCAGCGCGTACCCGGCGCAGATCACCGACAGCACGATCAGGGCGACGAACATCGGCAGCCAGTGCGCGCGGTGGTGGTCGACCTCCCACCAGACGATCGTGAACAGCACGGTGCACACGAACACCACGATGTCGCGCCAATTGCCCCGGTAGGAGGTGGCCAGCGCCCGGATATCCCGGTTGCGGGCGACCGTCGCCACGATGTCGTCGATACGGACGTCGATGGCCCCCTGCAGAGCCGCCCGACGTTCGGTGTCCTCGGCCGGCAGCCGGTCCAACAGGTCCATATCGGCCTTGATCCCTGCCCGCACATCGGGCCCGCGGCCGTTGCCGACGATCAGGCCCAGCAAAGCCCCGCCGGCGATCGGTGCCGTCCCCAGCGCCAACTCGGCCAAACCCGGCATGTGACCCTCCTCACGTCAATCCCCTTGGCGCGAAGCCTACCTCGCGTAATGGCACCCACCCTTGACACGCTGCTAATCTCGAACACATGGGTAACCGCCGGGCGAGCGCGAATGCTGCGCTGCTGTTGTTGCTGGCGGCCTTGAGTTTCTTCATGCCGGCCACCGGCAGCACGACGGCGCCCGGGGTCGCCGCCGCGGCCGCCGCCGCCAGTACTCCCTGGCAACTTCCGGAGGAAACCCACCATCACCCGGTCAACCAGGCCAGCGCCGTCGGTGACCGGTTGCGGCGCGACGTGCCGCCGGGGCCGTCGTATGTGCCGGCCGCATTGACCTTCGCCGCCCTGCTGGCCGTGGCGATTGTGGTGGGCCGTCCGGTCCGCGGCCGGGTGCTGAGCCGTGGCCCCGATTCACCGGGGCGTTCCCGGCTGACGGATATCGGTATCGATCGACAGTGACCGGCGCCGCGGCGCCTCCGTGTGGTGAATCGAGTTGACGGTTCCCCCGGCGGCGGCCGTACCGGCGCATTCTTGTCGACACCACTCACACCGATAGGCCCCACGATGGCTACTGCCTCCCTCGAGCACGGCTCGAAATCCTCCGCTCTGCAGAACCTCAAACACGACCTGCCCGCCTCACTGGTGGTGTTCCTGGTCGCCCTGCCGCTGTCGCTGGGCATCGCCTACGCGTCCGGCGCGCCGTTGATGGCCGGACTCATCGCGGCTGTCGTCGGCGGCATCGTCGCGGGCCTGATCGGCGGCTCCCCGCTGCAGGTGACCGGTCCCGCCGCCGGCCTGACCGTGGTGGTGGCCGGCCTCATCGACCAGTTCGGCTGGGCGATGACGTGTGTCATCACCGCGGCCGCCGGTGTGCTGCAGATCCTGTTCGGACTGTCCCGGATCGCTCGGACGGCACTGGCCATCGCCCCGGTGGTGGTGCACGCGATGCTGGCCGGAATCGGCATCACCATCGCCCTGCAGCAGATCCACGTCCTGATGGGCGGAGCGTCGCGCAGCACGGCGTGGGAGAACCTCGCCGCGCTCCCGCACGGCATCGTCAACCACCATCTGCCCGACGTGATCATCGGCGTCATCGTCATCGCGATCCTGCTGCTGTGGCCGAAGCTGCCCGCCCGGCTGCGGGTGATCCCCGGAGCACTGGTGGCGATCGTCGTCGGGACCGCGGTGGCCGTCGTGGCGAAGCTGCCGGCCGAACGGATCGATCTGCAGGGGAAGGACTTCTTCGATTCGGTGGGCCTGCCCGACGTGGCCGCGGCCGCCGGGGACGGCTCGCCGTGGAGCGCGCACATCGGTGCCCTGGTGCTGGCGGTGCTGACCGTCGCGCTGATCGCCAGCGTCGAGTCCCTGCTGTCCGCGGTCGGGGTCGACAAGCTGCACACCGGTCCGCGCAGCAATTTCGACCGCGAGATGATCGGTCAGGGCAGCGCGAACGTGGTGTCCGGTGCGCTCAGCGGCCTGCCGGTCACCGGCGTCATCGTCCGTAGCTCCACCAACGTGAATGCCGGTGCCCGCACCCGGTGGTCGGCGGTATTGCACGGCGTCTGGATTCTGCTGTTCGCGTCGATGCTGACCGACCTGGTGGAGTTGGTGCCCAAGGCGGCGCTGGCCGGCCTGCTGATCGTCATCGGCATGCAACTGGTGAAGCTGGCGCAGATCCGGATGGCCCGTCGTACCGGCGACCTCGCGGTCTATCTGATCACCGTGGTGTGCGTGGTGTTCCTGAACCTGCTCGAGGGCGTCGCCATAGGCCTGGCCGTCTCGATCGTCATCCTGCTGTGGCGGGTGATGCGGGCGCACATGGAGGCCCGGCCGGCGGAATTCGGCAACGACGCCGACGACAACGAGGACTGGCACGTCGAACTCGACGGCACGCTGAGCTTCCTGTCGCTGCCGCGGCTGACCCGGATCCTCGGCGAGCTGCCGAATGGTTCGCGGGTCACCATCACCATCAACGCCGACTACGTCGATCACGCGATCTCCGAGACGATCGCCGACTGGAAGCGGGCGCATGAGGCCACCGGCGGCACCGTCTTGATCATCGAGTCGTCGCACGCCAAGCTGCACCACGCGCATGCCGCGCCGCCCAAGCGGCACTACGGCACCCGTGCCGTGGGTCTGGTGCCGTGGCGGTCCTGGCTGGCCAGCTACCGCGACGAGGGCGGCTCGGTCCTCGACGGCATCGACGAGTACAACCGGCGTGGCCGCGGGGTGCTGTCGCCGCACATCGCCGAGCTGACCGAGGACCAGAATCCGGACGCGCTGTTTTTGACCTGCGCCGATTCCCGGATCCTGCCGAACGTGATCACCGCCAGCGGGCCGGGTGACCTGTTCACCGTACGCAACGTCGGAAACCTGGTGGTCAACGACGGGACGGACGAGTCGATGGATGCCGCCCTGGATTTCGCCGCCAGCAAGTTGGGCGTGAGTTCGATTGTGGTGTGTGGACATTCGTCGTGCGGCGCAATGACCGCGCTGATCGACAACGACGACGAGGCGCCGAACCCGGTGAGCCACTGGCTGGCGCACGCCCATGACAGCGTCACCGCCTATCACGACGGGCACCCGGCCCGGGCCACCGCGGCCGAGCGTGGGTTCGGTGAAACCGATCAGCTCGGGGTGGTCAATGTGGCGATCCAGGTCGGCCGCCTCATCGCGCATCCGGTGCTTACCGAGGCGGTGGCCGAAGGGCGCATCGAGGTGGTCGGGGTGTTCTTCGATCTCAACACCGCCCACGTCTATCAGGTCGACGAGCTGGGCATCACCGAGAACCGGCTGCCGTCCCCGGTGCACAGCTGAGCCGCCGCGCTCGGCGAGCGGTGTAGATTCCGCGAGCACGAGGCCCGGCGCGGACTGGCGCGGCCGGCTACTCCATCAGTGACGCGGCGACGGTGGCACCCAGGTTCCAGCACGCCTCAAGGTCGGCCTTGGTCGGTTTGCCTGAGACGACGACGGCGTCTGCGGCCCGGACCCAACCGAGTCCGGCGGTGATCCCGTCGAGCGCGCGGACCGCTCCCTCGGTGCCCTCGTTGCCGTGCAGCCAAACGCCGAAAGGTCTCCCGCGCGTGGCATCCAGACAGGGGTAATAGAGCTGGTCGAACGCGTGCTTCACGGCGCCGCTGAGATACCCCAGATTCACCGGGCTTCCGATCAGGTAGCCGTCGGCGGCCAGCGCGTCGCTCGGAGAGCACGTCAGGGCCGGTCGGCGCACCACCTCGACGCCCTCGATCTCGGGATCGGTTGCCCCCGCCAGCACCGCCTCGAACATCTCCTGGCAGTGCGGCGACGGGGTGTGGTGGATGATCAGCAATGTCGCGCTCACGGCTGGGCCTGCTCCAGCTCGACGGCGCGGCGCATCGCCTCCCGCGCGCGGCTGCGGTCCCCGGCGTAGTCGTAGGCGCGGGCCACCCGATACCAGCGGATCCAGTTGTCGGGGTCGGCGTCGAGTTCACCGCGCACCGTCTCGAACAGGGCGTCGGCCGCATCGCGCTGAATTCGGCCGCTGGCCCGACGTGGCAGCTCACTGACGTCGAGCTCCATTCCGGCCTCGTCGGCGAGCCGGGCCAGTTTCTGATGCGCCAGTCCCGCCCGCAGCGTCGCGACCATCGCCCACAGGCCGATCAGCGGGAGGATCAGCAGTGCGATGCCGAGTCCGACGGCGGCGCCCCGGCCGTCGGCGATCATGCCGACGCCCATGCGTCCGAGCGTCACGAAGTAGAAGAGCAGTGCGGCGCAGAAGAATCCGATCAGCGCCAGAGTGCGCAGCGACTTCACGTCAGGTTCATCAGCGGCTCGATGCCGATCGTCAGGCCCGGGCGATCGCCGATCCCACGGACCCCGAGCAGCACACCCGGGACGAACGAGGTCCGGTCCAGGCTGTCGTGGCGAATGGTCAGTGTTTCGCCCTGGGTGCCGAACAGCACCTCCTGGTGCGCGACCAGGCCGGCGACCCGCACCGAGTGCACCGGCACCCCGTCGACGTCGGCGCCGCGGGCCCCCTCCAGACCGGTGCTGGTGGCGTCGGGGTTGGGCGGCAGGTCCTTGCGCGCGGCGGCGATCAGCTGCGCGGTCCGGGTGGCGGTGCCCGACGGGGCGTCGGCTTTCTGCGGGTGGTGCAGTTCGATGACCTCGACGGATTCGAAATACGGTGCGGCCTGGGCGGCGAAGTGCATGCACAGCACGGCGCCGATCGCGAAGTTCGGGGCGATCAGCACCCCGACCTCCGGATGTTGGTCGAGCCAGCCCCGCACGGTGTCCAGGCGCTCGGCGGTGAACCCGGTGGTTCCGACGACGGCGTGAAGCCCGTTCTCGATCAAGAACTTCAGGTTGTCCATCACCACGTCGGGGTGGGTGAAGTCGATGACGACCTGGGTGCCGGAATCGGTGAGCAGGCTCAGCGGATCACCGGCGTCGACGGCCGCCGACAGTTCCAGATCCGGAGCGGCCTGCACCGCCCCCACCATCGTCGTTCCGACCTTGCCCTTGGCTCCCAGCACAGCTACCCGCATGCGGGCAAGCCTACCCATAGGCGAGTGGGGCTCAGCGGTCGATGACGATCCGCTCTCCGCGGCTCCGCGACACGCAGACCAGCATCTCGTCGTCGGCCTCGGCGGTGCGTCCGTGCCGGTCCACGTCGCCGCGCAGCACGGAAATCCGGCAGGTGCCGCAGAAGCCCTGCTGACACGAGTACGGAGTGGTCGGGTCGTCGTCGAGCATGACCGCCAGCGCGGAGCGGTCCGCCGGTACCGACAGCACCCGGCCCGAGCGGGCCAGTTCCAGTTCGAACGGCACGCCGTCGACGATCGGGGCCGCGGCGAACCGCTCGTAGTGCAAAGGTGCGTCGGCGTGTTCGTCGCGGGCGATGCGCACGGCGTCGAGCATCGCCGTCGGCCCGCACACATAAACCGCGGTGTGCGGGCCCGCCCCGGCCAGCAGGTCGTCGACGAGGGCGAAGCCGCCGCGTTCGTCGTCGGCCCACACGGTGACCCGCTCCGGCGCCACCGCCAGCACTTCGTCGAGCAGCGGCATGTATTCCCGGCTGCGTCCGGCACAGACTGCGCGCCAGTCGATTCCGGCTGCGTGCGCCTCGCGGATCATCGGCAGGATGGGGGTCACCCCGATGCCGCCGATGACGAACAGCACCTCGGACTCCCCGCTGCCCAGATGGAAGGCGTTGCGGGGCCCCTCGAAGGTGAGCGGGTCGCCCTCGGCGAGGCCGTGCATCTCGATGGACCCGCCGCCGCCGTCGGCGATGCGTCGCACGGCGATCCGGTAGTCGGTGCGCCGTCCCGGCGGGCCGCTCAGCGAGTACTGCCGGATCCGTCCCGACGGCAGGGCCACGTCGATGTGGGCACCGGGGGTCCACGACGGCAACAGTCCGCCGGCCGGGTCGGCAAGGGTCAGTGCCACCACGTCGGGGGTGATCAGTTCCCGTTTGACGATGACGGTGTCGACGGTGCGCCGCACCGGGGTCACCTTCGAGGGCTTCCACCGGGACATGGCGGTGACGACGCCGAACGCCGCACTCAGCGTCCACAGTGCGTTGGTCAGCCGGTCGTGTTTGCGGTGGCCGTAGAGGGCGGGCGGCCGGCTCTGCCAGATGGAAGCGGTCATGTCCGTCTCAGTTCTGCCGTATGTCGTAGCGGGCCAGCAGCCGGATCGCACCGGGGCTGATCCGCCGCATGGCGTAGCCGAACCGGGATTCGGGCGCGATCGGCAGCACCGGGGGTCCGGTGCGGATCGCCTTGACGATCGCGCGGGCGGTGGCCTCCGGGGTGTAGTTGCGGCGCCGGTAGGCGGCGTCGGCCTTGGCCCGGGCCCGTTCCTGCTGTTCGTCGCTCATCCCGGCGTAGACGGTGTTGCGGGCGATGTTGGTGTTGACGAATCCGGGGCAGACGGCGGTGACGGTGATGCCCTCGTCGGCGAGGTCGGCGCGCAGCGATTCGCTGAACGCCAGCACCGCAGCCTTCGTGGTGCTGTAGGCGACCATGGACTTCGACGGCAGGAACGCCGACGCCGAGGACACGTTGATGATGGTGCCGCCCTCGCCGCGGGCGACCATCTGCTCGGCGAACGCCCGGCTGCAGTTGAGGACGCCGCGGAGATTGACCGCGATGATGGCGTCCCAGTGTTCGGGGGTGGTCTCCAGGAATCGGCCGGCCATCCCGATACCGGCGTTGTTGATCAGGATGTCGATCACACCGTGTTCGCTGTTGACCTGTGCAGCAAGGTTTTTCACGGCGTCTTCGTCGGTGACATCGGTCGGGTAAACGGCGGCTTGGGCTCCGGCGGCGGTGACCGCCTCCGCGGTGTCGCGGGCGGCGGCCTCGTCGCGGTCGACGATGATGACGGTGCACGCACCTTGGCGGGCCAGTTCCAGTGCGGTGGCCCGGCCGATGCCGGCTCCCGCGCCGGTGATCAGAGCGGTTTTCCCGGCCACCTGGCGCGGACCCGGGCCGACTTCGGTGGGCCCGACCGGTGCGCGGCCGGTCTCGACCTGGTCGACCCAGTCTGCGGTCAGCCGGGCAATGACCTCGGGACGGGCGGTGACCACCCAGTGGCCGCCCTCGATTTCGACGACTCGACCGCCGTCGGCGATCGAGCCGGTGAACCGTTGCAGAGCCGGGGTGACGAAGATGTCCTTGCGGGGCACCAGCACCTGGACCGGCACGGTTGTCGGCGGCAGCTCGGCCGGCGGGCGGACCATGGGTGCGGGCATGTTCGCGCGATAGAGGTTGAGCCCGTTAGTGTAGTCCCGTTCGGAGCGGGGCACCGCGTCCCGTCGGGACCGGGTGCTGGAACGCCCGATGCGGTCCAGGGTGGCGATGACGCGCCCGCCCAGGCCGGATCCGAAGAAGGCCTCGGGCAGCCGCGGGGTGAGGAACAGCCCGATGTAGCCGGATGCGAGGAGCTGTTTGGCGACGTCACCGAGGTCGGCCGGTCGGCGGACCGAGCGCAGGAAATGCCCGGCGTATTCCAGGTTCGGCCCGGAAATCGAGGTGTAGGAGGCGATTTCGGGCATCAGGTCGGGATCGGTGACCGCGGCCCAGCCCTGGATGGAGCCCCAGTCGTGGCCGAGCAGGTGCACCCGGTCCACGCCGAGGTGATCGATCACGGTGCCGATGTCGGAAACCAGTTGCGGGAAGCGGTATCCGGCGCGGTCGGCGGGTTCGCCCGAGTCACCGGCGCCACGCACGTCGAAAGCCGCCATGTTGTAGCGGTCGGCCAGCAGTTCGGCCACTCCGTCCCAGACGTGGTGGTTGTCCGGATAACCGTGGATGGCCAGGATCGTGGGGCGGGCGGCGTCGAACTCGTTGTAGCGGTGCACCGCCAGCGCGACGCCGTCGGTGGCCGTCACGGTGGTGACGGGAGCTGTGGTGGTCATGGTTTCCTCAGTGAGCGGCGCGCGCGGACGGTGACACGGCCAGGTAGTTGACCGCCTTTTCGATACCGCCTAGTTCGGCTGGGTGAAAGCTCGGCCGGTAGTAGGAGCCGACCGCCTTGACGAGTTCGATAGGAGCGGGGACCAGGCCCCGGCGGGCCAGCAGGAACCAGTCCCGCCATCTGGCCTTGGTACCGGGCGCCAGCTCCGGATCGATCGAGTACATGAACCTCAGGCCCCGGACCCACAGCAGGAACAGCAGCGGCGTGACGAGCCACTGCGTCCGTGCCCGCCGCAGGTAGCCGGACTTCAGGTGCTTCATCACGTCGAAGGCGACGGCCTTGTGCTCGACCTCCTCGGCGCCGTGCCAGCGCAGCATGTCGAGCATGGCGGGGTGGGTGCCGATCGCGTCGAGTTCGGGGGTCTCCAGGATCCATTCGCCCAGAATGGCGGTGTAGTGCTCGATCGCGGAGATCAGTGCGATCCGTTCCAGCAGCCAGGCGCGCTGGCGTCGCTTGCTCCATCGGGGCCGGTTGCCGAGCACCCTCTCGAACACCCAGCGCATCTGGTCGGTGTAGGGCGACATGTCGATGCCCTGGGCGCGGAAGTGTTCGACCACGGCGGCGTGGGTCTGGGAGTGCATGGCCTCCTGACCGATGAAGCCCTGGACGTCCAGTCGCAGCTGGTCGTCCTGGATCAGCGGCAGCGCTTCTTTGAACACCTCGACGAAGAACTCCTCGCCGGCCGGCAGCAGCAGGTGCAGCACGTTGCAGAAGTGCGTGACGAAGGGCTCGCCGGGTATGTAGTGCACCGGCAGGTCCGACCAGTCGAAGTGGACGTCGCGCGCCTGCAGCACGATCGACTCGTGGTCCAGCGTCGCATCGTGTGGGCCCGCGGCCCGGTTGTCAACGTTGAGCATTCCCGGCCTTATCGTTTACAAACAGTCGCCAAATGTCGACAGGTTGAACTTATGGTAGCCGCGAGTATACCCGGTGGGTCGTCGATTCCCGCAAGATTGGCTGCGTGGACGGCCGGCCCGGCTTACTTCGCGGCGGAGTCGAAGTCACTCTCGGCCGACGCGCAGACCTTCCACCCGCCGCCCTGCTTGCGGAGGTACAGGGTGACGTCGGGGTTGGATCCCTTGGTCACCACCGCGGAGGCCAGATCCTTGCGCACCTCGACCGCACCCAGGTTTACCTGGACATCCTTGTCCGGAACCCCTGAGGCGCCCGACGCAGCGATGACGTCGGGAACGCCGGCGGCCTCGGAGTCGCACAGCAACCCCTTGACCCCGGCCAGATCACCGCCGGCGGCCGCCCGGGTGAACTCGGTGGCCGCGGTGCCGACCGCCTCCCGGTCGGCTTTGCCAGAGAAAAATACCTGGTAGATCGCGATACCACCGCCGGCCAGTGCGACGACCAGCACGGTAGCCGCGACGATGACCCATTTCTTCCGGGATTTCTTGGGCACCGGTTGCCCCTCGGGCGCACCGGGATAGATCCACGCCGCCGCGCCCGCGGTCTGTGTGCCGGGCAGCCCGACGGCGCCGTAGCTGATCGGCGGTTCCTCGGGAGCGTAGGCAGTCGGCCCGGGGTAATTCGCGGGGTAGTTATAGCCGGACGGCGGGTACCCGGGTGGCGCGTACCCGGAATCCGGGTAGTCGAGCACCGGCGGCTCCACCGGGGACGGGGACGGGTACGACGGCGGCGTGCCCGGGGACGACGGCGGGGCGGCCGGGTAGGACGGCGGCGCGGCAGGCGGGCTGACGACCTCGGTCGCGCCGGCGGCATCGAAATCCGCGGCGGGCTGCACGGGCGTGTCGAGACCCCAGTCGCCCGCGGGCGGTTCTGCGGGCTGGCCCGGCTGCGGTGGTTGGTTCACGACGCTGCTCCCACGCTCGGCTACTGGCTCTTGATCAGCAGGTCGATCGATGCGCTCAAGGTCTGCTTGGTCTCGGTGGCCAGGGTCTGCTGCATGGAGGTCCAATCCGAGTCCAAGCCGTTGACGGCCTTGGCGCTGGCCGAGGACTGACTCAGCACCGCCTGGTTCGACATCCACTGATAGTTCTTGCGCGCCATCAGCACGGCCCACTGATTGACCGGGGTCAACGCGGTGAACTGCGACAACTGCACGACATCGGCGATCGGCACGACGGCGCGCGCGGAAATGGCCGGCGAACCGTCGGAATACGCGGTGATCTGCCCGCCGGGCACCGCGAGATCCTTGTCCCCCACGGCCGGCATCTTCTTGGCCTGCAGACGCTCGTCCTTGAAGGAGTCGCCGACGAGTTTGCCGAACCCGGTGACGAAGGTGTTGATCGCGTCCTTGCCGGGGCTGGTCCCCAGCGCCGAACTCAACGAGGTGAATTCGGTGGGCATGTCGGCCGGCGCGCCACCGAGCCCCTTCACCGCGACCTCGCACGACGCCCGCTTGGTGGACACCGTCTCCAACTGGGCCTTGAGCTCGTGCAGCCGGTTGTTGTAGTTGTCCACCGCGGTCTGCGAGTAGCGGTTGACGCTGTCGCGGGTGGCGACGTGCGCCTTGAGGTCGCTGACCACCCCGTCGTACGCGGCTACCTGGGATGCGCAGGTGTTCGCCTCATGGGCGTCGGCGTGCGCGACGGCGACCGGCCCGGCGGCGACGGCCACCGTCACCAGCGCTGCCGCGCCGACCCGTCCCATCACCCGGTTGAACACCGCAAAAACCTAACACTCCACCGCTCTGACACCGGACACAAGTTCGGCACCTGGCAACCTGCGGTCAGTCCGGATCCATGCCGTCGTCAAGGTAGAACCAGCGCCCGGCCCGCACGGTGAATCGCGAACGCTCGTGCAGCACCCGGGTGCCGGGCAGGTCCGGGTCGGTGCTGCGGTAGTAGGCCCGGAACTCGACCTCGCCGTCGGAATCGCCCGCCGCGCCGGCGACCACGTCGAGGATCTCCAGCCGGACCCAGTCCACGTCGGGATCGGCCTCCGGAGCCGGCGGCCGGGTGCGCGGATGCCAGGTCCGCCACAGGTAGTCGGCGTCGCCGGCGGCGTATGCGCTGTATCGCGAGCGCATCAGCGCCTCGGCGGTCTCGGCGCGGTGCTCACCGGTGTGCAGCGGTTCGCAGCAATTCCGGTAGAGGCCGGCGCCGCAGGGGCAGGGATCGGGGCCGTGCATCCGCCCATGGTAGTTAGGCCGTCGCGGGACTCTTGACCAATGGAGCCCTCGGGCCAGTACGGTGAGAAACATGCGCCTTGCCGATGTGATGCCCGACGCCCCCACCAGTACCGCGGACGCCCTGGCCCTGTTCGATGACGCGCCCGCCGTCGACGCCGCGTCCATGATCGGCACCTGGCACGGGGTGGAACTCCCGACCGGCCATCCGCTCGACGGAAAGCTGGAGCTCAGCGGCTGGTGGGGAAAACAGTTCATCGACGCCGAAACCGTGCATCCGCTGCTGTTCCCCACCGCCGACGGCACCGCGCTGTGGCCGTTGAACCCGACGGTGGCGTTCGCGGGGCTCGGGGCCACCGGCAAGCTACCGGGTTTGCAGCGGCTGCCGCTGGCCCGCAGCATCACCGCGCTGCGTCCGGTGGCGGCAGCCCGCGGCCCCAAGGCCCGACTGCGCACCACCCGCTACCGTGACGTGGACACCGCGACCATGATCTACGACCAGCTGCCGATCAACGACGTGTTCCGCCGCCTCGACGCCGACACGGTGCTCGGCGCGATGGATCTGCGCGGCTCGCGGCGGCCGTATTTCTTCGTGCTGCGCCGCGACAACTCCCTGCCCGTCGTCTGACCCGGGTATGTGCCCGTCCCCTGCTAGGACAACAGACGGGTGAGCTGTTTGGGCAGCTTCTTCTTCGACGGGTAGTCGCCGAGCACCGCGGCGCCGAACGGGCGGGTCAGCAGGGTGCGGGCGACCGCGTTGACCTCGTCGAGGGTCACCGCCTCGATTTTGGCCAGGCTGGACTCCAGGCTGCGGTGCTCCCCGTAGTTGAGCTCGTTGCGGCCGATCCGGTTCATCCGCGATGCGGAATCCTCCAGTCCGAGCACCAGGGCACCGCGCAGGGCGCCCTTGGCGATTCGACATTCGGCTTCGGTGATCCCGTCGGCGGCGACGGACGCCAGCACATCGGTGGCCACCTCGACGACCTCGGCGAATCGTTCGGGTAGGCATCCGGCGTACACCGACAGTGTGCCGGTGTCGCAGTAGCTGTCGACCGACGAGTACACCGAGTACGCCAGCCCGCGGGTCTCCCGAATCTGTTGGAACAGACGCGAACTCAGTCCGCCGCCGAGTGCGCCGTTGAGCACGGCGGTGGCCCAGCGGTGCTCCCAGGTGCGCCCCGGGGTACGCACGCCCAGCAGCAGGTGTGTCTGCTCGGAGTCCCGGTTGATCAGCCGCAGCGTCGGGTCGCCGGGGATCCGCCCGGTGCCGGTTCGCGGTGCCACCGGCTCGCGGCTGGTGTCCAGCCGGGATCCGAAGTACTGGCGCACCAGCGCCACCACCTCGTCGTGGTCGATGTTGCCGGCCACCGCCACAACCATCCGCTCCGGCGTGTAGCGCCGGGTGTGAAACGAGCGCAGCTGGGTGCGGCTCATCGCCGACACCGAGGCCACACTGCCGATCACCGGCCGCCCGACGGGATGATCGCCGAACATGGCGGTCAGGAACTCCTCGCCGAGAACGTCCTCGGGGTCGTCGTCGCGCATGGCGATCTCTTCGAGCACCACGTCACGCTCGATCTCGACGTCCTCGGCCGCGCACCGGCCGCGCAGCACCACATCGGAGACCAGATCCAGGGCCAGTGACAGATCGGTGTCCAGCACGTGCGCGTAGTAGCAGGTGTGTTCCTTGGCGGTGAACGCGTTGAGTTCACCGCCGATGGCGTCCACCGACTGGGCGATCTGCACGGCGCTGCGCGTCGGCGTCGACTTGAACAGCAGGTGTTCCAGGAAGTGCGCCGCACCCGCGACGGACGAACCCTCGTCGCGGGAGCCGACACCGACCCACACACCCACCGACGCCGACCGCACCGACGGCACCCGCTCGGTCACCACCCGCAGACCACCCGGAAGGGTGGTCCTGCGGACCAGTGACTCCTCGCGAAGTGCCGCCGCTGCGGTGCGCTTACTCCGACGCGCTTGCTGCATCGGCCGCGGCCGGGGCCTCATCCTCGTCGACCAGGATCAGCGAGATCTTGCCGCGGTTGTCGATATCGGCGATCTCCACCCGCAGCTTGTCGCCCACCGTGGCGACGTCCTCGACCTTGGCGATGCGCTTGCCGCGGCCCAACTTCGAGATGTGGACCAGCCCGTCGCGACCGGGCAGCAGCGACACGAACGCGCCGAAGTCGGTGGTCTTGACGACGGTGCCGAGGAACCGCTCGCCGACCTTGGGCAGCTGCGGGTTGGCGATGGCATTGATCTTGTCGATCGCGGCCTGGGCCGACGGGCCGTCGGCCGCGCCGACGAACACGGTGCCGTCGTCCTCGATGGAGATCTGCGCGCCGGTCTCCTCGGTGATCGAGTTGATCATCTTGCCCTTGGGCCCGATCACCTCGCCGATCTTGTCGACCGGGACCTTGATGGTGGTGATCCGCGGCGCGTACGGACTCATCTCGTCGGGGGCGTCGATGGCCTCGGCCATCACCTCCAGGATGGTCAAGCGCGCGTCCTTGGCCTGGGACAGGGCCCCGGCCAGCACCTTCGATGGGATGCCGTCGAGCTTGGTGTCCAGCTGCAGCGCGGTGACGAAGTCCTTGGTGCCGGCGACCTTGAAGTCCATGTCACCGAACGCGTCCTCGGCGCCGAGGATGTCGGTCAGCGCGACGTAGCGGCGCTCACCGTTGACCTCATCGGACACCAAGCCCATGGCGATGCCGGCGACCGGAGCCTTCAGCGGCACACCGGCGTTCAGCAGCGACAGCGTCGAGGCGCACACGGAGCCCATCGAGGTGGAGCCGTTGGAGCTCAGCGCCTCCGACACCTGACGGATCGCGTACGGGAACTCCTCGATGCTCGGCAGCACGGGCATCAGGGCCCGCTCGGCCAGGGCGCCGTGGCCGATCTCGCGGCGCTTGGGCGAACCGACCCGGCCGGTCTCACCGGTGGAGAACGGCGGGAAGTTGTAGTGGTGCATGTAGCGCTTGGAGGTCTCCGGCCCCAGCGAGTCGATCTGCTGGGCCATCTTGACCATGTCCAGCGTCGTCACACCCAGGATCTGGGTCTCGCCGCGCTCGAACAGTGCGCTGCCGTGCGCCCGCGGGATGACAGCGACCTCGGCGGACAGCGCCCGGATGTCGGTGATGCCGCGACCGTCGATGCGGAAGTGGTCGGTCAGGATCCGCTGGCGAACCAGCTTCTTGGTCAGCGAACGGTACGCGGCGCCGATTTCCTTCTCCCGGCCGGCGAAGCTCTCCGACAGCTTGTCGAGCACCTCGACCTTGATCTCGTCGGTGCGCGCCTCGCGGGCGGCCTTTTCTGCGATGGTCAGCGCTTCGCCGAGGGCGTCGGTGGCGATCGCGGCGACGGCGTCGTAGGCGTCCGGGGCGTAGTCCGGGAACACCGGGTACTCGCGCAGTTCCTTGGCTGCGGCGCCAGCCAGGGCGGCCTGGGCCTCGCACAGCACCTTGATGAACGGCTTGGCGGCCTCCAGGCCCTCGGCGACGACGGTCTCCGTCGGGGCCTGCGCACCGGCGGCCACCAGCTCGATGACGTTCTCGGTGGCCTCGGCCTCGACCATCATGATCGCGACGTCGTCAGCGACGACGCGTCCCGCGACCACCATGTCGAAGACAGCCTTCTCCAGCTGGTCGACGGTCGGGAACGCGACCCACTGGCCGTCGATCAGAGCCACCCGCACGCCACCGACCGGGCCGGAGAACGGCAGACCGGCCAGCTGTGTGGACGCCGAAGCGGCGTTGATGGCCAGCACGTCGTAGAGGTCCTGCGGGTCGAGGCTCTGCACGGTGACCACGACCTGGATCTCGTTGCGCAGGCCGTCGACGAACGACGGGCGCAGCGGACGGTCGATCAGCCGGCAGGTCAGGATGGCGTCGGTGGACGGGCGGCCCTCACGGCGGAAGAACGAGCCGGGGATGCGGCCCGCGGCGTACATGCGCTCCTCGACATCGACCGTCAGCGGGAAGAAGTCGAAGTGGTCCTTGGGGGACTTGCTGGCGGTGGTGGCGCTCAGCAGCATGGTCTCGTCGTCGAGGTAGGCGACGACGGAACCGGCGGCCTGGCGGGCCAGCCGGCCGGTCTCGAAACGGATGGTGCGGGTGCCGAAGCTCCCGTTGTCGATGACGGCGGTCGATTCGAAGACGCCCTCGTCAATTTCAGCAACAGACATGAAAAGTCCGCGGCCCTCTCTGTTCACCTGGGCGCCCCGTGGCGCGCCAGTCAACGCTGTTTCGCGTCGTCACAACAGGGACCAGGGAACCGGAATGCGGCTGCGGCCGTCGATCGAAGCGGCCGGCCCGCCCTGACGGGGACCCGGCAGCCACTACCGAAGACCGGTCCACACTCGGGACTGGTACTGCGTGACTCGCCGGAACGGGCGCGCGGTACTGCGCGCGTCGCACCAGGAGGTTTGCCGGCCAAACGCCAGCAAACCCCATTCACAATACATCTTCGCCGGTGATTCCCGGCAAACCGGCCGCGCAGCGTGCTGCGCGGCTTCGAACCTGCGTCAGCGACGCAGGCCGAGGCGCTCGATCAGCGCGCGGTAGCGCTCGACGTCGACCTGGGCGACGTACTTGAGCAGCCGGCGGCGACGGCCGACCAGCAGTAGCAGCCCGCGGCGCGAGTGGTGGTCGTGCTTGTGGGTCTTGAGGTGTTCGGTCAGATCCGAGATCCGCTTGGTCAGCATCGCGACCTGGGCCTCCGGGGAACCGGTGTCGGTCTCGTGCAGGCCGTACTCGGCCAGGATCTGCTTCTTCTGCTCGGCGGAAAGCGCCACGAATTCACTCCATCTATCGGTCCGCGGGAAAAGCGGTCCCCGGCGGGGACAAGGCATGAGCCACCGCGAACTGCAGCACATGCCGGATTCGGGTCCGAAGTCTAGCAGCGCGGCGGGTACGGGCCCTAATCGCCATCTGCATCGCGGGATGCGAGCAGGGCGCGCACGGCCTCGACATCTCGGCCCATCGCGACGACCAGTTCCTCGACTCCGGCGAACTTCTCCATGCCGCGGACGCGGGCGACGAAGTCGACCGCGACGTGCTGGCCGTACAGGTCGGCGGCGGTGTCCAGGACGAACGCCTCCACGGTGCGGGTCCGGCCGGAGAACGTCGGGTTGGTGCCGACCGACACCGCGGCCGGGTAGCGCTGACCGGGTACGACGGAGCCGATCACCGGGCCGTGTGCCAGCACGGTGAACCACGCGGCATACACCCCGTCGCCGGGAACCGCCGAGTGCATCGGCGGCGCCACGTTGGCCGTCGGGAACCCCAGCACCCGGCCCCGGCCGTCGCCGCGGACGACCACGCCCTCCACCCGGTGCGGGCGGCCCAGTGCCTCGGCCGCGGTGGCCACGTCGCCGGCGTCCACGCAGGACCGGATGTAGGTCGACGAGTACGCGAGGGTCTGGCCGGGCAGATGTTCGGTGACCAGCGAGATGGACTGCACCGCGAAGCCGAATCGCTGTCCGGCCTCGCGCAGCAGGTCCACGTTGCCGGCGGCCTTGCGCCCGAAGGTGAAGTTCTGTCCGACAACCACTTCCAGCACGTGCAGTCGTTCCACCAGCAGTTCGTGGATGTAGCGGTCGGCGGGCAGCTGGCGGAAGTCGGCGGTGAACGGCATGACCAGGAACACGTCGACGCCGAGTTCCTCGGCGAGTTCGGCGCGCCGGGTCAGCGTCGTCAGCTGGGCCGGGTGACTGCCCGGGAACACCACTTCCATCGGGTGCGGGTCGAAGGTCATCAGCACCACCGGGACGCCGTGGTCGCGGCCGGCCTGGACCGCGCGGGCGATCAGTTCGGCGTGACCGCGGTGCACGCCATCGAAAACGCCGATGGTCAGCACGCATTTGCCCCAGTCCGTGGGGATGTCTTCTACTCCCCGCCACCGCTGCACGCCCCAAGCCTACGATGCCGCGTCCGGGTTCCCTCGTTGGAGTCCACCCACAGTGAAACCACGCCGACCGCGTCGCTGGTTACACTCCCCCACGTGGTCCCCGGCGGAGGTGCAGGCGAGCTGAGTGCCGTCGCCCAGGACTATCTCAAGACAATCTGGACGGTCCAGGAGTGGTCGGCGGAGCGGGTCAGCACCAAAATGCTGGCCGAGCGGCTGGGGGTGTCACCGTCCACGGTGTCGGAATCGATTCGCCGGCTGGCCGACCAGGGACTGGTGGACCACGAGAAGTACGGCGCGGTGACGCTGACCGACGCGGGCCGGGAGGCCGCGCTGGCGATGGTCCGCCGCCACCGATTGCTGGAGACGTTCCTGGTCAGCGAACTGGGCTACGGCTGGGACGAGGTGCACGACGAGGCCGAGATCCTGGAGCACGCCATCAGCGATCGGCTGCTGGACCGCATCGACGCCAAGCTCGGGCATCCGGTCCGCGACCCGCACGGCGATCCGATCCCGGCCGCCGACGGCCGCGTGCCCGCGCCTCCGGCGCGCCGGCTGAGCGAATGCGGCGACGGGGAAACCGTCACGGTGGCCCGGATTTCC
Organism: Mycolicibacterium insubricum; assembly: GCF_010731615.1. Lineage (NCBI taxonomy): Bacteria > Bacillati > Actinomycetota > Actinomycetes > Mycobacteriales > Mycobacteriaceae > Mycobacterium > Mycolicibacterium insubricum. The sequence continues at coordinate 2,237,464 of NZ_AP022618.1, read as the reverse complement.
GACGACGACCCGGAGATGCTGCGCTACTTCGACGAACTCGGCATCACTCTGGACGCTCGGCTGCGAGTGCTGGCCCGACGGGATTTCGCCGGGCTGCTCTCGGTGGCGGTGCTGGACGGAGGATCCGAGGTCGCCGTCGACCTGGGGACTCCCGCCACCTCGGCCATCTGGGTCCTCTGACCCGCGCCTGTACCGATCTGGTACCGCTGCGCGCCGTCGTTTCCCATTGTGAAACGACGGCCCGTTGCGGGCCTAAGTCGGCATGGGTTTCAGGCGTCGACAGCGTCGGCGTCGCCGGCGTAGACACCCAGCAGGTCGCGGGCCGACACGATGCCGGCCAGCTCGCCGCCGTTCTCGACCAGGATGTGGCGGATGTAGCGATCGGTCATCCGGGTGGCGACGGCGTCGACGGAATCGGTGTCCTCGCACCACACCAGGTTGGTGCTGGCGACCTCGGCGACCGGCACATCGGCCGGATTGCGGCCCTCGGACACCACCCGGACCACGTCACGTTCGCTGAGTACCGCGGCCGGGCGGGCATCATCGCCGACCACCACGGCGCCCACGCCGGCGTCGACGAGCACCCGGGCCGCGTCGGCGACCGTCGCACCGGCCGGGATCCGGACCACCGCGTCTCCGATGAGATCCGCGACGACGATCGAGCCTGCTGTGGGAATACCAGTCATGTCGCCAGTCTGTCATCCGGGCGTGCCGGCCCCACAGGGGCCTTGGTCCCGGCCTTGGTCACCGGTTTGCGGGACGGTGCCGCCCACCACGCGGCTTCCTACGGCAGCGGCATCGTCGCCGGACGGACCACCACGACGGATCGCGTGCGGCGGCCGGAGTCCTCCAGCAGGGCCATCACCCGGCCGTCGGGGGCGACGGCGGCGTACACCCCGTCGATCCCGGCGGGTTCCAGGGCCCGACCGTGGCCGACGTCGACGGTCTCGGCGTCGGACAGGTCGCGGCGGGCGAAGCCCAGTAGGCACGCCTCATCGAGGGTGTAGCTCAGCCGTGGCGCCTCGGCGAGCTCGTCGAGGGTGCGGGCCTGCTCCAGTCCGAACCGCCCGACCCGGGTGCGGCGCAGTGCCGTCAGGTGCCCGCCGACGCCGAGACTCTCGCCGATATCGCGGGCCAGCGCCCGGATGTAGGTGCCCGACGAGCAGTCCACCGTGACGTCGACGTCCACCAGGGCGCCGTCACGGCGGATACCCAGTACGTCGAACCGCTGGATGCGCACCGGGCGGGCGGCCAGTTCGACGGCCTCGCCCTCGCGAACCCGCTGGTAGGCGCGCTTGCCGTCCACCTTGATGGCGCTGACGGCCGACGGTCGCTGCAGGATGTCGCCGCGCAGCGCGGCCACCGCCGCGCCGATCGCCGCGTCGTCCACCCCGGAAGCGTCGGCGGAGATCAGCGCCTCCCCCTCGGCGTCGTCGGTGGAGGTCGTCTGCCCCAGCCGGATGGTGGCGTCGTAGCACTTGCTGGTGCCGGCAATCAGCCCGAGGATCTTGGTGGCCCGCTCGATCCCGACCACCAGCACGCCGGTGGCCATCGGGTCCAGCGTGCCGGCGTGGCCGACCTTGCGGGTGCCGAACAACCGCCGGCAGCGGCCGACGACGTCGTGGCTGGTCATCCCACCCGGCTTGTCAACGACGACGATCCCCGGCTGCGGCGCGCTCTCGCTCACAGGACGATCGCCGTCAGCGCCAGACCCGCGGCCACCGACCACCGGCCGGCCAGCTGGGTCAGCGGCGGACCGGACTCGGCGGCCGGGTCGATCAGGATGCGGGAGGAGAAGCGGCCCGACGCCGACGCGCCGTCCAGCTCGTCGACCGCGAAGGTGATGTGGGCGTCCTCGAAGCCCAGCCACCGATGCGTCAGCGGATACCACGCCTTGTACGTCGCTTCCTTGGCACAGAACAGGATTCGGTCCCAGTGCAGACCGGACGGCAGGGCGGCGAGCTCATCGCGTTCGGCGTCGAGACTGATCGCGTCGAGCACCCCGTCAGGCAGCACGTCGTGCGGTTCGGCGTCGATGCCGATCGAGCGCACGGTGGCGCTGCGGGCCACTGCCGCACCGCGGTAGCCCTCGGTGTGGGTGATGGAACCGACGATGCCGGCCGGCCAGCGCGGTTCGCCCTTCTCCCCCTTGAGGATCGGCACCGGCGCAACCCCGAGATCGGCCAGCGCCAACCGGGCGCAGTGCCGCACGGTGACGAATTCATTGCGGCGCTTGGCCACCGAGCGGGCAATCAATGGTTCTTCGGCTGCCAGCGGCGCCAGGCCCGGCGGGTCGTCGTACAGTTCGGCGCCGGCGACGGTTTCGGGCACCAGCGCGGAGATCAGCGTGCTCATCCGCGCCGGCTCATGATCCGTTGACGCACCTTCTCCGACTGTTCCCGCATCTCGGGGGTGATGGTGAAATGCCCGCCGAACTCGTTGAGATAGCCCGGTGCGTACTGCGGGTCGGGCAGGATCTGACGGAGCCAGCGATAGGGCTTGCGGCGGTGCCATTCCCGCGGATAACCGACCGACACCTCCTCGAAGCGCACGTCGTCGTACCAGGTGGTGCGCGGGATGTGCAGGTGCCCGTAAACCGAGCAGATCGCGTTGTAGCGGGTGTGCCAGTCGGCTGTGGCGGTGGTGCCGCACCACAGGGAGAACTCCGGGAAGAACAGCACGTCGCAGGGTTCGCGCACCATCGGGAAGTGGTTTACCAGAACCGTCGGGGTCATCCAGTCCAGGTCTTCGAGGCGTTTGCGGGTGTGCTCCAGCCGATCCCGGCACCAGGCGTCCTTGGTGGCGTAGGGCTCCGAGGACAGCAGGAACTCGTCGGTGGCCACCACATTGCGTTCCTTGGCGATGCCCAGACCCTCGGCCTTGCTGTTCGCCCCGGCCGGCAGGAATGTGTAGTCGTAGAGCAGAAACATCGGCACGATGGTGGCCGGGCCACCTTCCTCGGTCCACACCGGGAACGGGTGCTCGGGGGTGATGACGCCCATCTCGTCGCACATCTGCACCAGGTAGTCGTAGCGGGACCGGCCGAACACCTGAACCGGGTCCTTGCCGGTGGTCCACAGTTCGTGGTTGCCGGGTACCCAGATCACCTTGGCGAACCGCTTGCGCAGCAGGTCCAGGGACCAGCGGATGTCGTCGGTGCGTTCGGCGACGTCACCGGCGACGATCAGCCAGTCGTCGGGAGTCGACGGGTACAGCGATTCGGCCACCGGCTTGTTGCCCGTGTGCCCGGTGTGCAGGTCGCTGATCGCCCACAGGGTGGGCCGGGATCGTCCCGGTGCCTGTCCGCTCGCCACGGCCTCAGCCTACTGACCGGGTCGGGGCCCCCGCCGATGCGCTGCGCAACAGGTTCCCGGCCATCTGTAACAGGTTCTCGTTTCTCCGGCCGGCGGTGCCCCCGGCCGGGCTACACTGCCCGCAGAGCCGGTTCCGAGGAAGGGTCGTCATGGTTGCCAGGCTGCGGTTATGGGCCGCATTGACCGCGGTCGTCGCCGCCGCCGTGCTGACCGCCGGCACCGGCGGATCGCGCGACGGGGTCTCGGCGGCCGCGTTCGGGAACGTCGAGCGGACCTGGGCCGCCCCGATCGAGCTGCGCAACACCGACGTGCCGCTGAGCACCACCCGGCGGCCGGTGCTCAACCTGACCGACCCCGATCCGTTCGACCCGTGCCGCGACATCCCGCTCGACGTCACCGATTCGATCGGCCTGGGCTTCACGCCGCCGGAACCGCAGAACGGCCTGCGCTGCCAGTACGACGCCGGCAACTACCAGATGGCGGTGGAGGCGTTCGTCTGGCGCACCTATGAGCAGACGCTGCCCAAGGACGCCGTCGAGACCACCATCAACGGCCACCGCGCGGCCACCTACTGGGTGATGAAGCCCACCGACTGGAACAACCGGTGGTGGTTCTCCTGCATGATCGCCTACAAGACCAGCTACGGCGTCATCCAGCAGTCGCTGTTCTACTCCCCCATCCACTCCCCGGACGCCCCGGAGTGCATGACCGAGAACATGATGCGCGCCCAGCAGCTGTCCCCCTACTACAAGTTCTGACCTCGCGGAATCTGCCGGCGTCCGGGCCACGCCGTACCCTGGCGGGGTGCCCCCGCTGCCCCAGTTCGCCCACCGGGCGCTGAGCCGCGTCGCCGATCTACCACCCCCCACCCACCGCTATCGGGTGCGCCGCGGCGTGCCGATCCCGATGCGCGACGGCGTCGAACTGCTCGCCGACCACTATGAGCCGATCGGGAAACCGGTCGGCACCCTGTTGGTGCGCAGCCCGTACGGCCGCGGGTTCCCACTCGCACAGCTGTACGGGACGCCGTACGCCGCGCGCGGTCACCACGTGATCCTGCAGAGCGTGCGGGGCACGTTCGGTTCCGGCGGTGAATTCTCCCCGGCGGTCAACGAGGCCGACGACGGCCTGGACACCGCGGCTTGGCTGCGTGAACAACCTTGGTACACGGGATCTTTCGGCACCATCGGCCCGTCGTATCTGGCACACACCCAGTTCGCGATGCTGGAGGATCCGCCCGAGGATCTGGCCGCGGCGGTGACCATCGTCGGGGTGCACGACCTGGCCGATGCGACCTGGGGCACCGGCGCGTTCACCGTCAACGATTTCCTGGGCTGGAGTCACGGGCTGGTCCACCAGGAGGAACCCGGGTGGATGCGCGCCGCCATCCGCAACCTGCGCCAGTATTCGGAGGTGCGCCGCGCGGTTTCCGAGGTGCCGCTCGGCCGCTCCGGCCGGGATCTGCTCGGCGACGGTGCGCCGTGGTGGGAACCGTGGACCGGCAACGCCGACCTCGACGACCCGTTTTGGGCGCCGTACCGCCGCGACGGCGGCCTGGACCGCGCCGAGGTGCCGATCCTGGTGGTGGGCGGCTGGCAGGACATCTTTCTGGACCAGACGTTGGAGCAGTACCGGCGGCTGCGTGACCGCGGCGCCGACGTGGCCCTGACGGTCGGCCCGTGGACGCACACCCACACCATGACCCGCGCCGCGCCGGCCGTGCTGCGCGAATCCCTGGACTGGTTCGGCCGGCACCTGGGCGGACACGACGTCGCACCCCGGCCGCGCACCCGGATCTTCGTCACCGGCGGCGGGGGCTGGCGCGAGCTGGCGGACTGGCCGCCGGCCGACGCGGGTGAGGCGGTTCTCTATCTGGAGCCGGGCGAATTGCGCGCCGAACCCGGCCCGGACGCAGCGGTGAGCTCGCAGTTCACCTACGACCCGGCCGATCCGACGCCGACCGTGGGTGGTCGGCTGCTGTCGCCGGACAGCGGCCGCCGCCGCGACGACGCGCTGGCCACCCGTGACGACGTGCTGGTTTTCAACGGTCCGGAGCTGACCGCCGATGTGGAGGTGCACGGCGCACCCGTCGTGGAGCTGGACCACCGCTCCGACAACCCGTACTTCGACGTGTTCGTCCGGATCAGCGAGGTCGACGGGCGCGGGCGGTCCACCAACATCAGCGACGGTTACCGGCGATTCGTCCGGGATGCGGACGATCCCGCGCCGATCCGGCTGGCCCTGGACGAGATCGCGCACCGGTTCACCGCGGGCAACCGGATCCGGCTGTTGATCGCCGGTGGTTCCCACCCGCGGTACGCCCGCAATCTGGGTACCGGCGAACATCCCCGCGACGGGGTCCGGATGGTGCCGTCCACCCAGACCATCGGCCACGGCGGGGCCTCCCGGCTGCTGTTGCCGATTCACCGCCCGTGACGGGTCCGGCGCCGCTGGTCACCGATCCCGGCGACCTCTCGCCGCTGCGGGCACACGGCGACGACCCGGACGCACTCTTCGAACGGTTCGCGGCACGGGCCCAGGCCGGCGGGACCGCGCTGTACCCGGCGCAGCAGGAGGCGCTGATCGAACTGGTCAGCGGCGCCAATGTCGTCCTGGCCACGCCCACCGGATCGGGGAAGTCGCTGGTGGCCACCGGCGCGGTCTACGCCGCGCTGGCCGGGGGCCGGCGCAGCTACTACACCGCCCCGATCAAAGCGCTGGTCAGCGAGAAGTTCTTCGCCCTGTGCGAGGTGTTCGGCGCGGTCAACGTCGGCATGCTCACCGGCGACGCGGCCGTCAACGCAGGCGCCCCCATCATCGCCTGCACGGCCGAGGTGCTCGCCAATATCGCGCTGCGCGAGGGCGGCCGGAACGATGCGCCCGCGCCGCTGATCGTCATGGACGAGTTCCACTTCTACGGCGACCCGGACCGGGGCTGGGCGTGGCAGGTGCCGCTGCTGACACTGCCCGGCGCCCAGTTCCTGCTGATGTCGGCGACGCTGGGCGACGTGACAAACCTGCGCGCGGACCTGACCCGGCGCACCGGGCGGCCCACCGCGCTGGTGGCCAATGCGCAACGCCCGGTACCGCTGTATTTCTCCTACGCCACCACGCCGATGCAGGAGACCATCACCGAGCTGCTGGAGACCGACCGGGCCCCGATCTACATCGTGCATTTCACCCAGGCATCGGCACTGGAGCGCGCCCAGGCGCTGACGAGCGTGAATGTCTGCACCCGGGAACAGAAGTCGGCGATCGCCGAGCTGATCGGTGGGTTCAGCTTCAGCACGGCGTTCGGGTCGACGCTGTCGCGGCTGGTCCGCCACGGCATCGGGGTGCACCACGCCGGCATGCTGCCCAAGTACCGGCGCCTCGTCGAACAGCTCGCCCAGGCCGGACTGCTGAAGGTCATCTGCGGCACCGACACGCTCGGCGTCGGGATCAACGTGCCGATCCGCACGGTCGTGTTCTCGGCGCTGTCGAAGTACGACGGCACCCGCACCCGGCTGCTCAACGCGCGCGAGTTCCACCAGATCGCCGGGCGGGCCGGACGCGCCGGCTTCGATACTGCGGGCACCGTCGTCGTACAGGCGCCCGAGCACGAGATCGCCAACCTCAAACAGTTCGCCAAGGTCGCCGACGATCCGCGCAAGCGCCGGAAGCTGGTGCGGCGCAAGGCCCCCGAGGGCATGGTCCCCTGGGGTGAACCGACGCTGCGACGGCTGGAATCCGCCGAACCCGAGGCCCTGACCAGCAATATGCGGGTGACGACGGCGATGATGCTCAATGTCGCGGCCCGCTCCGGTGCGGCGACGAGCACGTCGGACGCGGCCGCGGAGATGCGTTCGCTGCTCACCGACAACCACGAGCCACGCAAACGGCAGTTGCGGCTGATCCGCGATGCCGTGGGGATCGCTCGATCGCTGCTGCAGGCCGGCGTGCTGCAGCGGGTGGCCGAACCCGGGACCGACGTCGTGCGCTACCGGCTGACCGGTGACCTGCCGCGGGATTTCGCGCTGAACCAGCCGCTGTCCACGTTCGCCCTGGCGGCCGTCGACCTGCTGGATCCCGATTCGGAAACCTATGCGGTGGATGTGGTTTCGGTGATCGAGGCGACGCTGGAGGATCCGCGACCGATCCTGGCCGCCCAGTTGAAGCGGGCGCGCGGCGAGCTGCTGGCCGAGCTCAAGGCCGACGGCGTCGACTACGACGAACGCATCGAGCTGCTCGACGAGGTGACCTACCCCAAGCCGCTCGACGAGCTGCTGCAGCATGCCTTCGGGCTGTACCTGCGCAGCAACCCGTGGGCCGCCGGGGCCGGCCTGTCACCCAAGTCGGTGGTGCGGGAGATGTGGGAGCGTGCGATGACGTTCCGGGAACTGGTCGGCGAGTACGGGCTGACCCGCTCCGAGGGTACGGTGCTGCGCTACCTGTCCGACGCGGTCCGGGCGCTGCGCTCGTCGGTCCCCGCCGCCGCCCGCACCGAGGAGCTGACCGACATCGTCGAGTGGCTCGGGGAGCTTGTGCGCCAGGTGGATTCGAGCCTGCTCGACGAGTGGGAACAGATCACCGCCGGCGACGGCCCGCTGCCGACGTCCGCCGTGCCGGTCCCACCGAGGCCGCTGACCGCCAACCAGCGGGCGTTCACCGCGATGGTCCGCAACGCGTTGTTCCACCGGGTGCAGTTGTTCGCCCGGGAACGCTGGGACGAACTGGCCGCCCTCGACGCCGGCTGGACCGCGGCGCGCTGGGCACAGGTCGGCGACGACTATTTCGCCGAGCACGACGCGGTGGGCACCGGCGCCGATGCCCGCGGGCCGGCGCTGCTGATCATCGACCGCGGCGCCACCGCGTGGCGGGTGCGCCAGATCCTCGATGATCCGGCCGGGGACCGGGACTGGGGCTTCGACGTCGAGGTGGACCTGGCGGCCTCCGATGCCGCCGGAACGCCGGTGCTCACGCTGCGGGGCGCCGGCCGGATGGACCAATTCTGAAACTATCCATTGTCAGACCCCCTGGATCCGGTTGCGTCGCGGCGGCTACGGTGGGCAGATGACCACCGAGCCCGTCCTGCTGATCGACACCACCGACCGGATCGCCACCCTGACGCTGAACCGGCCGAAGTCCCGCAACGCCCTGTCCAGCGAACTGCGCGACACCTTCTTCGCCTCCCTCGCCACCGCCGACGCCGACCCGGACGTCGACGTCATCATCGTCACCGGCGCCGACCCGGTGTTCTGCGCGGGTGTCGACCTCAAGGAGCTCGGCAACTCCGACGCGCTGCCCGACCTGTCGCCGAAGTGGCCGGACATCAGCACCCCGGTGATCGGTGCCATCAACGGCGCCGCGGTCACCGGCGGACTGGAACTGGCGCTGTACTGCGACATTCTGATCGCCTCGGAGAACGCCCGGTTCGCCGATACCCACGCCCGGGTGGGGCTGCTGCCTAGCTGGGGGCTCAGTGTCCGGCTGCCACAGAAGGTCGGCGTCGGGATGGCCCGGCGGATGAGCATGACCGGCGACTACCTGTCGGCCGCCGACGCGCTGCGCGCCGGACTGGTTACCGAGGTGGTGCCGCACGAGCGGCTGCTCGACGCCGCCCGCGCGGTGGCCACCTCCATCGTCGGCAACAACCAGGATGCGGTGCGCGCCCTGCTGGGCACCTACCACCGCATCGACACCGCCCAGACCGGCGCCAGCCTTTGGATCGAGGCTGAGGCAGCCCGCGACTGGGCGCTGCGCACCACCGGCGCCAGCATCGAGGCCAACCGCGCCGCCGTGCTGGAGCGCGGCCGCAGCCAGGTGAAATAGGCGGTCAGCGCAACAACGGTCACCATGCCCGACGGCATCCCCTTCAACGCGCAAACCCGCAGCTGCGCTACCCGAGGGTGAATCCGGCGTAGCCGGCGGCGGCGACCTCGTCGCAGCGGCGCCGGTACTCCGGGATTCCGCCGACATAGCCCAGGTATCGCCGCTTCTTCCCGGGCACGTTGGCGCCGTTGTACCAGGAGTTGCAACTGGGATGCACCAGGACCGTCGGGGCGACCAGTTCCTCGGTGTGCGCGATCCAGGCGTCCTGGGCGTCGGGGCACGCCTCGATGGTGCGATTGCCGTTTCTCCGGAGGTGGTCGATGCAGTCGGTGATCCATTCGATGTGCTGTTCCATCGCCGCGACGTAATTGGTTGCCGCCGAGGGGCTTCCCGGCGCCTGGACGATGAACAGGTTCGGGAAGCCGGCCACCGCGATGCCCAGGTATGCGCCCGGGCCCCGCTGCGCCCACACGTCGCGCAGCGGTACCCCATCGCGCCCGCGGACGTCGATGCGGGTCAGTGCGCCGGTCATCGCGTCGAACCCGGTCGCGTAGACGATGACGTCCAGCGCATAGCTGTTGTGCTCGGTGTCGATACCTGTCGGGGTGACGGTGCGGATCGGGTCCCGACGCAGGTCAACCAATGTGACGTTGTCGCGGTTGAAGGTTTCGTAGTAGCCCTGGTCGATGATGGGTCGCTTGCAGGCGAACGGGTGGCTGGGCACTAGTGCGGCAGCAGTTTCCGGGTCCTCGACGATGCGGGCGATGGCCTCCCCGTACAGCCGCCGGGCCATGTCGTTGGCTTCCATGTCGAAGAACACGTCGCCCCAGTTCAGCGCTCCGAAGACGCCGTGCTCGGCGATCGCGCGCTGCTTGTCTTCCTCGGTCGCCGAGGTGATCGGTGGGCGGGTGAGCATGTCCAGCAGCAGGGCGAAGGCGCTCAGTCGCGCCGCGCCGACCGGGTGAGCCCGCTGGGCCGCGCGGATCTCGGGGTAGTTTGCCTTGAGCTCGTCGAGCTCACCGTCGGCGAAGGCGCGCACCTCCCACGGCAGCGTGTAGGCGCCGGAGCGCTGGAGGACGAAGAGGTGACCGGCTTCCCGGGCGATCACCGGGATGGTCTGCACACCGGTAGAACCGGTTCCGACGACGCCGACGCGCTTGCCGGCCAGCGGGTAGCCGTCGCGCGGCCACCGGGCGGTGAACAGTGAGTCACCGCCGAAAGTGTCCATTCCGGGGATCTGCGGTTCCAGTGGCACCGACAGGATGCCGGAGGCTGCGATGACGTACTGCGCGCTGAACCGCTGCCCGTCGGCGCTATCCAGGTGCCAGACGGCACCGTCCTCGTCGAATGTCATCGCGACGACGTCGGTACCGAAGCGGATGTCGCGGCGCAGGTCGAGGCGGTCGGCGACGAAGTTCAGGTACGCCTCGATCTCCGGTTGGGCGGGCATGTTCTCCGTCCAGACCCACTCCTGCTGGATCTCGTCGGAGAAGCTGTAGGAATACTCGATGCTCTCGATGTCACAGCGCGCCCCCGGATAGCGGTTGAAAAGCCAGGTCCCGCCGACATTTTCCGCCTTCTCCAGCACCTGCGCCGAGATGCCAAGTTCCCTCAGCCGGTGCAGCGCATACAGCCCGGCGAACCCGGCGCCGATGACCAGAACCTGGGTCCGGTCACCCTCGACCTCTGCACTCATCACGTCTCGATTCCGAATATCCGGGCCGGCGGACTGCGCACCGACCTTGCCGAATATGCAACTGTAAAGGATTCTGTAACTCTGGATGGTATGACCTTAGGTAGTTTTTCCGATCCGCCAGGGCCCCGACCACGGGGACAATGGGTCCGGTGACGACGATCCCCCCTCACCCGCACCCGCCCGCACAACCCGAAGCACGCCGCACCGGCGCCGTGGTCGACGGCGTGGCCGCCGCGGTGCTGACCACGCTGCAGATCGTCGGATCCGCGCTCACCTGGTGGGTGACGCTGTTCTGGGCGATGGCCACCGACGGCTGCTTCGAGCATTGCCGCGAGGAGTTCGTCTACCACGCCTGGAAGGTGACCTGGGGCGGCCTGGCCCTCGGGCTGGTGATCACCGTGGTCGGCCTCTGGGTGGCGGCCAAACGGCAAACCACGCTGTCGGTCTGGCCGGTCGCCGGGATCGCGGTGGGCATCATCGCAGTGGTGATCGGTGCTCATCTGATCAACATCGCGGCCGGGAATTGAGGACGGCACCGGTGTCCGAGTCCCCCGATCTCCCCCCTGCCTACCTGCCCCCGCAGCCGATCTATCCGGTGGTCCCGCCGCCGGTTTACCCGTACGCGTATCCGACCCCGGTCCCGGTCCGCACACCGATGAGCGGCGCACGGATCGCCGACATCGTGGCGACGGTGCTGGTGGGCACCCTGCAGGTGGCGCTGTCGGTGATCGCGGTGTTCTGGTCGTTCTTCTTCCCGATGGCGTGGGACTCCTGCTCGTCGTCCTACTCGGGGCGGACCTGCAGCGACGGCCTGATGGTCGCCGCCTACGGCGGCGTCTGGGGCGGAGTCGCCCTCGCCGCGGCACTGGCGCTGACCGGCGTGTTGATCGGTGCGCTGCGGGGCCGGTTGATGTTCGTGTGGCCGCTGCTGGGCACGCTCATCGTGGTGATCGGGACGGTTGTCGGCACCCACCTCGCCGAGGCTGCCGGCGGCCTGTAGCCGCACGGGACTCAGCGGATGCCCGCGTGCCCTACGCCACGCCGGTCCGCGTCCACCGATCCGAGAGGGCTCGGGCCCCGACGAACACCAGCCGCAGCACCAGGAACGTCGACAACCCTGCCCAGATGCCGGCCAGGCCCCAGCCGAAGCGCAGTGACAGCCAGATCGGCGGCAGGAACCCGACCAGGGCGCTGACCAGCGTCGCGTTACGCATGTAAGTCGCGTCCCCGGCACCCAGCAGCACCCCGTCGAGGGCGAACACCGCACCGGCGATCGGCAGTTGCGCGACCAGGAACCACCACGGGACACCGATCGCAGCCAGCACGGCGGGGTCGTCGGTGAACAGTGTGGGAAGTACCCGGGACCCGGTGGCGAACAGCGCCGCCAGCACGGTGGCGGCCACCGTGGAGAACACCGTCACCCGAGCCGCCACCGACCGGGCGGCCCGCGGCTGCCCGGCGCCCAGCGCCGCGCCGACCAGAGACTGCGCGGCGATCGCCAGCGAGTCGAGCACCAGCGCGAGGAACGACCACAGCTGCAGCACCACCTGGTGCGCGGCGACCGCGGCGGCCCCGAACCGGGCGGCCACCGCAGCCGCGGACACAAAGCACGCCTGGAACGCCAGCGACCGGGCCAGCAGGTCGCGACCCATCACCAGTTGGGCGCGTAGCAGCCCCGGATCCGGAGCGAGCGGCACCCGTTCGCCGACCAGCGCCCGCACGAACAGCAGCGCCGCCAACCACTGGCCGACGAGGTTCGCCACGGCCGATCCGTCCAGGCCCAGCCGCGGCAGCCCGAACAACCCGTACACCAGCAGCGGGCACAGCACGGCGGACACGGCGAAGCCGGCGATGACGTAGTGCAGCGGCCGGCGGGTGTCCTGCACGCCGCGCATCCAGCCGTTACCGGCCAGCGACAGCAGGATCGCCGGGGCTCCACCGATGGCAATCCGCAGCCAGCCCAGCGCGGCGTCGGCGATGTCGGCCGACCCGGCGATCGCCATGGTCAGCGGCACCGCCGCGATCTGCACGACGGCCACGATCGCCACCCCGAGGGCCACGGCCAGCCAGCTGGCAGTCACTCCTTCGCGCACCGCCGCGCGGCGGTCGCCGGCGCCGAAATGCCGGGCCGACCGCGCTGTCGTCCCGTAGGACAGGAAGGTGCCCTGGGAGGAGACCAGACCCAGGAACAGCGCGCCGATGGCCAGGCCCGCTAGCGCCAGGGCGCCCAGGCGCCCCACCACCGCGGTGTCGAACAGCAGATAGAGCGGCTCAGCCGCGAGCACCCCGAGCGCGGGGAAGGCCAGCCGGGCGATCTCCCTGGTCGAAGCGGGCTCAGCCAAGGGCCGCGCGGAGCTGATCGACGAGCAGTTCCACCGGGCCGCTGGCCGAATAGCCCGCCGCGAACCGGTGCCCGCCGCCGCCGAAACCACTGGCCACCGGGGTCAGGTCGACGGATTTGGCGCGCAGAGAGACCGACCACTTCCCGGGTTCGACCTCCTTGAACACCGCCGAGACGTCGGCCTGCTCGGTGGTGCGCACGATGTCGACGACGCTTTCCACCTCTTCGATGCGCGCCGCGGCCACCTCGCGGTGCTCGATGACGGCGTACGCCAGTCCGCGGCCGTCGACCTCGTCGGGCAGCAGCCGCGCCGAGGACAGCACCCGCGACAGCATCGGCAGCCAGGAGAAGGGGTGGGTGTCGAGCAGGGTGCGGCTCACCGCGCCGTTGTCGACGCCGACGTCGATCAGCCGCGCCGCCAGCCGATGTGCGCGGGCGCTGGCCCAGCGGAACGATCCGGTGTCGGTGATCAGCCCGGCGTACAGGCAGTGTGCGACGGCAACGTCGATCGGCTGCTCCCACGCGTCGAGCAGCTCGGCGACCAGCATGGTCGTCGAATCCGCCGACCTGTCAACGTAATTCGCACTGCCGAACATCGGGTTGGACGCGTGGTGGTCGATCACCAGCACCGGCCGGCCGCAGTCCGGCTCGGCCAATTGGCCCAGTGCCCCCAGCCGCGATCGGCTCGGGATGTCGACAGTCACCACCAGGTCCGGATTCGGGCTGACCTCGTCGGGATGCGCCAGCAGATGCCCGCCGGGCAGGCTGCGCAGCGAGTCGGGCAGCGCGGCGGGCCGCGCGAAGCTCACTGCGACACGTTTGCCCAGCCGCTCCAGCACCTGTGCCAGCGCCAAGCCCGCGCCGATGGTGTCGGCGTCGGGAAAGACGTGCGCGACGATGACGATGTCGTCGGCGGCGTTCAGAACCGCGATGGCCCCGTGGGCGTCGACCCGGCGCCCGGGGGCCTCAGCCGACGGTTCGATCGCGGTCACCGGTGACCTCCGCGTCCTCGTCCCCCAGTTCGTCGTCCTCATCCTCACGGTCCGCCGGCGTGCGGTACGGATCGGGATCGCCGGCCGGGACCGCCCCCTCGCGGGCCCGCGCCACCTCGGCGTCCGCGGCGCGCGCCGCCTCCAACAGCTGCTCCATCCGGTCGGCGGCCTCGGGAACCGTGTCGCGGAAGAAGGCCAGCGTCGGAGTGAACCGGACACCGGTACCCGCGCCGACCTTCGACCGCAGCACACCCTTGGCGCTTTCCAGCGCGGCGGCGGCACCCGCGTAGTCCGGCTCCTCGTTCAGCGACGTGCCCAGCACCGTGTAGTACAAGGTCGCGTCGTGCAGGTCGCCGGTGACCTTCGCGTCGGTGATCGTCACCCCGGCCAGCCGGGGATCCTTGATCTCGTACTCGATCGCCGAGGCGACGATCGTGGCAATCCGCTTGGCGAGCCGCTTGGCCCGGGCCGGATCAGCCATGATGCCCTTCGCGTCCGGCCGTCATCAGGACCGCGCCTTCTCGACCAGTTCGTAGGTCTCGATGACGTCGCCTTCCTTGATGTCGTTGTAGGTCAGCGTCAAACCGCACTCGTAGCCGTCGCGCACCTCGGTGGCGTCGTCCTTCTCCCGCTTGAGCGAGGAGATGGTGAGGTTCTCGGCCACCACGACATTGTCGCGGAGCAGGCGGGCCTTGGCGTTGCGCCGCATGATGCCCGAGGTGACCAGGCAGCCGGCGATGTTGCCGACCTTGCTGGAGCGGAAGATCGCCCGGATCTCGGCGCGGCCGAGCTCCTTCTCCTCGTAGACCGGCTTGAGCATGCCCTTGAGCGCAGCCTCCACCTCGTCGATCGCCTGGTAGATGATCGAGTAGTAGCGGATCTCCACACCCTCGCGGTTGGCCAGCTCGGTCGCCTTGCCCTCGGCACGCACGTTGAAGCCGATGATGATGGCGTCCGAGGCCGAGGCCAGGTTGACGTTGGTCTCGGTGATGCCACCCACACCACGGTCGATGACGCGCAGCTGCACCTCGTCGTCGACCTGGATCCCCATCAGGGCCTCTTCCAGGGCCTCGACCGTACCGGCGTTGTCGCCCTTGAGGATCAGGTTCAGCTGGCTGGTTTCCTTCAGCGCCGAATCCAGGTCCTCCAACGAGATCCGCTTGCGGCTGCGGGCGGCCAGCGCGTTGCGCTTGCGTGCGCTGCGCCGGTCGGCGATCTGGCGGGCGATGCGGTCCTCGTCGACGACGAGCAGGTTATCGCCGGCGCCGGGCACCGAGGTGAACCCGATGACCTGAACGGGCCGCGACGGCAGTGCCTCCTCGACGTCCTCGCCGTGCTCGTCGACCATCCGTCGAACGCGGCCGTACGCGTCGCCGGCGACGATCGAGTCGCCGACCCGCAGGGTGCCACGCTGGATCAGCACGGTGGCCACCGGACCGCGACCGCGGTCCAGGTGCGCCTCGATCGCCACGCCCTGGGCCTCCATGTCGGGGTTGGCCCGCAGGTCCAGTGACGCGTCGGCGGTCAGCAGGACCGCTTCCTCCAGCGCCTGGATGTTGGTGCCGTTCTTGGCGGAGATGTCGACGAACATGGTGTCGCCACCGAAGTCCTCGGCCACCAGGTTGTACTCGGTGAGCTGGGCCCGGATCTTCTGCGGATCCGCACCCTCCTTGTCGATCTTGTTGACCGCCACCACGATCGGCACGTCGGCCGCCTGCGCGTGGTTGATGGCCTCAACGGTCTGCGGCATCACGCCGTCGTCCGCGGCGACCACCAGGATGGCGATGTCGGTCGCCTTCGCACCGCGGGCACGCATGGCGGTGAACGCCTCGTGACCGGGGGTGTCGATGAAGGTGATGAGCCGCTCGACGCCGTCGTGCTCGACGCTGACCTGGTAGGCACCGATGTGCTGGGTGATGCCACCGGCTTCGCCCTCGTGCACGTTGGCCTTCCGGATGGTGTCCAGCAGCCGGGTCTTGCCGTGGTCGACGTGACCCATGACGGTGACCACCGGCGGACGCTGTTCCAGGTCTTCCTCGTCGCCGGCGTCCTCGCCGTAGGTGAGGTCGAAGGACTCCAGCAGCTCGCGGTCCTCGTCCTCCGGGGACACCACCTGCACGACGTAGTTCATCTCGCTGCCGAGCAGCTCCAGCGTGTCGTCGCCGACGGACTGGGTGGCGGTGACCATCTCGCCCAGGTTGAACAGCGCCTGGACCAGCGCGGCCGGGTTGGCGTTGATCTTCTCGGCGAAGTCCGACAGCGACGCGCCGCGGGCCAGCCGGATGGTTTCGCCGTTGCCGTGCGGCAACCGCACGCCACCGACGATCGGGGCCTGCATGTTTTCGTATTCGGCGCGTTTGGCCCGCTTGGACTTGCGACCCCGCTTGGGGGCGCCGCCCGGACGGCCGAACGCACCGGCGGCACCGCCGCGCTGACCGGGCCGGCCACCGCCGCCACCACCGGCGGGTGCACCACCGGGACGGCCGCGGAAGCCACCGCCGCCGGCTGCACCGCCGGGGCCGGCACCGGGTGCGCCGCCGCGGTAGTTACCGCCGCCGCCGGCACCACCGGGAGCCGGACGGGGACCACCGGGACGACCGCCGCCGCCACCGGGTCCGGGACGCGGACCACCGGGACGCGGCGGGCGAGGCATGCTGGCACCGGGCCGGGCCGGCATGTTGCCGGGAGTGGCGCGGGGGCCGGGACGCGGGCCACCGGGGCCCGGGGCCGGGCGCGGCGCCGGACGCGGGATGGCGCGTTCCACCGGCTGCTGCGACGAGAAGGGGTTGTTGCCGACACGCGGGGGCCGCGGGGCACCCGGCTTGGGACCCGGCGCCGCAGGACGCGGGCCCGGGGCTGCACCCGGGGTCGGGCCGGCAGCGGGGGCAGCCGGAGCCGCGGGGGCGGCCGGGGCGGGAGCCTGCGCCGCGGGCGCGGGCGCGGGCGGTGCCGGTGCAGCCGGGGCCTCGGGGGCCGGCGGCTTCGGCGCGGGCTTGGGGCCCGGCACCGGTCCCGGCGTGGGCGACTTTGCGGGAGCCTTGGCCGCCGCGGGGGCAGCCTCCGGAGCGGCCTTACCGCCGCCGAACGACTCCCGGAGACGGCGCGCGACGGGTGCTTCCACCGTCGACGACGCCGATTTGACGAATTCGCCCTGTTCGCTCAGCCGGGCGAGAACTTCCTTACTGGTGACACCGAGTTCCTTGGCCAACTCGTGTACGCGGGCCTTACCTGCCACTACTTCTCCTGATCTGGAGGCGGCAGCGGGCAGCCGACGCCTCGGTTAGCTATGACGCATGGTCATCGGGACTTCACGGTGTGCTCATGTTCGTTACTGCCTGTTCTGTTGCTGGGCCCGTCGAGCAGTTCGAGCTGCTCGGCGACCCCGGTGGTGTCCGGTGAACCGGCGATCCGCAATGCCCGGGCGATTGCCCGCCGTCGGATCGCTGTCGCAAGACAGTCCTGGTCGGGGTGCAACCATGCACCCCGCCCCGGAAGATTACCGGCCGTGTCAACGACGACGACGTACCCGTCGTCACCGTCCGGCCTGGCTGACATCTTGATCAGTTCGGCGGCCAACTCGCGCTTTCGGCATCCGACACACGTTCGCACCGGGCCGCGGGGGCTGCGATGCGGGCGCGTGCCGGCAAGCGAAGACTCGTGCTGGATCACGATTCATCCTACCTGCTCGCCGATGCACGGATTACCACCCGCGACGACCCCCCTCGCCGAGCGCTCCAACACTGCACGAGAGTCCAACTCCGACCCGAGCGCTCCATCAGGAACACAAAAGCCCAGGACAGCTTCGGCCGACGCGAACGCCATGGGGCGCCCGCACCGTAATTGGCCGCTCGGGGGGCTTCGGCGGTCCGAACCTTGAGGGTCTTCCCAGCCGTCGGGATCGAAGTGGACGCTTCTGACCCCTCGCCGCCGGCCAGCTGCCGCAGGTCGTCGGCGGACATGATCCCGGTGCACGGACTCACCGAACGCTGTCCGCGTAGCTGCTGCGGTCCTGAATCCCGTGCCCTTATCGTGGTCGGGATAGCGACACATGGTGGGAGACGTTGGTGGAGGGAACTCCGTTCGGGCGGTACCGGCTGATCGAACTGCTGGGCCGCGGCGGGATGGGTGAGGTCTGGCGGGCCTATGACACCGGCACCGACCGGATCGTCGCCCTGAAATTGCTGCCCGCGCACCTCGCCGAGGACCCCAGCTTCGAGCAGCGCTTCCGCCGCGAAGCGCACTCCGCGGCCCGGCTGAACAACGCCCACATCGTCCCGATCCACGACTACGGCGAGATCGACGGGCGCCTCTATGTCGACATGGCACTCATCGACGGCCACGACCTGGCCGGTGAAATCGCCGGCGGTCCCCTGGCGCCTGCGCGTGCCGCAGCCATCGTCGAGCAGATCGCGCTCGCCCTGCAGGCCGCCCACAAAACCGGGCTGGTGCATCGCGACATCAAGCCGTCGAACATCCTCATCGGCGACGACGACACCGCCTATCTCATCGACTTCGGCATCGCCCGCTCGGCGGTCGACGCCCGCCTCACCGGCACCGACAACACCATCGGCACCTGGGCCTATATGGCGCCGGAGCGATTCACCACCGACGACGTCGACCCGCGCAGCGACACCTACGCCCTGGCGTGCGTGCTCTACGAGGCACTGACCGGCACCAAGCCGTTCCCCGGCGACTCGATGGAACGCCAGGTCACCGGACATCTGCACAACCCGCCGCCGCGGCCGTCGGCAACCCGGGCCGACCTGCCGCCCGCGTTCGATGCGGTCGTCGCCGTCGGGATGGCCAAAGACCCGCAGCAGCGCTTCCAGACCGCCCCGGAGCTGGCCGCCGCCGTCCGCGGCGCACTCGGCGGTGCGGCCCCGTCGGCCGCCCGCGTGGCATCGGCCGTCGGCGACGTACCCCCGACGCGGGTCGTGGCCCCGTCGCCGCAGCACTCGCGGCGCAAGCCCCTATTGATCGTCGGCGCGGTGATCGCGGTGGCAGCAGTGATCACCGCGGTGGCACTCCTGTGGCCGAACAGCTCTGCGCACAAACAGAATTCAGCACCGCCCTCCGAAACAGCGACAACGACACAAGCCGCAACGACGACCTACGGCGAACCCGTTGCGCTGCCGTTCACCGGACTCGACTTTCCCACCGGAGTCGCGATCGAGGACGACGGATCGGTGCTCGTCGCCGATGCCGGAAGCAATCAGATCCTGCGACTGCGTTCCGGCACCGAGGTTGCCGAGGAGCTCCCGTTCACCGGGCTGAACAAGCCGGCAGCAGTCGCCGTCGGTGCCGATGGAGCGGTCTACGTCACCGATACCGGCAACAACCGGGTCCTCAAACTCGACGCGAACAGCGAAGCGCCCAAAGAGCTTTCGTTCGGCCTGGATTCGACGGCCTCTGCCCTCGGGATCGCCGTCGGCGCCGACGGCACGGTCTATGTCACCGATTTCAACAACGACCGGGTTCTCGAGCTGAGCCCCGGGGAGACCGCCGCCACCGAGCGGCTGTCGCAGAGTCCGCTGAGTTCGCCCAGCGATATCGCCCTGGATGGCAACGGAAACCTCTTCATCGCCAACAGCGGACCGAATCAGGTTCTTGAGCTGACCCCGCGGGCCGTCGTGCCGACCGAGTTGGCCGTGAGCCAGCTCAGCGTCCCCACCGGGCTCGCCGTCGATTCCACCGGCACCGTCTACGTCAGCGACGATTTCAACCGGGTGGTCAAGTTCAACCCCCAGACCGCCGAGCAGTTCGATCTGCCGTTCACCGGGTTGTCGAGTCCGGGCGGAGTCGCCGTCGATGCCGACGGCAATGTCTATGTCGCCGACGGCGACAACAAACGCGTCGTCAAGCTGCCCGCGGCGTAACCGACCGCGTGCACCGATGGGCGGCGGCCGGTCACCTATGGTGATCTGGGCTGTGGATAGTTCAGGAGGTGCCGGTGGCGCAAAGTCAGCACGAAGACGACTCTGCATTTGTGCCGATCACGGCGCCCACTCCGTTGGAGGCCGAAGCCAGCAAGAAACTGCTGCTCGTCGGTGCAGCCGCAATACTGCTGATCGTCGCGTTCGTCGTCGTCGTCGCGATGACCTCCCGGAACAAGTTCTCGGTGGCCCCCAACCACGCGGACTCGGCCGCATCGTCGTCGCTGCCGGCCGCCGAGACCGCGCGACCGGCTGTGCACGTCTACAACGTCTCTCGGG
This sequence comes from Mycolicibacterium insubricum, assembly GCF_010731615.1. Taxonomy (NCBI): domain Bacteria; kingdom Bacillati; phylum Actinomycetota; class Actinomycetes; order Mycobacteriales; family Mycobacteriaceae; genus Mycobacterium; species Mycolicibacterium insubricum. The sequence continues at coordinate 2,217,098 of NZ_AP022618.1, read as the reverse complement.
TCGACGCTGCGGACGCCCGCGTCGCCGGTCGGCTGCGCGACGCCTACTGGAACGCCACGAGCGACGGCCGGCTGGAAATGCCCGAGGTCACGGTGACCACGATCTACTACGACGGCCGCGTCCAAGGCGAGCAGGACGCCGCCGGAGAAGCCGCTCTACTGATAGGAGCGGCGGTCCAGCCGAGAACCCCCGCGCTCGCCGGTCAACCGCATGGCCTCATCGTCCTCGTCACCGGCTGACCCGGCCCGTCGCCAGTAAGCCCAGGGCGGAAAAACCGCCCGTACGCCGCCACCCAATTACTGGCGTCACCGCCGAGGCACCGATCAAGACGGGAACGGCCCTGGATCGCGGAAACGCCAACCACCGCCGCCACACCCGTCGCTGTGGTCACACCCGCCGGCTGACTACTCCGGCGCTTCCTCCGCGTCGCTGCGGATATCGATCCGCCAGCCGGTCAACCGAGCGGCGAGCCGGGCGTTCTGGCCTTCCTTGCCGATGGCCAGGGACAGCTGGAAGTCCGGAACGACCACCCGGGCGGACTTGGTTGCCGCGTCGATCACCGTCACCGACACCACCTTGGCCGGCGACAGTGCATTGGCGACGAACCGGGCCGGGTCCGGGTCCCAGTCGATGATGTCGATCTTCTCGCCGGAGAGCTCACTCATCACATTGCGCACCCGCTGACCCATCGGGCCGATGCAGGCGCCCTTGGCGTTCAGGCCCGACACCTTGGAGGCGACCGCGATCTTCGAGCGGTGCCCGGCCTCGCGCGCCACGGCGACGATGTCGACGGACTTGTCGGCGATCTCGGGCACCTCCAGGGCGAACAACTGGCGCACCAGGTTGGGATGCGTGCGCGACAGCCGGATCTGGGGCTCCCGGTTGCCGCGGGTTACCCCGAGCACAAAACAGCGCAGCCGATCGCCGTGCGCGTAGCTCTCTCCGGGCACCTGTTCGGACGACGGGATGACGCCCTCGGAGAATTTGGTGTCGCTGCCCATCCGCAGCACCACATCGCCGCGGGCGTTGGCCCGGGCGTCGCGCTGCACGACGCCGGCCACGATGTCGCCCTCCCGGGCGGAGAACTCGCCGTACATCTTCTCGTTCTCGGCGTCCCGCAGGCGCTGCAGCATGACCTGGCGGGCGGTGGTCGCGGCGACGCGTCCGAATCCGTCCGGGGTGTCGTCCCACTCGCTGATCAGCCGGCCGTCGTCGTCGTGCTCGGCGGCCATCACCCGCACCTCACCGGTCTTGCGGTCGATGTCGATGCGAGCCTCGGCCTGGTGTCCTTCGGTGTGCCGGTAGGCCGTCAGCAGGGCGGTCTTGATGGTCTCGAGCAGTTCCCCTTCGGGAATTCCCCGCTCGCTCTCGATGGCGTGCAGTGCGGCCATGTCGATGTTCATTCGGCAGCCTCCGTTCCGGTCTGCGGGCCGGGGACTCCGGCCAGTTCCAACTCGCGCGGGTTCGGTGTCGAAAACTCCACCTGCACAACAGCTTTCTCGATATCGGCCAGGGGAATCCGGCGCACGGCCACGTCCCGCCCGGCGCGCACGACGAGATCGAGCGCCCCGTCGTCGACCCGGCCGAGCCGGCCGGTCACCGTCGCGCCGTCGGCCAGCGCCAGTTCGGCCTTGCGCCCGCGGGCGCGTCGGAAGTGCTTCTCGGCGGTCAGCGGCCGGTCCAGGCCCGCGGAGCTGACCTCCAGCAGATAGGCCGGGGTGTCCTCCGGCAGCGCCTCGTCGAGCAGCGCCGAGGCGCGTCGGGACAGGTCGGCGATGACGTCGAGGTCCAGCGGGGTGTCACCGTCGGCGATCACGGTGATCCGGGGCGAGGTTCCGGTGACGACGAGGACATCCTCGACGTCATAACCGGCCTCGGCGAAGTCGGCGGCGAGCAACTCGATCACCTGCGGTGGCGAGGGCAGCCCGGCGAACTGCTGCGTCACGGCGAGCTCCTCATCTTGAGTTGTCCACGGTCGGTCGGTACCGGGCATCCGGCACGACATCGGCCACCCAGGATACGCCAGGGTTGCCGGCCGGATACTCAGAAACGTCTGTTCTCCGGCCACGCCGCGCGACACCACGGCACGCCTGCGCCCGCGCGGACGCGACAGTGGCAGGATGTGGGCCGTGCCCGCCGACACCCCGTTGAGCCGACGCTCGGTGTTGCGTGCCGCCGTGGGCGCCGCGGCGATCGGCGTGCTGGTCTCCGCGTGCGGCCACGACGAGCACAATGAGCCCGATACGCTGCTGCCGCAGTTGGAGGCGGCTCGCTCCGATGCGGCGCTGGCCACCGCCGCCGCGGCCGCCCCGGGCCTGAGCCCGGCCACCGTCGCGGCCTACACCGAGGTCGCCACCGAACGCGGCAAGCACGCCGATGCGCTGGCCGCCGAGATCACCCGGGCCATCGGCAGCTCCCCCACGAGTTCGACGACGGCCGCCGGCGGCACCGCCGCAGCCCCGGCCCCGGCCCGCCGCGACGTGGTGGCCGCGCTGACCCGCTCGGCCGAGTCCGCCTCGGGGCGCGCGGTCACCGAGTCGGGGTACCGCGCCGGGCTGCTGGGTTCGATCGCGGCTTCCTGCACGGCGCTGTATCTGGTCGGTCTTCCGGAGGAGCCCAAGCCGTGACGTCCGTCGAACCCCGCCCGAGCACACCGGCTACCACCACACCCGCCCCCAGCGCGACACCGAGGCCGTCGTCGACCACGCCGAGTACCACCGCGTCGACCCCCAGCAGCACCACCACCGAACCCCCGACGACCTCATCGGCACCGGATCGGCCCACCGACCCCGGACCGGCCGCGCTCTACGACGCGATCGCCACCGAGCACGGGGTGATCTACGGCTACGGCATGGTCTCGGCGCATTCCTCCCCCGAACTCAACCCGCTGGTCTCGGAGGCGCTGAGCAGCCACCGGGAGCGCCGCGAACACGCGATCGCGCTGGCCGGCGAGCTCAAGACCACCGCGCCGCTGCCCGCCGTCGGCTATCAGCTGCCGATCACCGTCGAGAACCCCACCGATGCGGCGACCCTGGCCGTGCGGATGGAGGAGGACTCCGCGACCGCCTGGCGTGCTGTCCTGGAGCAGACGAATTCCGAGGAGGCCCGCAAACTGGCGGTGACCTCGCTGACCGACGCCGCGGTGCTGGCCGCCCGCTGGCGGGCCGAGTCCAACCGGTCCCCGGTCACCGTGGCGTTCCCGGGCGGCACCGAATAGGCCGGTCAACCCGGCACGGCTATCCTGAGCAGTGCAGCTGGTCTGCCGTCGTGTCCTCGGGCGCTTCGGCATCGAGTGGCGGGCGCTGGTCACCAGTCCCGTCACGAGAGGGAACCCGGTGAGAATCCGGGACTGTCCCGCAGCGGTAAGTGGGAACGACCACCGTCAATAAGCACTGGTACGCAGGGCCCTGCATCCGGGAAGCGACGGTCAGTAGGAACACCGGATCGTTGGTGTGCGCCCGCGAGTCCGAAGACCTGCCAGTTGTGCCGGGCGTGCCACGCCCGGCGCGCGTCGCCTCGCGGACTGGGCGGATGGTCGCAGACGGTGGTCCCGGCGTTCTTCGGTGACCGGTCCCCTGCTGCGACGACGTCCTGATACGGCGGCGAGTAACCCTGTACCGAAGGACGTCATATGAGCACCGCACCGTTTACCGCCACTGTGCTGGGGACCCCCCGCATTGGCCCGAACCGTGAATTGAAGAGGGCCACCGAGAAGTACTGGGCGGGCAATTTCTCGCGCGCCGAGCTGGAGTCGGTCGCCGCCGGACTGCGCCGCGACACCCTGACCGCACTCAAAGCCGCCGGCCTGGACTCGATCCCGGTCAACACGTTCTCCTACTACGACCAGATGCTGGATACCACCGTGCTGCTCGGCGCGCTGCCGGCCCGGGTCGCCGGAGTCGCCGACGACCTGGATCGCTACTTCGCCGCCGCCCGCGGCACCCAGGACATCCCGCCGCTGGAGATGACCAAGTGGTTCGACACCAACTACCACTACATCGTCCCCGAGATCGGGCCCGAGACGACATTTACCCTGAACCCGGCGAAGGTGCTCGCCGAGCTCGCCGAGGCGAAGGAACTGGGGGTGCCCGCCCGCCCGGTGATCATCGGGCCGCTGACCTTCCTGCTGCTCAGCAAGGCCGTTGACGGCGCGGAGGCGCCCGTCTCCCGCCTCGACGAGCTGACCGATGTGTACGCCGAGCTGCTCGGCGCGCTGGCCGACGCCGGCGCGCAGTGGGTGCAGATCGACGAGCCGGTGCTGGTCACCGACATCTCCGACGACGCCCCGGCGCTGGCCGAGAAGGTCTACAACCGCCTGGGTGCGCTGACCAAGCGGCCGTCGATCTTCGTCGCCACCTACTTCGGCGACCCGGGCGCCGGGCTGCCCGCGCTGGCGCGCACTCCCATTGAGGCGATCGGCGTCGACCTGGTCTACGGCCCGAACACCGCTGTCGCGTCGGTGCCGGAGCTGGCGTCGAAGACCCTGGTCGCCGGTGTGGTCGACGGCCGCAACATCTGGCGCACCGATCTGCAGGCCGCGCTGGCCAAGCTGGCCGCGCTGATGGGCCCGGCGGGGTCCGTCGCTGTTTCCACGTCGTGCTCGACGCTGCACGTGCCCTACTCGCTGGACCCGGAGATCGGTCTCGACGACGCGCTGCGCAGCTGGCTGGCGTTCGGCGCCGAGAAGGTGGCCGAGGTCGCCACCCTGGCCCGCGCCCTGCGTGACGGGCGCGACGCCGTCGCCGACGAGATCGCCGCGTCCAACGCCGCGGTCGCCTCCCGTAAGTCCGACCCGCGGCTGAACAACGCCGCGCTGCGCACCCAGATCGCCGGGATCCGGGCGGCCGGTTCCCAGCGCGGTTCGGCCGAGGTGCGCCGCGCCGCTCAGGAGCAGCGGCTGCACCTGCCGGCGCTGCCGACCACCACGATCGGCTCGTTCCCGCAGACCGTCGACATCCGCAAGGCCCGCGCCGCGCTGGTGGCCGGCCAGATCGACGAGGCCGAGTACACCAAGCGGATGCAGGATGAGATCGCAGCCGTCATCAAGCTGCAGGAGGAACTCGGCCTGGACGTGCTGGTGCACGGTGAGCCGGAGCGCAACGACATGGTGCAGTACTTCGCCGAGCAGCTCGACGGCTTCTTCGCCACCCGCAACGGCTGGGTGCAGTCCTACGGCAGCCGGTGCGTGCGCCCGCCGGTGCTGTTCGGCGACGTGACCCGGCCGACGCCGATGACGGTCGACTGGGCCACCTACGCCCAGTCGCTGACCGACAAGCCGGTCAAGGGCATGCTGACCGGGCCGGTCACCATCCTGGCCTGGTCGTTCGTCCGCGACGACCAGCCGCTGGCCGACACCGCCTATCAGGTCGCGCTGGCGATCCGGGAGGAGACCGTGGACCTGGAGTCCGCCGGTATCGCGGTGATCCAGGTCGACGAGCCCGCGCTGCGCGAGCTGCTGCCGCTGCGCGACGCCGACAAGCCCGCGTACCTGGATTGGGCGGTCGGCTCGTTCGTGCTGTCCACCTCGGGTGTGGCCGACAGCACCCAGATCCACACGCATCTGTGCTACTCGGAGTTCGGCGAGGTGATCGGGGCGATCGCCGACCTGGACGCCGACGTCACCTCGATCGAAGCCGCGCGTTCGCACATGGAGGTGCTCGACGACCTCAACGCAATCGGGTTCTCCAATAGCGTCGGACCGGGGGTCTACGACATCCATTCGCCGCGGGTGCCCTCGGCTAAGGAGATGACGGCGTCGCTCCGCGAAGCCGTCGCTGCGGTGCCGGCGGAGCGACTGTGGGTGAACCCGGACTGCGGTCTGAAGACCCGCAAGACCGACGAGGTCACCGAGTCCCTGCGGAACATGGTGCTAGCGGCGCAGGCGGTGCGCGAGGAACGAGCGTGACGCCGTAGCGCGTGACAGCCGTAGCGGCGCAGGCGGTCCGCGAGGTGTCCGCCTAACCCGCCCGGAAATTAGGGCGTTGCGCCCCGGGGGCAATCCCGGGGCGCAGCGGGTTGGTCCCGGCGTCGGAACCACCCGGTACCGTTTTCACCCGAGCATGTGAGTTGGAGGACCCTGTGCAGTTGAACACCGTCGCGCTGGAGCTGGTGGCGCCCAACGTCGAGCACGGCGTCGAGCGTGCCCACGAGGACGCGGAGAAGGTGCTGCGCCACAGCGCGCAGTCCGGCATCGCCGGGCGCATCGGCCACATCATGATCCCGGGGATGATCCCCGAGGACAACGACCGTCCGATGCCGATGAAGCCGAAGCTGGACGTTCTCGACTTCTGGTCCATCCTGGGCCCGGAGCTGCCCGGGGTGAAGGGCCTGTGCACCCAGGTGACGTCGTTCACGGACAAGGCGGCGCTGGGCGAGCGGCTGACCGTGCTCAACAACGCAGGATTCGACGGCATCATCTTCGTCGGGGTGCCGCGGACCATGAGCGACGGCGAGGGCGGCGGGGTGGCGCCCACCGACGCCTTGTCGATGTTCGCCGATCAGGTCGACAATCGCGGGGCCATTCTGATCCCGACTCGCGACGGCGAGCAGGGCCGGTTCGAGTTCAAGTGCGCCCAGGGTGCGACGTTCGGCATGACCCAGTTGCTGTACTCGGATGCGATCGTGGGCTTCCTGCGCGATTTCGCCCGAGAATCCGACCACCGGCCGGAGCTGCTGCTGTCCTTCGGTTTCGTGCCGAAGTTGGAGGGCAAGGTCGGGCTGATCAACTGGCTGATCCAGGACCCCGGCAACGAGGCCGTCGCCCGCGAGCAGGAGTTCGTCCGCCGGCTGGCCGGCGACGAACCCGCGGGCAAACGCCGCGACCTGGTGGACCTCTACAAACGGGTCATCGACGGCGTCGTCGACCTCGGCTTCCCGCTGAGCGTGCACTTCGAGGCGCCCTACGGCGTCTCGGCCCCGGCGTTCGACACCTTCGCCGAGATGCTCGCCTACTGGTCCCCCGACGCCGGCTGACCGGGTCGGCGTTCGTCAGGGCACGATTCCGCCGGTGGCCAGTACCAGCTGGCCGGTGATCCACCGCGCGTCCGACGAGGCCAGCAGCGACACCGCGTCGGCGATGTCCTCCGGCTGACCGATGCGCCCCAGGGGCGTCCGGGCGATCAACGCGGCGTTTTGCTCCGGCGTGTTGGTTCCGATGAGCTCGGTGGCGGTGAAGCCCACACCGATGGTGTTGACGGTGACGTTGCGTGGCCCCAGCTCGACCGCCAGCGACCGGGTGGTGCCCTCCAGACCGGCCTTGGTTCCCGAATAGACGGCACTCCACGGCACCGGGTGCACAGTGACGCACGAGCTGATGTTGATGATCCGTCCACCCTCGGCCGGAAACAGCGGCGCGGCAGCCTGAATGGCGGCGATCGGGCCGATGATGTTCACGTTGAACTGCTTGTGGGTGAACTCCTCGGTGACGTCCTCGATCGGTTCCCGGCCGACCTCCTGCACGGCGTTGTTGACCAGAATGTCCAGGCGTCCCAGTTCTTTTACGGTCTGCTCGACGAGGCCCTGCGCCTGTTTCCAGTCGCCCATATCGGCCTGGATTGCGATGGCCTTACCGCCGGCCTGCCGGATGCTCTCCACCACGCCCTCGGCTTTGTCCGCCGAGGCGACGTAGTTCACCACGACCGTGGCACCGTCGGCGGCCAGCCGTCGTGCCGTGGCCGCGCCGATTCCGCGCGACGATCCGGTCACGATGGCGACCCGGCCCTCAAGATTCGACATGGGAACTCACTCTCTTTGCCCGGCTGTACAGAGCTGTATAGATGGGAAGGGGCGACCGGAAGCCGGTGATCACCGCCACAATCCCATTCAAACGGCCGACGAACGGCGGCAACAGCCGCCGAACACGAGCGATTCAGCGCCCGGAATCCGCCAAATGGCGGTCTGTGCCGCCGGAACGGCGCCCGCCGTCAGTCCCCCGCGGTGGCCGCGTGGGCGCCGGCGCGACGGCCGGAGAACACGCAGTCGGCGATCGACAATCCGCTGACGTAGGAGTTGGCGCAGATCCCGACGGCGGTCCGCCCGGCCGCGTACAGACCCCGGATCGGCGTGCCGTCGGCCCTGGTGACCTCGCCGGTCTGCTCGTCGACGCGCACCCCGCCGAGGGTGAACATCGGGCACGGGTAGATGACGCTGGGCCGCACCGAGATGTCCAGCAGGGTGTAGGGCCCGTCGCCGATCACCCGGGTGAAATCCGCCGGCTTGCCCATCGGGTCGGGTTGTCCCGCGGCGATGGCGTCGTTGTGGGCGGCGACGGTGACGGCCAGCCCGGCCGGGTCGATACCGGCCTTGCGCGCCACCTCCGCCAGGGTGTGCCCGCGGACCCGGCCGCTGGCCGACAGGCCCACGGCCAGCACCAGCTGGAACCACAGGGACTCGCGCGGCAACTGCCGAGTGGCCTCGCGCATGGTCGCGGCGTCGGCCAGGATCCAGCCGCGTCCGTCGTGTTCGCGGACCAGCTGGCGTCCCAGTGCGGCGCCGTAGCGGCTCTCGTCGATCATCCGCCGTCCATTCTCGTCGACAACGATGGCGCCGAAGAACGTGCTGGGCGGGGTGATGAACCGCCACGCGGACACATCGTCGAGGTGGTCGGTGACGCCGCCGGCCGCCACCGCCATCGCGATCCCGGCCCCGTCGTCCCCGGTGGTGCCCAGGGCGAGCCCGCTGGTGAATTGCGGTGCGTGGGTGGCGATCATCTCGGTGTTGGCGATGTAGCCGCCGGCGCACAGGATGACGCCCTTGCTCGCGGCGATTCTGATCTGCTGACCGAACCGCTTCTCCAGCAGCGCCATTCGCGATTCCAGCACGCGCCGCAGCGGCGGGTAGTAGATGCCGGGCTTGGCGGCGATCGCGGCCATCCGGGCGAACCGGCGCCGGACGCGGTCCGGGGCGCCGGCCAGCGTGACGGCGTCGGCGCCGATAACCCGACCGCCCTCGATGATGAGACCGGTCACCCTGGTGTGTAACTGAATTCGCGCCCCGGAGCGCCGCACCGACGCCGCCAGCGGATCGTAGACCTGCTTGCCCGACGCGCCGCGCCCCTTGGCCCGATGGCCCCGCTGGACGGGCGGGGTGAGGTCCCGGAACGCGCCCGCGCACTCGCTGCCGGAGTAGTACAGGTAGTAGCGGTTGTTCGGGTACGACGTCTTGTACGGGCACACCGATGCGTCGAACGGGACACCGTGGCCGGATAGCCAGTCGATCATCGCCGGGCTGGTCGCCACGAAGCGTTCCAGCGTCTCCGGCCGGACCGCGTCACCGACCTCGGCGCGCAGGTAGGTCAGCATCCCGTCGGCGGTGTCGTGCACCCCGGCGGTGCGCTGCACCGAGGTTCCGCCGCCGGCGTAGATGATGCCACCCGAAATCGCCGTCGCGCCACCGCCGTTGAACCGGTCGACGACCAGCACATCGGCGCCGGCCGCCCGGGCCTCCAGGGCTGCGCACGCACCGGCCGCACCGAACCCCACCACCAGAACCTCGGTCGACACAACCGGCCCGCTCACGTTTTGGCTCACGGTTGCCGATGCTAGACGAGGACTCTTCTCATAGCGGGGTCCGGGCGACCGGGGCCACAGTCCTGCTGTCTCAGTGGTTGGAGTTTGCGGCGTGTGCGGCGGCCCGGTCGACGATCCGCGCCAGCGGCGGCGGGCTCTTCTGATCCAGCGGGAACACCCCCGGGACGTCGAGGAAATCCTCACCCATGACCTCGCGGATGACCTCGGTGTAGGTGGCGTCCATGAAAAACCGCTCGCCCTTGATCTTGTCGCCCTCGAACTCCATCACCACGTTGTAGCGACCGGTCTTCCGTTCGCCGTCGGCGGTGTCGAAGTAGATATAGGCCTCGCGGACCAGGCTGTTCTCGGCGATGGCGTGGGTGATTTTCTCCGCCCAGAAGTTCCGCGCATCACCGCCGGCGAGCAGTCGCCGGTACATCTCGGCAACCGCGTCGTACCCCTCGATCCGGAGATTGAGCCCCGGCAGCTCGAAGACCGGGACGTCGATGAGGGTCGCCATCGTCCGGTCGATATCGAGGTTGAACTCGGCCGCCTCGTGCTCCGCGAGCAGGGCTTCCATTTCCTCCAGCGTCAAAGTTGTTGCCATTTCACCTATCTCCTCATGTCAGCACCGCGCCCGATTGAGCGCAGCGACCTGATACCAAAGCCGACGCGATCCGATGAGCCGGTCCGATTCGGTTGGCCGTTGTGATATCGGCCATACTCCGATTGAAGCCGCCGCCGGCCGGCGGCAACAGCCGCCGAATGCCAGCAATCCAGGGCCGCCGATCCGCCAAACGCCGGGTTCGTTACGGCGGTCCCAGCTTCCCCTCGATTCCGTGGCCACTCGCTCCGCTCGCGTCCACTCCGTCGAGCCTCGCTGAACCGCCGGATTAGCGCACCCTAAGCAGCGGTGAACCTACTGGTCGCCCACGATGAGCACCGCCATCCGGTCAGGCCGTCGGCCAGTCGATGGTGAGCCGGCGCAGCATCTCCGCCGAGCTGTAGCGCATCCGGCCCACCGGTGTCCTGGGGTCGTAGCCGAGTTCCCGGGTGAGCGCTTCGTGGCGCACCTGCACCGTCGAATGGTGCATTTGCAGCGCCGACGCCGCGGACCGGATGCTGTCCGCCTCCACCAGCGCGCGCAGGATCATCGCCGTGCGAACATCGAGACGGCTCAACGCCGTCACATCGGGGTGCGGGTTGTCCGGATCGTAGGCTTGGGCGAGCACGAGCAGGGCGCCGAGGTCCACGGCATCGATGATCGGGTTATCCGGTTCGGCGAGGCGATAGGCGATCACCGCGGCCAGCCACGACTGGGGAGCGTGATCGGCACGCACCCACAGTCCCAGCCCGGCCCGGCCGGTGGGCACATCGGAGTCCGACGTCACCAGGGTCGCGCGCAGCAGCCCGTAGCGGGTGGGTACCACCGCAGAGAGCGTGTCGGCCAACGCCACCGACGGGGGCGTGGCGATGAGCCGGACGCGGGCATCGGTTTCGATATTGAGATCGGCCAACCCGGTGGCCCGCATATCGTAGGAGTGAGCCGCGTCGATCGCGGTCAGCAGCCCCGCCGGCGCGCGGTAGGCGCCGATGACCTCGGCCGCGACCGCAAGACGTTCGGCGATCAGCTCATCATTGGGTTGCGTCATTCCGCGCCGTTCCAGCCAGACCGGACCGGCGTGCGCGGCGATCTCCGGATTCGCCACGCCCACGCCGACGGTCTCGGGCAGCCGGCGCCCATTCGGTGCAAACCGCACGGTGAGCCCGTCATAGCGGACGCCGGCCGGCACCCCGGCAAGTCGGGCGGCCGCCCGGACCAGTTCATCCAGCGTGGCACCCTTGCGACTCAAACCGTCGAAGTACCGAACAATGGCCAGCGCTCCGCCGTCGCGGGCGTCCATCGGTTCGGGCATGGTCACTCCAAGTGGGGTGTTCGGCCCTTCAGCGTAGCGGCGCCGTCCCGGACGGGATCAGCACCGCTACCCGATGACGACCAGCAGGTCCCCGCCGTCGACGTGGGTGGTGGCGGAGATGGCCGTCCGGGTGATCGTCCCGGACTTCGGTGCGGTGATGTTGGCCTCCATCTTCATCGCCTCGATGGTGGCGATGGTCTGGCCCGCCTCGACCGTGTCCCCTTGGGTGACCGTCAGCGTCACCGCGCCGGAGAACGGCGCCGCAACCTGGTTCGGGTTGGCCTTGTCTGCCTTCTCGGCGGCCGGCACATCGGCGGCGATCGAGCGGTCCCGCACCCGGATGGGCCGCATCTGCCCGTTGAGCAGGCACATCACCGTACGCATGCCCTTCTCGTCCGGCTCGGAGATGGCCTGAATCCCGATCAGCAGCTCGACGCCCTTGTCGATCTTGACCCGGTGCTCCTCACCCTGGCGCAGCCCGTAGAAGAACTGGTTCGCCGAGAGCTGGCTGGTGTCCCCGAATTCGGCGCGGTGTGCCTCGAACTCGGCGGTCGGGCCGGGGAACAGCAGGGCGTTGAGCCGAGCCTGACGCTCCACTCCCGGCCGTTCCAGAACGGCCCGGTCCCCGTCGGACAGCGGGGTTTCCGCCCGGGCGGGGCCACGGCCGGCGAGCACCTTGGTGCGCAGCGGCTCGGGCCACCCGCCGGGCGGGTCGCCCAGCTCGCCGCGGAAGAACCCGATGACGGATTCGGGGATGTCGTAGCGTCCCGGGTCGGCGGCGAACTCCTCGGCCGTCGCACCGGTGCCCACCAGGGCCAGCGCCAGATCGCCCACGACCTTGCTCGACGGGGTGACCTTCACCAGGTGGCCGAGGATCCGGTCGGCGCCGGCGTAGGCGTTCTCGATGTCCTCGAACCGGTCACCCAGGCCCAGTGCAATGGCCTGGGTCCGCAGGTTCGACAGCTGGCCACCGGGGATCTCGTGGGTGTAGACCCGCCCGGTGGGCGACGGCAGGCCCGCCTCGAACGGGGCGTAGACCCGCCGGACGCCCTCCCAGTACGGTTCCAGGCTGCACACCGCGTCCAGTGACAGGCCGGTGTCGTACTCGGTGTGGGCCGCCGCGGCGACGATCGAGGACAGCGACGGCTGACTGGTGGTCCCCGACAGCGGTGCCGCCGCACCGTCGACCGCCGACGCGCCGGCCTGCCACGCCGCCACGTAGGTGGCCAACTGCCCACCGGGGGTGTCGTGGGTGTGCACGTGCACCGGCAGGTCGAACCGGGAGCGCAGCGCCGAGACCAATGTGTGCGCCGCCGGCGCCCGCAGCAGTCCGGCCATGTCCTTGATCGCCAGCACGTGCGCCCCGGCGTCGACGATCTGCTCGGCCAGCCGCAAGTAGTAGTCCAGTGTGTAGAGCTTCTCGTCCGGGTCCGACAGGTCGCCGGTGTAGGACATCGCCACCTCGGCGACCGTGGTGCCGGTGGCCAGCACGGCGTCGATCGCCGGGCGCATGGACTCCACGTTGTTCAGCGCGTCGAAGATCCGGAAGATATCGACGCCGGTGCGCGCCGCCTCGTCGACGAACGCGTCGGTGACCGCCACCGGGTAGGGCGTGTAGCCCACGGTGTTGCGGCCGCGCAGCAGCATCTGCAGGCAGAGGTTGGGCATCCCCTCGCGCAGCGCGGCCAGCCGCTCCCACGGGTCCTGCTTCAAAAAGCGCAGGGCCACATCGTAGGTCGCCCCACCCCAGCACTCCACCGACAGCAGCTCCGGCATCAGCCGGGCCACATACGGCGCCACCCGGGCCAGCCCGCTGGTGCGCAACCGGGTCGCCAGCAGTGACTGGTGCGCATCGCGGAACGTGGTGTCGGTGACCTTCACCCCCGGTGAATCCCGAAGCCACTTTGCGAATCCGGCGGGACCGAGCTCGTCGAGCAGTTGCTTGGAGCCGGGCTGCGGGTTGAGGTCGAGATCGACGCCGGGCAGCTTGTCGCGCGGGTAGAGCGCCGACGGGCGCTCGCCGTGCGGCCGATTCACCGTGACGTCGGCCAGGAAGCTGAGGATCTTGGTGCCGCGATCGGCGCTGGTACGGGCGGTCAGCAGGGCGGGACGCTCGTCGATGAACGACGTGGTCACCCGGCCGGCCAGGAAGTCCGGATCGTCGAGAACCGCCTGCAGGAAACCGATGTTCGTCGACACCCCGCGAATGCGGAACTCCGCCAGGGCACGACGGGCCCGGCGCACCGCGGTCGCGAAATCGCGGCCACGGCAGGTGAGTTTGACCAGCATGGAGTCGAAGTGGGCGCCGACCTCGGCACCCAGGGTGGCGCCCCCGTCGAGGCGGATACCGGCACCGCCGGGACTGCGGTAACCGGTGATGCGCCCGGTATCCGGGCGAAATCCGTTGCCCGGGTCCTCGGTAGTGATCCGGCACTGCAGCGCCGTCCCGCGGATGGCGATCTCGTCCTGGCTCAACCCGAGATCGGCCAGCGACTCCCCCGCCGCGATCCGCAGCTGAGAGGACACCAGGTCCACGTCGGTGATCTCCTCGGTCACCGTGTGCTCGACCTGGATGCGCGGATTCATCTCGATGAACACGTACTCACCGCGTTCGTCCAGCAGGAACTCCACAGTGCCCGCGCAGGAGTAGCCGATGTGCCGGGCGAATGCCACCGCATCGGCGCACATGCGTTCCCGCAGTGCGGGATCCAGATTCGGCGCGGGCGCCAGCTCAATCACCTTCTGGTGCCGGCGCTGTACCGAGCAGTCCCGCTCGAACAGGTGCATCACGTTGCCATAGGTGTCGGCGAGGATCTGCACCTCGATATGGCGGGGGTTGATGACCGCCTGCTCGAGGAACACCATCGGGTCGCCGAACGCAGACTCCGCTTCCCGGCTGGCCGCCTCGATCGCCTCGGCCAGCTCGCCGGGCTCGGTGACCCGACGCATACCGCGGCCACCGCCGCCGGCAACGGCCTTGACGAACAGCGGGAAGCCCACCTCGGGCGCCGCAGCCTGCAGCTCGGCGATGTCCGAGGACGGCTCCGAGGACCGCAGCACCGGCAAGCCGGCGGCCCGGGCCGCCGCGATCGCGGTGGCCTTGTTCCCGGTCAACTCCAGCACATCCGCCGACGGTCCCACGAAGGTGATGCCGTTGCGGGCGCACTCGGCGGCCAGTTGTGGGTTCTCGGACAGGAATCCGTAGCCGGGGTAGATGGCGTCGGCGCCGGAGGCCAGCGCGGTGGAGACGATCTCGTCGACGCTCAGGTAGGCCCGAACCGGGTGGCCCTGCTCGCCGATCTGATACGACTCGTCGGACTTGAGCCGGTGCACCGAGTTGCGGTCCTCGTAGGGAAACACCGCGACCGTCGACAACCCCAGCTCGTAGGCCGCACGGAAGGCCCGGATCGCGATTTCACCACGGTTGGCAACGAGGACCTTGCTAATCATGAGTACCTATCCCAGGGGGCGTTGCGGCGGCCCGACGTAGTCGCTGAGCGGGCGGATGAGGGCATTGGAGGCGGCCTGCTCCATGATGTGGGCAGTCCAGCCGGTGATGCGGCTCATCACAAAAATCGGGGTGAAGCTACCGATGTCGAATCCCATCAGGTAGTAGGCGGGCCCGGTCGGGAAATCAAGGTTCGGCTTGATCTTGGTGGCAGCGTACATCGCGCTCTCCAGCACGTTGTAGATGTCCACCCAGTTCTGCCCGTCGCGGACGGCGGCGACCGCCAGCAGCGACTCCTTCATGGTCGGCACCCGGGAGTCACCGTTCTTGTAGACGCGGTGACCGAAACCCATCACCTTGTCCTTGCGAGACAGCTTGCCGTGCAGCCATTCCGCCGCCTTGTCGGGGGTACCGATTTCGATCATGTCATGCATGACGGCCTCGTTGGCGCCGCCGTGCAGCGCGCCCTTGAGCGCACCGATCCCCGCGGTGACCGCACTGTAGATGTCGGAGGTGGTGGAGGTGACCACCCGCGCGGCAAACGTCGAGGCGTTGAAGCTGTGCTCGGCGTAGAGCACCATCGAGGCGCCGAACGCCGCGACGATCTCCGGCTCGGGCACCTCGCCGAAGCACATGTTAAGGAAGTTCTCCGAGTAGCCGAGGTCGCTGCGCGGCTCGATCGGGGCCAGCCCGCGCCGGCGGCGCATGTCGGCGGCCACGATGGTCGGCAGCACCGCGAACATCCGCTCCGACTTCGCCAGGTTGGCCTGCTCACTGGGGTCGTCCTCGGCGGGATCCTGCGCGCCGAGATAGCTGATGGCGGTGCGCACGACGTCCATCGGGTGACAGGTCTCCGACAGACCGCTCAGCAGCGCGCTGAGCCCGGGGGTCAGCGCCCGGGCGGCGCGTTCCCGCTCGGTGAACGACGCCAGCTGCTCGTCGGTCGGCAGCTCGCCGTGCCACAGCAGCCAGGCGACCTGCTCGAAGCTGCAGTTGGCGGCGAGGTCCTGGACCGCGTAGCCGCGATAGGTCAGGGTGTTGGTCTCCGGCACCACCTTGGAGATGGCGGTGGTGTCCACCACGACTCCGGCCAGGCCCTTGAAGATCTTGCGGGGTTCGTCGGTGACGGTCATCGTTGTACTCCCTGCAATGCGAAGTTGTAGATGTCGGAATCGAACTGGTTGTACTCGGTGTAACGAAGCAGCTCGTAGAGCCGACTGCGGTGCTGCATCTGGTCCAGCAAGCCGGCTTGCGTTCCGGTCGAGTCGATTTCGCGCAGTCCGCGCTCGACGGCGCCCATCGCGATCCGAAGCGTGGTCACCGGGTAGATGACGATGTTGTAGCCGATGTCGGAAAGCTGTGCCGCGGTGAGGAGTTCGGACTTGCCGAATTCGGTCATGTTCGCCAGCAGCGGGGTCACCACCGCGGCCCGGAACTGCTCAAAGTCGGCCGGGGTGTGCAGCGCCTCGGTGAAGATGAGGTCCGCACCCGCGTCGGCGTAGGCCTTGGCCCGCTCGATCGCCGCCGGAATGCCCTCGATGCCGGCGGCGTCGGTGCGCGCGCAGATGATGAAGTTGGGGTCCCGGCGCGCGGTGACCGCGGCCCGGATCCGCTTGATCATCTCCGAGGTCGGCACCACGGCCTTGCCGTCGAGGTGACCGCACCGCTTGGGGTTGACCTGGTCCTCCAGGTGCAGGCCGGCCAGGCCGGCGTCCTCCATGACGGTGACGGTGCGGGCCGCGCTCATCGGCTCACCGAAGCCGGTGTCGGCATCGATGAACGTCGGCAGGTCGGTGACCGAGGCGATCTGGGCGCCGCGGCCGGTGACCTCGGTCAGGGTGGTCAGACCGATGTCGGGCAGGCCGAGGTCAGCCGAGAGCACCGCGCCCGAGACGTACACGCCCTCGAAGCCGAGTTCGGCGATCAGCTTGGCGACCAGCGGGGAGAACGCGCCCGGAAAGCGTTGCAGCTTGCCGGATTCCAGCCCCTGGCGGAACCGGCGTCGCTTGTCCGCCGGTGCCGACGGGGCGCCCAACAGCCCGGTCATCAGAAGATCCCCGCGCCGATGGTGGGGGCCTTGTCCAGCACAATCGGGTCGACCACGATGTTCAGCGCGTCGGCGCCGCCGGCCGGTGCGTCGGCCAGGCCGTCGACGACGGCCAGGAAGCGCTGCTGCTCAGCGGATTCGACGACGCCCTCGGACAGCTCGAGGAACTTGTTGATGTACTGCTGGCGGGCGAACGGCCGGGCGCCCAGCGGGTGCGCGTCGGCGACGGCCAGTTCGTCGGTGATGACCTCACCGTTTTTCAGCGTGATGACGGCGCGGGCGCCGAAGGCCTTTTCGGCCGGGTCCAGGCTGTGGTAGCGCCGGGTCCACTCCGGGTCCTCGACGGTGGAGATCTTGCGCCACAGCTCGACGGTGTCGGGCCGGTGCGCCCGCTCGGGTGCGTAGGACCGCTCGTGGTGCCATGTGCCGTCCTGCAGAGCGACGGCGAAGATGTACATCACCGAGTGGTCCAGGGTCTCCCGCGAGGCGTCCGGGTCGAACTTCTGCGGGTCCCCCGAGCCGGTGCCGATGACGACGTGCGTGTGGTTGCTGGTGTGCAGCACGATCGACTCGATGTCGTCGAGGTTGGAGATCTTCTCCCGCATCCGCCGCGCCAGGTCGATCGGGGCCTGGCTCTGGTATTCAGCGGAGTGTTCCTTGGTGTAGCTGTCCAGGATGGCGCGCTTGGGCTCGCCGGGGGCAGGCAGCGGCACCTGGTAGGTGTGCTCCGGGCCGTCGAGCAGCCAGGCGATGACGCCGTCCTCGCCCTCCCAGATCGGCGACGGGGAGCCCTCGCCGCGCATGGCCCGGTCGACGGCCTCGATGGCCACCTTGCCGGCGTAGGCCGGGGCGTAGGCCTTCCAGCTGGAGATCAGGCCCTTGCGGGACTGCCGGGTCGAGGTGGTCAGGTGCAGGGCCTGGCCGATGGCGTTGTAGATGGTGTCTTCGTCGAGGTGCAGCATGGTGCCGATGCCGGCAGCGGCCGAGGCGCCCAGGTGCGCGACGTGGTCGATCTTGTGCTTGTGCAGACAGATGCCCTTGACCAGGTCGATCTGGATCTCGTAGGCGGTGGCCAGGCCGCGGATCAGGTCGGCGCCGGTGGCACCGAGGCGCTGCGCGACGGCGACCAGCGGCGGGATGTTGTCACCGGGGTGGGAGTACTCGGCGGCCAGGAAGGTGTCGTGGAAGTCGAGTTCGCGGACCGCGACGCCGTTGGCCCATGCCGCCCACTCCGGCGAGTACGAGCCGGTGATGCCGAAGACACCGGAACCGGTGGTCGCGGGATGCGCCTGAGCCTGGACCCGGGCCACCGTGACGGGGCGGCGGATCACCGAGGCGGCCGACACCGACGCGTTGTCGATGATGCGGTTGAGCACCATTTCCTGGGTATCGGCGGGCACGGCCACCGGATCGGCCGCGACCTTGGCGATCTTGGCGGCAAGGTGCTCGTGGCGGGGGAAGTCTTCGGCGCTGCGGTGGGTACGGACGTCATGAATCTGCATAAGTTCGCACGGTACGCAGCTGCGGAAATCCGGGAAAGACCCGGTAATTGCGTATTTTTGCGTCCTTGTACCAATCGGTATGCAAACTTTGTGTAAGCCTCGCGGAGTATCGTCTGCGAACGTGGCGAAGAGTTTCGCCGGCGCCCGATTGCGGCGTCTGCGCGAGGAACGCGGCCTGACCCAGGTCGCGCTTGCCCGTGCGCTCGGCCTGTCCACCAGCTACGTCAATCAGTTGGAGAACGACCAGCGGCCGATGACGGTGTCGGTGCTGCTGTCGGTCACCGAGCGCTTCGACCTGCCGCCACAGTACTTCGCCACCGACTCCGACGCGCGGCTAATTGCGGACCTGCGCGAGATCCTGGTCGACGAGCGGGTGACCCCGGGTCAGATCGAGGAACTGGTGGCCCGGATGCCCGAGGTCGGGCAGACGCTGGTGAACCTGCATCGGCGGCTGCACGACACGAACGTCGAGCTGGAAGCGCTGCACGGGCAGGCCGCACCCGGCGCGACGGGGTCCCCCGAGGTGGGGCAGCCGATGCCGTTCGAGGAGGTCCGCGACTTCTTCTACGACCGCAAGAACTACATCGGCGAGCTGGATATGGCCGCCGAGGCGCTGTTCACCGAACACAACATGCGGGTCGGCGAGCTCGACGTTCGACTCGCCGAGCTGCTCGAGTCCACGTTGGGCATCCGGGTCATTCTCGACGACACCCTGGCCCCGAATGCCAAGCGGATCTTCGACAAGGAGAACCGGACGCTGAGGCTGGCGCGCTGGCTCTACCCGGGCCAACGGGCCTTCCAGCTGGCTACCCAGATCGCACTGCTGGAGTACTCGCCGGCGATCACGGCCCTGCTGGCCGCCGATGACCAGCTCAGCGCCGACGCCCGCGGGGTCGCGCGGATCGGTCTGGCGAACTACTTCGCCGGCGCCCTGCTGTTGCCGTACCGGCAGTTCCTGGAAACCGCCGAAGCGCTGCGCTACGACATCGATGCGCTGGCCCGACGCTTCAACGTCGGCTTCGAAACCATCTGCCACCGACTGTCCACCCTGCAGCGTCCCGACGCCCGCGGTGTCCCGTTCATCTTCGTCCGCACCGACAGCGCCGGGAACATCTCGAAACGCCAGTCCGCCACCGCATTTCACTTCTCCCGGGTGGGTGGCAACTGCCCACTGTGGGTGGTGCACCGCGCGTTCGCGCAGCCCGGCCAGTTCCTCACCCAGGTGGCCCAGATGCCCGACGACCGCAGCTACTTCTGGCTGGCCCGAACGGTGACCTCCGAGCCCAGCCACTACCTGGGCGCGCGCAAACGGTTCGCCATCGGGCTGGGCTGCGAACTCGCCCACGCCGACCGGCTGGTGTATGCGGCCGGGATCGACCTGTCCGACGCCGAGGCGATGGTGCCGATCGGCGCGGGCTGCAAGATCTGCGATCGTCCGGCCTGCCCGCAGCGGGCGTTCCCGTATCTGGGCCGTCCGGTGCTGGTGCATCCGGACTGGTCCACCGACCTGCCGTATCCCCCGGGCCGGTAGCGGCCTACAGGTGCGGGGCCTGGCTGATCTTGGTGTCCGGAGTGCCGAGGGTCTGGCAGTAGCCGGAGACCGCCGCCCGGGTGGCGGAAAGCTCCAGGTTCGACGGTTCGTTCTTGCCCTGGTCGGTCAGCATCTTGGTGATGGTCTCGTTCTGCGTCTTCTCGTCGGCGGCGGTGAACTCCTTGCAGGTGGTGTCCCCGCCCTTGTTCCCGATCGTCGACGAACAGCCGGTGACCAGCGTCGCCGCGGCCACCCCGGTGGCCAGCATCATTGTCCAGCGCTTCATTGCACACCCTCCCAAAGTTTGGTCAACCGGTTGTTTACCCAATTTTGCACCGGAGCACACCACGATATGGCGCGGATCACTTCGCGGCCAGCGTCAGTCCGAAGTCGCCGGCCGGATCGGTCCAGAACTCCACGGCCCGCAAGCCGGCGAGGTTGAGTTCGGTCGCGACGCCGTCGGGCCGGAATTTGGCCGACACCTCGGTCAGCATGGCCTCGCCCGCCGCGAAGTCGACGACCAGATCAAGCTCGGCGATGCGCACGCGCTGAGCACGATCGGACCGCAACCACATCTCGATGCACTCCGCGTCGGCGTTCCAGTGCGCGACGTGCGAGTAGGCCTGCGGATCGAAATCGGCTCCCAGCTCGGTGTTGATCACCGCCAGCACGTTGCGGTTGAACTCCGCCGTCACCCCGTCGGCGTCGTCGTAGGCGCGGACCAACCGTCCGGTGTCCTTGACCAGATCGGTGCCCAGCAGCAGATGGTCGCCGGGCGCCATGGCCGCGGCCAGCGCGGACAGGAACCGGGCCCGCGGGCCGGGGGTGAGGTTGCCGATCGTCGAACCGAGGAAGGCGAACAGCCGGCGTCCGCCGTCCGGGATGGTCTCCAGGTGTTTCTCGAAATCACCGCAGACGGCGATGATTTCGATGCCGGGATACTCCGCGGCGACAGCCGCGCCGACGTCGGCCAGCATGGCGGCGTCGACGTCGAACGGGACGTAGCGGTGCAGCGAACCGCGGTCGCGCAGCGCGTCCAGCAGCAGCCGGGTCTTCTCCGCATTGCCGCTACCAAGTTCGACCAGGGTGTCCGCGCCGGTGAGAGCGGCGATCCGCGCGGACCGGTCGGTCAGGATCGCGGTCTCGGCACGGGTCGGGTAGTACTCGGGCAGCCGGGTGATGCGGGTGAACAGCGCGCTGCCGGACTCGTCGTAAAACCACTTGGGGGGAATGGTTTTCGGCGTCTGCGCAAGGCCACTGCGGACGTCGTCCCGCAGCGCCCGATGTGCCGAATCGGCGCCGAGGTGGTTGGCCAGTTGCACCGGCATCACCGGCGTTCCAGCGGCATCAGGCGCACGCCGTGCGCGTCCACCTCGACCAGGTGACGATCCGGGATATCGCGCCAGCGCGGGTCGTCGTCGTAGGGTTCGCTGGCCAGCACCACCCCGGTGCCCAGGTTCAGCACCGACAGGGTCTCACCCCAGGTGGTGGCGAGCAGCCGGGTGCCGTCGCCGGCCAGGATGTTCAGCCGGGCCGAGGGGGCGGCGGCGCCGATTTCGACGACGGTGGCGGCCAGGTTGTCCAGGCCGCGGGCAAAGAGCAGTGCGGCCAACAGTGCACTGTCGCAGACTGATTCGGCGCGGTCGGTGTGCGGGAGCACCGCCCGGTCGACGGCGCCGTTGTGCGACAGCAGCCAGCACCCGTCGGTGAACGGCGACGTCGCGCTGGCTTCGATCGGCATGCCGGGGCTGGCCGAGCGCACCGCGGCCACCACGCAACCGCTGCGCAGCGCGGGTGCGATCGAGGCGAACGAGGCGTCGCCCCACAGCGGGGCGGCGCTGCGCCAGCGGCGCACGTCGGTGCCGTCGAGGAAGCCGACACCCCAGCCGTCGGCGTTGAGCAGGCCGTGGGTTTGGCGCCGGGGGGCATAGGACTGGTGCAGCAGCCCGTGGGCTGGATCCAGCATGAGTTCGGCGACCGACACGGGTGCGCCCAGATAGCCCAGATGCCGGCACATCAGGCGTCCCAGGCCAATCGGAGGCCGGCGAAGATCTGGCGTCGGTGAGGGTGATCCCAGTTGCGGAAGCTGGGCCGCAGGATGTCGGGGGCCACCGCCCAGGATCCACCGCGCAGAACCCGATAGTCACCCTCGAAGAACGGCTCGCTGTAGCGCCGGTAGATCATCGGCGTGAATCCCGGCCACGGGGCAAACCGCGAGCTGGTCCACTCCCAGACGTCGCCGAACAACTGCTGGACCCCGTAAGCCGAGGCGCCGGCCGGATAGGAGCCGACGGGGGCCGGCCGGCGCGCCGCCCCGCCGAGGTTGGCGTGGGCCGGGGTGGGTTCCGCACTCCCCCAGGGATATCGGCGCCGGGTGCCGGCCGCAGGGTCCCAGGCACACGCCTTCTCCCACTCGATTTCGGTGGGCAGCCGGGCGCCGGCCCAGGCGGCGTAGGCCTGCGCCTCGAAGTAGCTGATGTGTTGTACCGGTTCAGCGTCGGGGATCTCCTCGCGGTGTCCGAAGCGTGTCCGGGTGGTGTTGTCGGAGTGCCAGAATCCGGGGCGTTGCAGGCCGGCTTCCTCCCGGTGCGCCCAGCCCCGCGCCGACCAGTGCTGTGGGTTCCGGTAGCCGCCGTCGTCGATGAAGGCACGCCACTGGCCGTTGGTGACCGGTACCACCGCGATCCGGAACGCCGGGGCATCGACGGTGTGCGCGGGTCGTTCGTTGTCCAGCGAGTACGGCTCGTCTACCTGATCGACGCCCAGCGTGAACGGCCCGGCCGGCACCACTACCGATTCGCCTGCCAGCCCGGGGCGCCCGGCCGGTAGTGCGCACCCCGAATCCAGCAGTGGGACTCCGGTTCTCAGGTTGATGGCGGCCAGTATGGTCTCGTCGTGCTGGTGCTCGTGGCTAATCACCATGGCGACGGTGAAGCCCGGATCGTCGTCCGGCAATTCGTCGAGTCGGTCCAACACGGCGGTGCGCACGGTCGCGCAGTAGTTGCGTGCCTGTTCCGGGGAGAGCAGCGGCAGCTCGCCGCGGGCCGAGCGCGGGTGTACGAAGGCGTCGTAGAGGCTGTCGACGTCGGGTGCCAGGAGTCCGGGCCGGGTGGGGTCGCCGTCGCGCAACAGCCAGAATTCCTCCTGCTGCCCGATGTGCGCCAGGTCCCACACCAGTGGGCTCATCAGCGGATCGTGCTGGTGGCACAGGGTGGTGTCGTCGAGGTCGGTCAGCGTCAGGGTCCGCTGCCGGGCGCGGTGCAGTCCGGCGGCCAGTGCGTCGCGGGTGCTCACGGCTGGTCCCGGGCGAGTTCGGCCAGGGCTGCGGGCAAACCGGCGTCGGCCACGCGATCGGTGAAATCATCGGCGGGACAGCGCCGTTGTTCGACGCGGTCCACCAGCCCGGCCATAGCGGGCTGCAGCGACGACGGCGCGCGCTCGGCGGCGACGGTCACGCAGCGGGTGACCGCGGTGTGCAGCGCCGGGTCGGCCAGCCCGATCCGGGCCGCGGTGGTCCAAGCGCCGGCGACGGGTTCGACGGCTTCGGCGGCCCGGCCCGCGGCGAGCGGGTCGTCGAGCAGGGTCGCCAGCGTGAACACCACGGCCGGCCAGAGATCGTGCGGGACGGCGTCGAGGTAGCGGATCTCCAGCCAGCCCCGCGGGCGTACCGGGGGGAACAGGGTGCTGAGGTGCTCGTCGAGGTCATCTGCGGTCGGGCGGCGGCCGTGCAGCCGAACACGACCGTCGGCCCAGTCGGCGAACGTCACCGGCTTCCCGGCTGCGGCACCAGCGTTGGCGGAACCGGTGCCGTCGGCATCGGGTGCGTAGGCCGCCAGCACCGGTGCGCCCAGGGCGTAGCGCGCCCAGCCGTCGGCGCCGTCGGGCACCGGTGCGCAGCGCGCCGGGTCCAGGCGCCCCCAGATGCGCCGGCGCTCGGACACCGCACCGGTGCGGGCTCCGCCCAGCATCGGCGAATTGGCGGTGATCGCGATCATCACCGGGCCCAGCGCGTGTGCCAGCCACAGTCGGGCCGGCCAGCCCGATCGCGGACCGGCATCGACGTTGACCTGCAGCGCCGCGGTGGAGGTCATCATCGCCGCGCCGTCGGTCCCGTGGCCGAGGGCACGGAAGCAACACTCCATGGCGCGGTATCGGCGCCCGGGATGGATGCGCCGCGGCGGACGCAGCGGGTCGGCGCCGAGCAGCACCAGACCCAGCCCCGCTTGCGCGCATGCGGCGCGCAGCACGGCGTGGTCGGCGGCCATCGCCGCGATGGCAGTCGCCGCGCCGTCGGCCGGCGGCCCGGAGAGCTCCAGCGCACCGCCGGGTTCGATGCTGGGCACGGCTTG
This sequence comes from Mycolicibacterium insubricum, assembly GCF_010731615.1. NCBI lineage: Bacteria > Bacillati > Actinomycetota > Actinomycetes > Mycobacteriales > Mycobacteriaceae > Mycobacterium > Mycolicibacterium insubricum. The sequence goes on along the minus strand of NZ_AP022618.1, from coordinate 2,192,799 downwards.
ACCGGGCAGCACCGGAAGTGACTCGACGATCGCGGTCAGTTCCGCCCATCCCGGTCGGCGCGCCGGATCGGCCGGGTCGACGCAGTGCGCTTCCAGTTCCAGGCCCACCTGCCCGACGATGCCGTCGTGCAGGTAGCCATCGATGATCTGCTGGACGGCCTCCTCGGAGCCGGCCAGCTCCATCTGCTCTGCGGTCTGCATAGGCGCCTCCCTAGCGCTCACCCTCAACTGCGAGCATGCGGGTGAGCAGGGCAATCATCAGGTCCTTTTCCTTCGGGGCACTCATAGCCACCATAAGCGTTATGGCGGCAAGGGCGTTGTTCGTGATCCGTGGGTTACCCGCAGCGTCGGTGAGTACACCGTTGCGGGCCAGAAAATGACGAACAGCGCCGCTGCTCGTTGATGGCGTATCCGCGCACCGGATAGTCCCGCAGGCGTTCGGTGGCCCAGATGCGGAACTGGGTCGCGACCTTGCTGTTGACCCGGTAGCCGACGGAGATGATCAGATCGAGGTTGCAACAGGTCAGCACGCGCTGAACGGTCCGGGAGCCCTCTACCGAGCCGCGCTCTTGATCAGCTCGGCGCGATCGAGCACCTCGCGGGCCTTCTTCACGTGTGCGGCATCGACCAGCACACCCTCGACGCCTACCGCGCCGCGGCCCGCGGCTTCGGCCTCGCGGTAGGCGGCCATATTGCGCTGTGCCAGCGCGATCTCCTGCTCGGTGGGCGCGAACACGGCGTTGGCGATCGGGATCTGCGACGGGTGGATCGCCCACTTGCCGGTGTAGCCGTACAGCGAGGAGCGTCGCGCCTCGGCCTCGTAGCCGGCCAGGTTCTGGTAGTCCGGGTACGGCGAGTCGATCGCGTCGATCCCGGCGATCCGGGCGGCGACCATCACCTTGTTGCGCGCGTACGCCCAGAAGTCACCGGGATACGGGTCCAGTGGGTCGAAGTTGGTGTCCACCCGCGCGCCCTGCGACAGCGAGAAATCGCCGACGCCGAAGATCACCGCGTCCAGCCGGGGACTGGCCCGCACGATCTCCTCGGCGTTGGCCAGACCCTCGACCTCTTCGATGAGCACCTCGAGCCGGATCTTCTTGCTCAGCCCGAGCTTCTCCTCCAGCTGGGTGAGCATGACGTCGACCCACCACACGTCGCGGGCGGTGAGCGCCTTGGGGATGACGACGGTGTCCAGGTTCGCACCTGCCCCGGTGACGACCTCGATCAGATCGTCGTGGCACCACGGCGTGTCCAGTCCGTTGATCCGGATGGCGCGGGCGGTGTGCCCCCAGTCCAGCTCGTTGAGCGCCTTGATCGCCTTGGCCCGGGATTCCACCTTCAGCGATACCGGGGTGGCGTCTTCGAGATCGAGGAAGACCAGGTCGGCGCCGCTGGATGCTCCCTTGGCGAACATGTGGTCATTGCAGGCCGGCAGGGCGAGCTCGGAGCGGCGCAGTAGCCCGGTCATCGAATCTTCGTTCCTTTCTAGAGCACGCCGTCGGCGCGCAGCTGTTCCAAATCGGTTGCGGTCAAACCCAGAAGCTCGCCGTAGACTTCGGCGTTGTGCTCACCCAGCTTGGGCCCCAGGTGCTCGACCCGGCCCTGAGCCTCGGAGAATCGCGGCACCGGTGCCTGCACCGTCATCGCGCCGAGCTCGTCGTCGTCGACCTTGACGAAGACCTCGCGGTGGCGCAGCTGTTCGTCGGCGACCAACTGGGTGATGTCGTAGACCGGCGCCGCGGCGACCTCGGCGGCATCCAGGACGGCCATCGCCTCGTCGAGGGTCTTCGAGGCCACCCAGCCGGCGACGATCTCGTCGATCTCGACGGCGCGGGCCAGCCGTCGTTGCGGGTCGGAGAAGTCGCCGTCGGTGACCATGTCGTCGCGCCCGATGGCCTTGAACACCCGCAACGCCAGCGCCGGTGAGCTACCGGACATGGCCAGCCACTTCCCGTCGGAGGTGCGGTAGGTATTGCGCGGCGCGGAGATGTCCCACCGGTTTCCGGCGCGGGTGGGCACCAGGCCCAGCTGGTCGTAACCGAGCAGGGTCTGCTCGATCAGCCGGGACAGCGGGTCGATGAGGTTCACGTCGATCAACTGCCCGGGGCCGTCGTGCACGTCGCGGTGATACAGCGCCATCATCACCGCGTACGCGGCGTTGAGCGAGGCGACGCCGTCGGCCAGCATGAACGGCGGCAGCGTTGGAGGCCCGTCGGCCTCGCCGGTGATGTTCGCGAAACCACTCATCGCCTCGCCGAGCGTGCCGAAACCGGGACGCTCGGATTTCGGGCCGGAAAGCCCGAATCCGGTGATGTGCAACATGATCATCTTGTCGTTGACCGCGCGCAGGCTCTCGTAGTCCAGGCCCCACTTGCGCAGCGTCTGCGGCCGGGTGTTGACGATCACCACGTCGGCGTGTTTGACCAGGCCCTTAACCAGCTCTTGGCCTTTGGGGTCGCGCAGGTTAGCGGTGACGCCACGTTTGTTGCGGCCCACCGACTTCCACATCAGCCCGACGCCGTTGCGTTGATTTCCCCAGGTCCGGATCGCGTCACCCGAACCGGGTTGCTCGATCTTGATGACGTCGGCACCGAATTCGCCGAGATAGGTCGCCACCAGAGGTGCGGCCGCCAACGTCGCCAGATCCAGGACCCGTACGCCCTCCAGGAGGGAACCGTTGTTGACCGCCATCTAGATCGCGGCAGCAGCGGACGGGGCCGACTCGTACCGGCTCAGGCCCAGGTGGTCACGCAGGGTGTTGCCCTCGTAGCGTTCGCGGAACAGGCCGCGGCGCTGCAATTCCGGCACCACCATGCGGGTGACGTCCTCGAACGCACCCGGGAAGTGCGAGGCGGCCAGCACGAATCCGTCGCAGGCACCCGATTCGAACCACTCGGTCATCTGGTCGGCCACCTGGGTTCCGGTGCCGACGAAGCGCGGGCCCTGCAGCAGGGTGGCGCGGTGAGCGGCTAGGTCGCCGACGGTGACGGTGCCGCCGATGTGGTCGTGCAGGTTCTTCACCAGACCCTTGATGCCCTGGGCTTCTTCCATCAGTTCGTCGGTGATCGGGTCGTCGAGGTTGTGCTTGGCGAAGTCGTAGTTCATCAGCTCCGAGAGCAGCGTCAGCGAGGCCATCGGATGCACGAGGTCGTTGAGCAGCATGGCCTCACGGTCACGCGCCTGCGCTTCGGTCTCGCCGACCACCGCGTAGGCCATGGGGCAGATCTTCACCTGCTCGGGATCGCGGCCGGCCTCGGCGATGCGGGCCTTCTGGTCGGCATAGTGGTTGCGGGCGACCTCGATTCCCGGATCACCGGTGAAGATGAGATCCGCCCAGCGGGAGGCGAATTCACGTCCGCGACCCGAGGATCCGGCCTGCAGCAGTACCGGTCGGCCCTGCGGGGTGCGCGGTACGGTCAGCGGCCCGCGGGAGGAGAAGTACTCACCCTTGTGGTGCAGTTCGTGCACCTTGTCCGGGTCGGCGAAGATGCCGGCCTCCCGGTCGGCGATGATCGCGTCGTCCTCCCAGGTCTCCCACAGCCCGGTGACGACCTCCATGAACTCATCGGCACGGTCATAGCGGGCGTCGTGGCCGAGAATCGCCTCCACGCCGTAGTTCTGGGCTTCACTGTCGTTGATGGAGGTCACCACGTTCCAGGCACCGCGACCACCGGAGAGGTGGTCGAGGGTGCCGAAGGTCCGGGCGACGTGGAACGGCGCGTAGTAGGTGGTCGAATAGGTGCCACCCAGGCCGATCTTGGACGTTGCGTGCGCCAGCACGCCGAGCACGATGCCGAGGTCGAGCTTGACCGGGCGCGCGCCGTAGCGCACCGCTTCGTCGACAGTCCCGCCATAGATGCCCGGCATGGCCAGGCGGTCGTCGAAGAACATCAGGTCGAAACAACCCTCTTCGAGCTGGCGGCCGATCTTGGCGTAGAAGGACGCGTCGAGGTACCCCGGCTCATTGGCGGGGTGGCGCCAGGAACCCGAGTAAACCGAGGTGCTTCCGGCCTGCATGAAGGCCACCAGGGACATCTGCCGCTTCTTCGCGCTCGTCATATCCGAAATCTAACATCTGATATATCAGATATCAACTGTTGAATTCGTGCTAGCGTTTGGCCATGTCCAGCCCGGTCGACGTCTCCGGCACCGTCAGGGAACGCGCTGCGCGCGAATTGCGAGACCGCATCCTCACCGGCACCCTGCCCGCGGGCAGCCGCATCGACCTGGACGCCATCACCGCCGAGTTCGCCACCAGCCGTACCCCGGTGCGCGAGGCGCTGCTGGAACTGTCCTTCGAGGGGCTGGTGCACATCGCGCCCCGCAGCGGGATCACCGTGATCGGTATTGAAACCGCCGATGTGCTGGACAGTTTCACCATCCTCGGGGTGCTGACCGGCCAGGCAGCCGCATGGGCCACCGAACGCATCACCGCCGAGGAACTCGCCGAGCTGCGCCGGCTGGCCGCCGAGGTGGAGGCCCGCTCCGGCTCGGACAGCATCGGCGAGGCGAATTGGCGCTTTCACCAGGAGATCCACCGCGCCGCCCACTCCCCCCGGCTGGCGGCTCAGGTCCGCCAGGCCGTACGAGTGGTGCCGTTCAACTTCCTGACCCTGTTCCCCGAGCATGAGCAGCACTCTCTCGACGAGCACCGCCAGCTGCTCGACGCGATAGCAGCCGGCGATCCCGAACGTGCCCGCCGCATCGCCGAGCAGCACGTACTGGAGGCCGGACGGTCCCTGGTCGCCTGGCTGGAACGACGCAACGCCGAGAAAGCCGAGACGGACGCAACCTCATGACCGCGCCACCACTGCTCGCCACGGACCTCTACCACGTCGGCATCGTCGTCGCCGATATCGACTCGGCCGCAACACGACTCACCGAGGCGGCCGGCTACCGGTGGACCCGGCCGGTGGAGGCGACGCTGTCGGTCACCACGGTCGACGGCGACTACGACGTGCCGTTCAAATTCGTCTACTCCCGCCAGGCTCCGCACCTGGAACTGGTCCAGGAGGTGGCGGGCACCATCTGGACCGCGCCGCCGGGCAACGCCACCCACCATCTGGGCTACTGGGTCGACAACCTACCCGCAACCGCGGCCCGGCTGGAAGCCGCCGGGTACCGGCAGGAAGCCCGGCCCACCGGCGAAACACTCTCGGCCTTCGCCTACTATCTCGATCCGGCCGGTGTGCGCGTCGAACTCGTCGACCGCGCGCTGTTCCCGGACTGGCCCGGCTTTCTGGCCATGATGTCGGCCTGATCCTCGCCGAAGATCAGGACTGTTTAACGAGTCCTCCCGAGACGTCCGGCGCCTGACCGATGAATGAATAACCGTTCTCGCAGGTGCCGATCACCCGGATGGTGTGGTCGTTGTACTCGGTGAAGCTCTCGTTGACCGTCGTCGTCATCTCGGCGGCGGCCTCGCTGTTGTCCACCGGGCAGTGCACCGAGCCGACGAACGGTACCGAGACCCAGCGGCCGTCGTTGAGATGCAGATGCCGGTTGTGGCCGCCGCTGGAGTTGATGTCGACGCAGCCGACACCGCAGCTGGTCACGGTCCACGTCTCCGACGAGTTCTCCACGTTGTACTGGCCGGTGACGTCGGGCGCCGCCGATGCCGTTGCCGCCGTGAAGAATCCGATCGCGGCCACCGCCGCCACCATGCCGAAACGCCTCATCGCCATCCCCTTGCCGATCAGCCCCGGTGCCCGGAATCCACCCTCCCGGAGTCCATACCCCGAGACTAACAGCGGAACCCGTCCCGCGAGGATTACCCGATCGCGGCGACGATCTGCTGCGCAGCGGTGGCGACCGGGATTTCCCGGGTCTCCCCGGTAAACCGGCTGCGCAGTTCCACCACGCCGTTGGCCCAACCGCGGCCGACCACGACGATCCACGGCACACCGAGCAACTCGGCGTCCTTGAACTTCACCCCCGGCGAGGCAGTCCGGTCGTCGAGCAGAATCTCCAGGCCGCGGCGGTCCAGTTCAGCGGCCAGCTCGGTCGCACCCGCGCGCGCCTGCTCGTCCTTGTTGGCGATCACCAGGTGCACGTCGAACGGCGACACGCTGGCCGGCCAGCGCAGGCCGAGCTCGTCGTGCTGCTGTTCGGCGATCACCGCCACCAGCCGGGACACCCCGATTCCGTAGGAGCCCATGGTCAGCCGCACCGGCTTGCCGTCCTCGCCGAGCACGTCGGCGGAGAACGCATCGGTGTACTTGCGTCCCAGCTGGAAGACGTGGCCGATCTCGATGCCGCGTGCGCTGACCAGTGCGCCGGCACCGTCCGGCGACGGGTCACCGTCGCGCACATCGGCGGCCTCGATGGTGCCGTCGCCGGTGAAGTCACGTCCGGCGACCAGCCCCACGACGTGCCGATTCGGCGCGTCGGCACCGGTGATCCACGCCGTCCCGGGGACCACCCGCGGGTCCAGCAGATAGCGGACGCCGTTGTCGCGCAGCGCCTTCGGTCCGATGTAGCCCTTCACCAGGAAGGGATACTTCGCGAAGTCGGCGGCCTCCAGCAGCGAGTATTCGGCGGGCTCCAGTGCGGCGCCGAGGCGCTTGTCGTCGACCTCGCGGTCCCCGGGCACGCCGATGGCCAGCAGCTCCCAGTCACCGCCGGGCACGCGCACCTTCAGCAGGACGTTCTTCAGGGTGTCGGCGGCGGTGACCTCGCGGCCGGCGAACTGCTCCAGCCCCGCAGAGTTGGCCCAGTCGACCAGCGTGGCAATGGTTTCGGTGTCCGGGGTGTCGTGTTCGACGGCCGCCGGCAGCGCAGCGATCTCGTCGTCGGACAGACCCGCCGGCGCCGGTGTCGTCACCGCCTCGACGTTGGCGGCGTAGCCCGATTCCAGGCAGCGCACGAAGGTGTCCTCGCCGACCTCGCTCTCGGCCAGGAATTCCTCGGATGCGCTGCCGCCCATGGCGCCGGACACCGCGGAGACGATCACGTAGCGCAGGCCCAGCCGGTCGAAGATCTTCTGGTAGGCCTCCCGGTGCGCGTCGTAGGCGCGCTGCAGCCCGGCGTCGTCGACGTCGAAGGAGTATGAGTCCTTCATGATGAATTCCCGGCCGCGCAGGATGCCGGCGCGGGGCCGCGCCTCGTCGCGGTATTTGGCCTGGATCTGGTACAGCACCACCGGGAAGTCCTTGTAGGAGCTGTATTCGCCCTTGACCGTGAGGGTGAACAGCTCCTCGTGGGTGGGACCGAGCAGGTAGTCGTTCTTGCGCCGGTCCTGCAGGCGGAACAGCCCGTCACCGTATTCGGTCCAGCGTCCGGTCTGCTCGTAGGGTGCCCGCGGCAGCAGCGCCGGGAACAGGATCTCCTGGGCACCGATGGCATTCATCTCCGCGCGGACGATGCCTTCGATCTTGCGCAGCACCTTCAGCCCCAGCGGCAGCCAGCTGTACAGGCCCGGGCCGATCGGGCGGACGTAGCCGGCCCGGATCAACAGCTTGTGGCTGGGGACCTCGGCGTCGGCCGGATCATCACGAAGGGTGCGCAGGAACAGTTCCGACATGCGGGTGATCACAACGGGCCAGCCTACCGGGCACCGCGCGTCGTCCCGAAACGGATTACCCCGCCGTGGCTACCGGGCCATCGGGTTGTATCCGCTGCCCCGCCCGGGCGCCGGGCCCGACGGCGGATAGCCGAAGCCGCCGGATCCCGGTTGCGGATACATCTGCTGCGCCATGCCCGGGTGCTGGCCCGGCGCCATGCCGGGGGTCATCGCGACCGGGTATCGACCACGCCCGCCGGAGCCCATCGCGTCGAAGGCCCAGCAGCAGAGCACGCCGGCGATCATCGCCCCGTAGTAGGACACGATCAGCAGCAGCACCATGTCGGTGTCTGGGGACCACGAGTTCACCACGCTGTCCCTGGCCCACAGCCACAGCGCCACAACGATAAACGTCAGTACGAGTCCGACCAGCCACAGCGCGGAGCGGCGCCGGGCAACGCCCCAGGCGAGCACCACCAGAACGAACACCGCGATCAGCCGGCCGACGGTGAAGCTGTTCGACAGCGGCCACCCGTAGTGGCCGGTCACCTCGTGCCACACTGACGGACCGCTGAAGAACACCGCGGCCGGCAAGGCAAGAAACACCGCCCCCACCCGGCGGCCCACGCTGCGGCCGCGCACCAGTACCAGAAGGATGAAGTACACACCGAGGGCGATCCCCCAGCCCGCGGACCACCACCCGGATCTACCCGGCACGTCCAGATCCGGCACCAGTAAGGGCAACACGTCACCCAGGAAGATGAGCACCAGCATCGGGAGCAACAGCAATACCGAGACCAGAGCCTCACCCCCACCCGAGCGCGGCGGTGTCACCGGGTAACCCGGGAAGGTTGCCTGCGGATGCGGCACCGGGGCGCCCCGGTACGGCATCTGCCCGAAGTGCTGCTGCGGATATCCCGGAAAACTCACCGGGTCATCTTGGCACGCCTGTGCCCACGATTCGGGACGGCGGCGTCACAGCTCGCCGGCGTCGATCGCTTCCTTGACTTCCTGGGCGTGCGCGACTTCCTTGGCGGTGTAGCCGATGAACAGCGCGGCGGCGCCCACCAACACGGCGACGGCCGCGACCCACAGCAGACCGTAGGCGTAGCCCTGGTCCAGGGCGGACAACTGGTCGTCGTTCATGTCGGCGACCTTGACGTCGCGGGTGGTGGGGTTCAGGTACAGCATCCGGGAGGTGATGACGGCCTGGATGATGGCCAGCACCACCGGACCGCCGAGGTTCTGCAGCATCAGCGCGATCGCCGACACCGGGCCGATCTCGGAGAAGCTGACCCCGGCGATCGCCGACACGGTCAGCGGCACCACGATCATGCCGATGCCGAAGCCACCGACGGTGATCGGCAGCACCAGGCTCGGGAAGTAGGAAATGCCCTCGTGCAGGGTGGAGCCGTAGATCATGGCGCCCAGTACCAGGATGCCGCCGCCGATCACCAGCACCCGCGGCGAGAAGTAGGACACCAGCTGGCTGGACAAGCCCAGCCCGACCCCCAGGGCAATGACGAACGGGATGAACTTGACGCCCGCCTCCAGCGGGCTGTACTTCAGGATGTCCTGCACGTAGATGCCGATCAGCACCGTGAGGGTGAACATCACGCCGCCGGCCAGGAAGATCGCGGCGAAGGTGGCCAGCCGGTTGCGGTCGGCGAACAGCTTGAACGGCACGACGGGGTTTTCCGCCGAGCGCTCCACCAGCACGAAGCAGCCGAAGAACACCACAGCCGCGGCCCCGGAGATCATGGCCACGGGGCTGTCCCAGCCGTACTCGGGGCCGCTGGAGAAACCGAACACCGCTGCCGAGCAGGCCAGCGTCGCCAGTAGCGCGCCGGCGGCATCGAGCTTCATCGGCTCACGCTGGGTCTCGGTCAGCGAGTTGCGTGCCAGGTAGATCATCGCCAGGCCGATCGGCACGTTGACCCAGAAGGCCAGCCGCCAGTCGAACTGCACCAGCGCGCCACCGACCACCAGGCCCATCACCGAGCCGATGCCGGTCATGGCGGCGAACACGGCGGTCGCCGCATTTCGTGCGGGACCCTTGGGGAAGGTGGTGGCCACCAGTGCCAGGCCCGTCGGGCTGGCGATCGCCGCGCCGACGCCCTGCAGGAGTCGCGCGATGACCAGAGTGGTTTCGTTCCAGGCCGAGGCGCACAGAACCGAGGCGATGGTGAACAGTGCGACGCCGACGATGAAGGTGCGCTTGCGGCCGATGGTGTCGCCGAGCCGTCCGCCCAGCAGCATCAGGCCGCCGAAGGTCAGCACGTAGGCGGTGATCACCCAGCTGCGACCGGCGTCGGACAGGCCGAGGTCGGCCTGGATCCTGGGCAGCGCCACGATCGCGATGGTGGAGTCCATGGTGGCCAGCAGCTGCATGCCGCCGATGGCCACGACTGCGGAGATGAAACGCCAGGAGGGCAGCCATTCGGCGATCCGGCCGGCGAGCTCATCGGTCCGATCCAGGCGCGGGCGCCCAGCGCGGTCCCGGGGTTCGGGATCGGTAGCTGTCATCGCCTGCTCTGCTTCGTTGAGAGCCGTCATAGCGGCTTACCCTACAGTAATATTAAGAGAAGTTTAAGCCCGTGACTGTGGTGTTGGTCATCACCGGCCACCCACCGCGTCGGCGACCTCCACCACCGGTCCGATCACGATAATCGCAGGTGGACGTACTCCTTCGCTGCGAATCACGGTCGCAACATCGGCCAACGTGGCGCGCACCGTCCGCTGGCCCGCGGTGCTGCCCTGCTGAACCACCAGCACCGGCGTATCCGCTGGTCGACCACCCTTTTGCAGCGCCGCGGCGAACAGTTCGATACGTTCGACGGCCATCAACAGCACGATGGTTCCGGTCATTGCCGCAAGTGCGTCCCAATTCACTAACGATTCGGGTGCGTCCGGAGCCAGGTGGCCGCTGACGACGACGAATTCGTGATTGACGCCACGGTGAGTGACGGGCACACCGGCCAGCGCCGGAACCGCGATCGCGCTGGTCACTCCGGGCACTACGGTCACCGGGATGCCGGCCTCGGCGCAGGCGATGACCTCCTCGTAGCCGCGGGCGAAGACGAACGGGTCCCCACCCTTGAGCCGCACCACGAACGCCCCGGCCCGGGCCCGTTCGATCAGCACGTCGTTGATGGCCTCCTGCGCCATCGCCCGGCCGTAGGGGATCTTGGCGGCGTCGATGACCTCGACGTGGGCGGGCAGTTCCGAGAGCAACTCGGGCGGGGCCAACCGGTCGGCGACCACCACGTCTGCGCGGGCCAGGAGTCGCCGGCCGCGCACGGTGATCAGCTCCGGATCGCCCGGACCGCCGCCGACCAACGCGACCGTGCCGCGCAACTCGGCGGTCTCCTCGTCAACACCGGCCTGCACCAGGCCCGAGGCGAGGGCCTCCCGGATGGCGGTGCGGATGGCGGCCGAGCGCCGGTGTTCGCCGCCGGCCAGCACCCCGATGGACAATCCGTCGTGACCGAAGGTCGCCGGGGTGACCGCGCTGCCGTCGACGGCGGCGTCGGCCCGGACGCAGAAGATGCGGCGCCGGTCCGCCTCGGCGACGACGGCGGCGTTGACGTCGGGATCGTCGGTGGCGGCCAGCGCGTACCAGGCGCCGTCGAGGTCTCCGTCGCGATAGTCGCGCAGGGTGACCGTGACCCCGGCGGTGGCTTCCACGGCGGGGGTGACGGTGCGGGCGACGACGTGCACGTCGGCTCCGGCGGAGACCAGCAGGCCCAGCCGCCGTTGGGCGACCGATCCGCCACCGACCACCACCACCTTCTTGCCGCTCAGTCGCAGCCCGACGAGGTAGGCGTTCTCGCTCACCCGGTGAGCTTAACGGCGTGCTCGACGAACCGGCGGACCGCGGCCGGGCTGGCGGCGGGGTGGGTGTGCAGGTAGCCGCCGAACACCGCCCGGTGTGCGGCGCCGTCGGCGACCGTCGCACCGGTGGCGTCCCGGAACTTCCACGCCGGGCTGTATTCGGCCGTGTAGTCGATCGTCGTGCGGTGGAACTCGTGGCCGGTGACCCGGATGCCCGCCGGGAAGACAACGGAGTCGGTGACGGTGACCGCGTCGCGGTAGCCGAGGCTGAGCTTGGGGGTGAACCGGGCCGAGCCGGCCAGCACCGCGCACATCGGGTGCCCGTCCAGATCGTCCATCAGGTAGGTCAGTCCCCCGCATTCGGCGTGCACCGGACCGCAGTGCGTCCGGATCTGTTGGCGCAGCGCCGTGTTGGCCGACAGTTCGGGCAGGTACTGCTCGGGGAAGCCGCCGCCGAGTAGCACCGCGGCGGTCCCGTCGGGCAGCTCGTCGCGCAGCGGGTCGAAGGTGACGACGCGCGCGCCGGCGGCCGTCAGCAGTTCGGTGTGCTCGGCGTAGCCGAAGGTGAATGCCGGGCCGGCGGCCACAGCCACCACCGGGTCCCCGGTCACCGGTTGCCCGACGGCCTCGGCCGCGCTCCACGAGGTGGCGCCGGTTTTCGCCGCGGCCAGGGCGACGACGGCGCCCAGATCGACGTGGGCGCCGACGAACGCGGTCATCGCGTCGACGGCCGCCCGAGCGGCGGCGCCGTGTTCGGCGGCGGTGACCAGGCCGAGGTGGCGCGACGGGACCTCCAGCTCGGTGGCCCGGGGCAGTGCACCGAGCACCGGCAGGCCGACCGTCTCGCAGGCGTCGCGCAGCACCTGCTCGTGCCGCGGCGAGCCGACCCGGTTGAGGATGACCCCGGCCAGTCGGGTGCCGGCGTCGAAGGTGGCGAAGCCGTGCAGCAGCGCGGCCAGGCTCTGGCTCTGTCCGCGGGCGTCGACCACCAGCAGGATCGGGGTGCCGAGCAGGCCGGCGACGTGGGCGGTCGATCCGGCGGGAACCCCGACGGACGCACCGATCCGGCCGTCGAACAGGCCCATCACGCCTTCGACGACGGCGATGTCCGCGCCGTCGGCGCCGTGCGCGTACAGCGGTGCGACCAGGTTGTCGCCGACGAGGACGGGGTCGAGGTTGCGTCCGGGCCGGCCGGTGGCCAGCGCGTGGTATCCGGGGTCGATGAAGTCCGGTCCGGCCTTGAAGCCGGCGACGCTGCGCCCGGCCCGGCGCAGGGCGCCCATCAGCCCGGTCGCGACGGTGGTCTTGCCGGTGCCGGATGCCGGCGCGGCGATCACCACCCCCGGCGTCACCACTGTGTGCCTCCCCCGACCACCGACGCCCTCACCCGAGTGACGGGCGTCGCCTCCGTCACCACTGTGTGCCTCCCCCGACCACCGACGCCCTCACCCGAGTGACGGGCGTCGCCTCCGTCACCACTGTGTGCCTCCCCCGACCACGGACGCCCTCACCCGAGTGACGGGCCTTGCCCCTCCTACCACTCGATCCCTTTCTGCCCCTTGCGGCCCGCGTCCATCGGGTGTTTGACCTTCACCATCTCGGTGACCAGATCGGCGGCGTCGATGAGTTCCGCCGGCGCGTCCCGGCCGGTGATGACGACGTGCTGGCTGCCCGGCCGGGCCGCCAGCGTTTCAACGACGGCCGCGGTGTCGATCCAGCCCCACTTGAGCGGATAGGTGAACTCGTCGAGCACGTAGAAATCGTGCCGGGCATTGGCCAGCCGCCGGGTGATCTCCGCCCAGCCGTCGGCGGCCGCGGCGGCGTGGTCGGTGTCATCGCCCTGTTTGCGCGACCAGGACCAGCCGGAGCCCATCTTGTGCCATTCCACCGGGGCACCGATGCCCTGTTCCTCGTGCAACCGGCCGAGCGCGGCGAACGCCGACTCCTCGCCGACCCGCCACTTGGCACTCTTGACGAACTGGAACACCGCCACGCTCAGCCCGGCGTTCCAGGCGCGCAACGCCATGCCGAACGCCGCGGTGGATTTGCCCTTCCCGGTGCCGGTGTGCACGGCCAGCACCGGCTGATTGCGCCGGGCCTTGGTGCTCAGCCCGTCGTCGGGAACGCTGACCGGACGGCCTTGCGGCATAACGGGTCTCCTGTTGGTCAGGCGGCGGACCGAACCGCCGCGGTCAGTGCGTCGGCACGCAACCGGTCCAGTCGGATGACCGGGGCATCCAGCGCCCGGGCCAGGTCGGCGGCCAGACCCAGTCGTAGGTAACCGGTTTCGCAGTCCACCACGACCGCTGCCGCATCTTCGGCGCGCAGCCGGGTCGCGGCCAGCCGGGTGCGGCCCAGCGGATCGGGACCACCGGTCGCGCGGCCGTCGGTCAGGATCACCACCAGCGGACGCCGGGTGCGATCACGCACCCGTTCCCGGGATACCAACTCGGACGCCGTCAGCAGGCCCTGTGCCAGCGGAGTTTTCCCGCCGGTGGCGAAGTCGGTGAGCCGGCGGCCGGCGATGTAGGCCGAGGATGTCGGCGGCAACAGCACCTCGGCGCCCTGACCGCGGAAGGTGATGACGGCGACCTTGTCGCGGCGCTGATAGGCGTCGCGCAGCAGTGACAGTGCGGCGCCGGTGACCGCCGACATCCGGTCGCGGGCGGCCATCGAGCCCGAGGCGTCGACGCAGAAGATGACCAGGTTGCCCTCCCGGCCCTCCCGGATGCCCCGGTAGAGGTCGGCGGGAATCGGGCGCAACGGGCCGGGTCTCTCGGCGCGCTCGGCCGCGGCCAGCAGCGTCGCGAAAAGGTGGATCCCGGTGCCGTTTTCATCGCCGGGCTGCGCCGGCCCGATCATCGCGCCGGTGCGGTTGCGGGCCCGGGAACGACGGCCGGGTGCCCCCTCACCGACGCCGGGCACCCGCAGCGCACGGGTGCGGAAGGTGGCTCCGGGTGTTCCGCTGGGCCGCGGCGGCGCCGCGGAACCGGGCCCGTCGACCGATTCACCGTGCGGCGCAGCCGATTCGGTACCACTCGGCGACCTGCCGTCGGACGGTCCGTCACCGGGCCCGCCGTCGTCGGGTGCGCCGCCGCCCGGCGGGTCGGAGTCCGGATCGGGCTCCGGGTCGGCGTCGCGCAGCGCCTGTTCCAGCGTATCGGAGTCCAGGTCCGGATCGTCGAACGGGTCGCGGCGGCGGCGGTGCGGCAGTGCCAGTTCGGCGGCCACCCGGATGTCGTCGGCGTCCACCTCGTCGGCGCCGCGCCAGGCGGCGTGTGCGACGGCGGTGCGGGCCACCACCAGATCGGCGCGCATACCGTCCACGTCGAACGCCGCGCACAGCCCGGCGATCCGCCGTAACTCGTTGTCCGGCAGGACAACGGAGCTCACCCTGGCCCGGGCGTCGGCGATCTGACGGATCAGCGCACCCTCGGCATCGGCATACCCTGCGGCGAATGCGTGCGGGTCGGCCTCGTAGGCCAGCCGCGCGGCTATCACCTCGGTGCGCACGTCGATGTCCCGGGACGCCCGCACCTGCACGGTCAGGCCGAACCGGTCCAGTAGCTGCGGACGCAGCTCGCCCTCTTCGGGATTCATCGTGCCGATCAACACGAATCGGGCGTCGTGGGAATGCGAGACGCCGTCACGTTCGATGTGCACCCGGCCCATGGCGGCGGCGTCCAGCAGGATGTCGACGAGGTGGTCGTGCAGCAGGTTGACCTCGTCGACGTAGAGCACTCCGCCGTGCGCGTTGGCCAGCAGGCCCGGGGAGAAGGCGTGCTCGCCGGCGCCGAGCACCTTCTGCAGGTCCAGTGATCCGATCACCCGGTCCTCGGTGGCTCCGATCGGCAGTTCGACCAGCCGGCCGCCGTCGACCTCGGCCAGCAGCGCACCGAGGGCCCGCACGGCGGTGGATTTCGCGGTGCCCTTCTCGCCGCGGATCAGCACGCCGCCGATCTCGGGCCGTACGGCACACAGCAGCAGCGCCAGCCGTAGCCGGTCGTGACCGACGATGGCGCTGAACGGATACGGGGGAACCGCAGGGGCACTCACCCGATTCCCCGAACCATGGGAATGTGCGGGATGCCGTCCTCGGTGAATTCCGGTCCGTCGGCGACGAATCCGTGCCGGGCGTACATGTCGGCCAGGTAGGTCTGCGAGTTGACCCGGCACGGGTGGTCCCCCACCTCGGCGAGTGCCGCCATCAGCAGCCGGGCGGCGTGCCCGTGTCCGCGTTCGTCCCGGCGGGTGCACACCCGCCCGATCCGGAACTCCTTCGTTCCGCCGGGATGCTCCTCCATCAGCCGCAGCGTGGCGATCACCTGCCCGTCGGGGTTCTCCAGCCAGAACTGGCGGGTCTCGGCAAGCAGGTCGCGGCCGTCGAGTTCGGGGTACGGACACGCCTGTTCGACGACGAACACCTCGACGCGCAGTTTCAGCAGCTCATAGAGCGTCGCGGCATCGATGTCCTTGGCCCAGGACCGGCGCAGCGCGGGCGTCATGATCGGCGTCAGATGGTCGGATCGACGGCGGGAACCTGCGAGCCCAGTCCGAGCACCCGGTTCCCCCAGTTCCACACCTCGTCGAACAGCTTGGGCTCACCGGACAACTCGGTGCCCAGCGACGGGATGAGCTCGGTCAGCCGCGGCTGCCAGCGCTGGTACCGATCGGGGAAGCAGCGCGTCATCACGTCGAGCATGGCCGGGACGGCGGTCGAGGCACCCGGGGACGCACCGAGCAGCCCGGCGATGCTGCCGTCGGACGAGGCCAGCACGGCGGTGCCGAACTCCAGGGTGCCGCCGAAGCCCTCGGCGGGTTTGATCACCTGTACCCGCTGGCCCGCGGTGATCAGGTCCCAGTCCGCGCCGTCGGCGGTCGGGGCGAACACCCGCAGCGCGGCGATGCGGTCCGACTCCGAGAGGGCCAGCTGGCTGAGCAGGTAGGTGGTCAGGCTCATCTGGGTGAGCCCGACGCCGATCATCGAGCCGAGGTTGTTCGGCTTGACCGACAGCGGCAGGTCGGTGATCTTGCCGAACTTGAGGAACTTCGGCGACCAGCCGGCGAACGGTCCGAACAGCAGCCACGGCTGGCCGTTGATGATGCGGGTGTCCAGGTGCGGCGCCGACATCGGCGGGGCGCCCAGCGGCGGGAAGCCGTACACCTTGGCCTGATGCCGCCCGGTGGCCGCCGGGTTGGCGGTGCGCAGGAACTGCCCGCTGACCGGGAAGCCTCCGTAGCCCTTGGCCTCGGTGATCCCGGACTTCTGCAGCAGCGGCAGCGAATCGCCGCCGGCACCGACGAAGACGAACCGGGTCCTGATGACCGACCGCTCCTTGGTGCGACGGTTGCGGATCCTGACCTCCCAGCCGTCGCCGTCACGCTTGAGGTCGGTGACCTCCTGGCCGAACATGACGGACGTTCCGGTGCGCACGCCGTAGCCGATGAGGTTCTTCGACAACGCGCCGAAGTCGATATCGGTGCCGTCGGTGCTCCAGTTCAGTGCGACGGGCTCGGTGAAGTTTCGGCCGGCGGCCATATACGGCAGGCGGCGGGCGAACTCGTCGTTGTCGTTGATGAATTCGGTGGCCGCGAACAGTGGGTTGGCGGCCAGGGCGTCGCGGCGCCGGCGCAGGTAGTCGACGCGTTCGGCGCCCTCCACGAAGGACACGTGCGGCACCGGGTTGAGGAAGCTGCGGACGTCGGTCAGCACGCCGTTCTCCACCGCCGAGGCCCAGAACTGCCGCGATACCTGGAACTGCTCGTTGACGGTCACCGCCTTGGTGATGTCGATGGTGCCGTTGGGCAGCTCGGGGGTGTAGTTCAGCTCGCACAGCGCCGAGTGCCCGGTGCCGGCGTTGTTCCACGGGTCGCTGCTCTCCGCGGCGGCCGCGTCGAGGCGCTCGACCATGGTGATCGACCAGTCAGGTTCGACCAGCCGCAGCAACGCGCCCAGCGTGGCACTCATGATGCCGGTGCCGATCAACACGACGTCGGTTTTGGTCTCTCGTGTCTGTGCCACGGGTTTGCTCGCCCTTCGCGTTCGCGTGTCCGCCCGGCCCGGTTTCACAACTTCCCGGGGAGGACGGAGTTACCGGTTACCAGGTTATCGTCCGGCCCGCAGTGGCGGGAATCACCCCGCCCGCAAAGGCCGCGGCGGCGTTGCCGGTGCTGGGCGCCGATCGCGGCGGCGAAGGGGCGCCGGACTTTACGGTGAATCTCCCCGTCGCCGGGACGGCGGCGGTAACATATGCAGAATGAGCAATGAAACGAATTCCGGCTGCGACAACCCGAACTGCACCTGTACCAACTGTCAGTGTGGCGCCAACTGCACCTGCGGCGCCGACCACAAGTAGTCCCCCTTCGACCGCACTCGATTCCGGCCTCGCAACCAACAGGTTGCGGGGCCGGAATCGTCGTGGCCGACGGGCGTCACCAGGTGTTGCTGCGCAGCACGATCTCGGCGGCCAACTGGGCGTTGAGATCGTCGACGTTGCTGCGGTCCAGCAGCGGGACCTGGCGGAAATCGGCGTAGACGTAGCGCTGGCTGGCCCGCGCCTGCGCGCGTGAGGTCCGGGTGCCGAACAGCATGGTGGTGTCGCATTCCACCGGCGGGCAGTCCGAGGACTCGTCGGAGGCCCGCGGGTGCCCGCGGTCGACGGCGACCAGGGCGGTGAACCGGCCGGGCGAGGTGGCGGCGAGTTCCCAGGCGCGTTCCGCCCCGGCGCGATCCCCGAACAGCACCGCCCAGCGCACCCCGACGGCGTCGAGCACCCCCATCACGTGGGATGTCCGCAGGCTTGCGTCGGTGGAGATGACGACGGTGCGCAGCGCCGCGTTGTGCAGCCGCGCGCACAGCGCGGCGTAGGCGTCGCGCGGAGCGGTGACCGCCCCCAGCAGCACCACGTGGTTGCCCCGGTCGGGCCCCGACACGTCGACGGCCATCGGGTGGCCGGCCACGGTGAGGGTCGTCGAAGACATCGCCACACGCTACCCAGCGTGACTGCGCGCGTCCCGGCGTTTCACCGATCCGCACGGCGGTCTGGTGTTCAGACCGCCCGCAGCCGCTCCGACTGCTTGGCGAACACGGTCAAAAACGTCTGTGGCAGTTCGGCCTTGACGTTCACGTTCGGGTTGGGCGTGGGGAAGACCACCCCGAACAACGACAGTGACCCGATGTTGGCGAAGCCCATGTAGACGTCGGCGGCGTCGGAACCCAGCGCCATTGTCTGCTTGTACATCAGCTCCTGCGGGTGGCTGTGCGGCAGCGCGGTGGTGGTCATCGGGATGCCGGCGTCGGCGGCGTCGAAGAGCACGACGAAGTGCTCGCACCGCGACGCGGTCGCCTCCAGTGCGGCCAGATCCAGATGCCAGGACAGCACGGTCATCATGATCCGGGCGCCGTCGTAGATCACCTCGTACTTCTCGGCGCTGCCCGGGCCGCGTTCACCGGAGGCCGCGATGACGTTGGTCAGCCCGTTCGAGCAGCCTTCCGGACGAGTCAGCATGCTCGGCGCGTTGGCCGCGCCACCGGCGGCGTCGGGGGTGTCGTGCAGTCGGTTGAATCCGACACCGGCGGGAAAATCCGCCTTGGTGAGCAGCGCCTTCTGCAGCCGCTCCCCCGGCCAGGTCGCGGTGCCGTCGACCACTCGGGTTGTGGCACCCGAAGCGACCAGCGCGGCCACCACCGCCGCGACGGTCAGGGCTGCCACCAGCACCGGGACGGAGCGGCTCCACTGAACGGGACGCCGCACCAACATGTGCCCAGGTTAATGCAGGACGGTCCGCATCGTCGGGCGAGCCGGTGCGCCGCGGTCGAGCAGGCCCAGGATCGCGTCGAGGTCGGCGTGGGCGGCCAGCAGGTCGGCCATCAGGTCGAGCTGCGCGTCGCGGGCAGCGGGTACGTCGGTGTCGGGGGCGGGGGCGAAGCCGCGGCGGGCCTGCACTGCGACAGCGGCCAACCAGCGCCTCCGCAACTCGTTGTTGTCCAGCAACCCGTGCCAGTGGGTTCCGTACACCGCGCCGGCGGTGATCCCGACGGGCGCCGAGCCGTCCGGGCACCACGGGTCGGCGCGAGTGCGGGTCAGTTGGCCGTGGTGGATCTCGTAGCCCGACAACGGCTCCCGGTGCCTCAGCAGCGTCTTGTCCGCGGCGAACTCGACGTCGGCGTCGAGCAAGCCGAGGCCCGGCACCGCGGCGCGCCCGGATTCCACCGGGTCGTCGATGCGCCGGCACAGCATCTGCAGACCCCCGCAGATGCCCAGCACCGGTCCGCCTTCCCGGGCGTGGTCAACGACGGCGCGGTCCAACTCGCGGGATCGCAACCAGTCCAGGTCGGCGACGGTCGCCTTGGAACCGGGCAGCACGACCAGGTCGGCGTCGGCCAGGTCGGCGACGGTGTCGGCCCAGCGCACCGACACCCCGGGTTCGGCGGCCAGCGCCTCGACGTCGGTGCTGTTGGAGATGCGGGGGAACCGGATGGCGGCGACCCGTAGCCACTCCGCGCCCACCGGCGGTGCTGGGATGCCGACCACGCCGCCGGGGCGCACCGACACCGAGTCCTCGGTATCCAGCCACAGGCCGTCGGCCCAGGGCAGTACACCGTAGGTGGGCCGGCCGGTGCGCTCGGCGAGTTCCCGCAGCCCGGGTGACAGCAGGGTGACGTCCCCGCGGAACTTGTTGACCAGGAAACCGGCGATCAGCGCCTGGTCCTCGGGTTCCAGGATGGCCACCGTGCCGAAGAAGTGGGCCAGCAGACCACCGCGGTCGATGTCGCCGACCAGCAGCACCGGCAGGTCCGCCGCGCGGGCCAGGCCCATATTGGCCAGGTCGGTCGCACGCAGGTTGATCTCCGCCGGCGAGCCCGCGCCCTCGCAGATGACGACGTCATAATCGTTTCGCAGACTTGCCAATTCGTCGGCAACCAGGGACGCCAGTTCGTCCCGGTGGCTGATGTAGTCGCCGGCGCGGACGGTGCCGACGGCCCGGCCGCGGACCACCAGTTGCGAGGCGCGGTCGCTGCCCGGTTTGAGCAGGATCGGGTTGAACCGGACGCTCGGTTCCAGCCCGGCGGCGCGGGCCTGCATGGCCTGGGCCCGGCCGATCTCCCCGCCGTCGAGGGTGACCGCGGAGTTGTTGGACATGTTCTGTGCCTTGAACGGCGCCACTCTCACTTCGCGCCGGGCCAGGATCCGGCACAGACCGGCCACGACCAGGGACTTGCCGGCATCGGAGGTGGTGCCGGCGACCAGCAGCGCGCCGCTCACCGCGCGTCTGCTCGGCTCATCACAGCTGGGTGAGGATCTCGGCGCCGTCGTCGGTGACGACCAGGGTGTGCTCGAACTGGGCGGTCCACCGCTTGTCGCGGGTGGCGACGGTCCAGCCGTCGTCCCAGATCTCATAGTCCAGCGCGCCGAGATTGATCATCGGCTCGATGGTGAAGGTCATCCCGGGCTCGATGATGGTCTCGACCTCAGGCTGGTCGTAGTGCAGGACGACCAGGCCGTTGTGGAAGGTGGTGCCGATTCCGTGCCCGGTGAAGTCACGAACGACGTTGTAGCCGAACCGGTTTGCGTACGCTTCGATGACCCGGCCGACGATGGACAGCGCCCGGCCGGGTTTGACGGCCTTGATCGCCCGCATGGTGGCCTCGTGGGTGCGTTCCACCAGCAGCCGATGTTCCTCGGACACGTCGCCCGCGCAGAAGGTGGCGTTGGTGTCGCCGTGCACGCCGTCGATGTAGGCGGTGACGTCGATGTTGACGATGTCGCCGTCTTGCACCACGGTCGAGTCCGGGATGCCGTGGCAGATGATCTCGTTCAGCGAGGTGCAGCAGGATTTGGGAAAGCCCTTGTAGCCCAGGGTCGACGGGTAGGCGCCGTGGTCGATCATGTAGTCGTGGGCGATCCGGTCCAGCTCATCGGTGGTGATCCCGGGGGCCACGGCCTTGCCGGCCTCGGCCAGCGCGCCGGCGGCGATCCGCCCTGCGACGCGCATCTTCTCGATGACTTCGGGGGTCTGCACCCACGGTTCGGTGCCCTCGTTGACGGTGTCGCGCCACGCGTATTCGGGACGCTCGATCATCCTGGGCACCGCCAAGGTGGCCGAGACCTCGCCGGGTCGCAGGGGGGCACGCACAACCATGGCCACCACGATAGTCCCGGGTCGATGCGGACCGCCGCGCCGGGCGTCCACCGGCGAGAACATCATTCTCAGTAGGCGAGAACACTGATAGCGTGCGACGCATGGCCGAGACCGTGCACCTGCTCGAACAGCTCAACTACCGGACGGTGGTCGACTCCCCCGAGCGGGTGATCATGGAGATCGACAACCGGCCGGACCTGGCGAACACCCGCGGCGCCCTGCAGGGCGGGCTGCTGGCCACCCTGATCGACATCGCCGCCGGCATCCTCTGCGGGCATCACGTCGGCCCCGACCAGAGCGTCACCACCGCAGACCTCAACATCCACTACCTCGCACCGGTCATCGAGGGGCCCGCACGCGCCGAGGCCACCATCGTCCGCGCCGGGCGCCGGCTGATCGTCGCCGCGGTGGACGTGACCGACGTCGGCCGCGACCGACTGGCCGCCCGGTCCACCCTCGGCTTCGCGGTGCTCGACGCCCGGTAGCGAATTTGTGCAGGTAGGCACACATTGAAACCGGTAAGTTCTCGGGATATGCAGCCCGCACAGCCCGGGGATCCGGCCGGCCACCCCGCACAGACCGTCCTCCCCCCGACTCGCACCACCACGCTGTGGGCGGCGATTCTGTGTTTCCTCGCCGCGTTCGGCTCCGCTGTGGGCGCCGTCTGGGCGGTGTACGCGCAGTGGGTCACCGACGAATCGTTCACCGAGGTCAGCGATCACCTGACCACGGCGGCGAGATCGGCGATCGCCTCGATGGACCGGCTGAATACCGTCGTCGGGGTGCTCAACGTGATCCTCGCGGTCTGGTTGCTGGTCGGCGGCATCATGCTGCTGCGCCGCAAACCCGCGGGCCGCATGGTTGTCGCAGCTGCCTGCGCCGTCTCCCTGGTCGGCGCCGTCATCGTCTACATCATCTCCAGCCAGATCTGGAACGACATCGTCGCCGCCATCGGCGAGATCGACGACGTCGAGGTCTGGCGCATCGGCCCCGGCCTGGGCACCGCAATCCGCGCCGCGCTCGGCGCCGCGGTGATCCTCGGTCTGGTGCTGGCGCCGTCGACCAAACGGTGGCTGACCGGCCAGGGACAGCCCGCCGGGCCGGGGTCACCGCTCGCGCCGGGACCCGTCGGGACCCTGGACTCCTCGCAGCCGGCACCGTCGGGCCGCACCGCGATCACCGCGGCGGTAATGAGCCTGCTGAGCAGCGTGCTTTTCCTGGTGGGCACCGTCGCGGGCGTGGACGGCGCCCTCAGCTCGGACGAGAATCCCGCTGCCCGGGTGGTGGCGGGGATCGTCGGCGGGGTGTGCGGCCTGCTGGCCATCGGGCTGATCACCGGCGGGATCCTGCTGCTTCGGCGCCGGTTTGCCGGGGCGATCACCCTCGTCGTCTGCTGGGCGGCCTACATTCTGGTGGCATTCGCCGTGCTCGCCAAAGTGGTGGACAACGACCGGCGCCCGCCCGAAGCGCTGCCGATCCTCATCCCGATCGTGGTGATCACGGTGGCCTGGGCCGTTGCCGTGATCGTCCTGGCGCAGCGGCGGACGGTCCGGCGCTGGTGTGCTGCCCGGGCGGTCACGGCGCCGGCTGTCGCGGCACCCCAGTAGTCCCTCGGCACACCGGGATTCGAACAGCAGCCGGGTTCAGCGCCGCCCGGGCCGCAACGCGGCCGCGCGCTCGCGCAGCGACCGCCGCGGACCGCGGATGTCGATCGAACCGCCGGTCACCTTCCCGCTGAGAATCACGTGCGGACGGCCTTCGGCCGGCGGGTCGGGGCGGTGGTCGTGGGCGCTGCCGACGTTGACCTCGACGTCGTCGAGGGAGGCGCTGGCGCCCTCGGGCAGCCGCAGATCCAGCGAGCCGAACTTCATGTCGAGCTCGATGGACACGATGGACCCGGCGAACCGGGCCCGGGTGAGGTCGAGGCTGATCGAGCCGACCCGGCGGTAGAGCACCAACCGCGTGGGCACGGTCCACTCACCCGAGCGCTTGAGCGAGCCGAGCATCCCGCGCAGCTCCACCCGGTCGGCGGCGGTGGTGACCACCGAGCCCGGACCGGGCAGGTCGCCCACCAGCAGGTCGAGTTCGTCGCGCAGCCGGGCGGTGGCCACCTGCACCGATCGTTCCTCGAACTCGTCGATGTCGATGAGACCCAGCGCGACGGCGTTGTGCAGCCGCCGCAGGGTTCCGTTGCGGTCGGCGTCGGAAATCCGCAGCAACGCGGCCGGATCGTCGGGAAGGGTCATGGCGGATCAAGTTTACTTCGCCCGCGCGGCCGCCCGTGCCGGTGCGATCAGGCCAGGTACCCGTCGGGCAGGCTGTCGAACATCTGCCGGGTCATCCGCACGGCGTATTCCGAACTGCCGCCGCCCACGATCAGCGCGGCAAAGGCCATATCCCCGCGATATCCGGCGAACCAGGCGTGCGAACCACCCTCGAACTCGGCCTCACCGGTCTTTCCGCGGACGTCGCCGTACCCGGCGAGGTCCTTGGCGGTGCCGTTGGTGACCACCATCCGCATCATGGCGCGCAGGCCGTCGAGCATGGTCGGACTGATCGTCTTGGCGTCGCCGGTGACCGCGGTGTTGTGCCCGACGATCAGCCGCGGCACCGGGGTCGCCCCAGCGGCTACCGTCGCGGCGGCCAGCGCCATGCCGAACGGGCTGGCCAGCACCTTGCCCTGGCCGAAGCCGTCCTCGGTGAGCTCGGCCAGATCGACGGTCGGGGGCACCTGGCCGGACACCGTCGGCAGGCCGTCGACCACGTAGTCGCGCCCGATACCGAATATCGCGGCGGTCTGGTTCAGCGCCCGCGGCGGCATCCGGCTGGCCAGTTCGGCGAAGGTGGTGTTGCACGAATTGGCGAACGCCTTGCTCATCGGCACCACGCCGAGATCGAACCGGTCGTAGTTGGGGATGCGGCGGTGGCCGATGTCGATCTCGCCGGGGCAACCCAGCAGTGTGTTCGGGGTCGCCATGTTGCGGTCGATGGCCGCGCCGGCGGTGACGATCTTGAATGTCGACCCCGGCGGGTAGAGGCCCATGGTCGCGGTCGGGCCGTCGGCGTCGGCGGCGCCGTTCTGCGCGACCGCCAGGATGTCGCCGGTGGACGGCTTGATGACCACCAGCATGGCCTTGCGACCCTGGCCGTTGACGGCGTTCTGTGCGGCGTTCTGCACGGCGCGGTCCAGCGTGATCGACACCGAGGGCGCCGGATCGGGCGCCACTTCGTTGAGCACGTCGGTCTCGACGCCGTTCTGGTTGACGCTGACCACCCGCCAGCCGGGGGCTCCGGACAGGTTGTCGCCGACGGACTTTTTGACCTCGCTGACCACCGCCGGGGCGAATCCGGGATCGGTGGGGAACATGTCGGGGATCTTGATCGCCACGATGCCGGGCCGGTTGGCCAGCATCGGGGCGACACGGTCCTCGTCGTCCTTGGACAGCGTCGCCAGCTCCATCGGGGTGGTCGACGAGCTGGCCTGTTCGGCGAGCAGCTGGGGGTCGGTGGGTCCGCCGAGGTCGCGCAGCGCGTCGACGATGGCCCGCGAGGTCGACATCAGCTCGCGCCCGGCGCGGCGGGCGTCGAGCTGGTAGCTGTACCGGTAGCCGGGGACCAGGACGTCGGTGCCGCCGAGTTCGTTGACCGAGGCCCGGCGCGGCTGGTCGGCGCGCAGCTGCAGGCTCTGGTTCTCCCCCAGCCGCGGGTGCAGGTCGGTCGAGGTCCAGCGCACCCCCCACTTGCCCTCGTCGCGCGCCATGTTCAGCTGCCCGTCGTAGGTCCAGGTGCGGTCCTTGGGCAGGTGCCAGGTGAAGCGGTAGCGGACCGTGCCGGTGTCCTCGGTGAACTTCGAGCCCAGGGTGGCGATGTCGAGACGTTCGGCCTGCAGCCCCGTCCAGGAGGCGTTCATGGCGGACCGGGCGTCCTCGGGACGGTCGGTCAGGGCGGCGGCCGCGGTGGTGTCACCGCCGGTCAGCGCGTCGAAGAACTCCTGCGCGGCCGGTTCGGGGCCGTCCGGGCGTGGGGTGCACGCCGATAGGCCCCCGGCCGTCAACAGCAGCGCCGCAGCCGAAGCTGTGACTCGTGTTGCTAATGAGGTCCAAGTAACCATTGAGGTTGATGTTAGAGCCGTTACGTTTGATAACGATTGAGACACACCGGCGGACGGCCGGTTGAGTACGGCGGCCTCAGTCCAGCAGCACCGTCGCGAACGTCCCGACCGGCCGGAAACCGATCCGGGCGTAGGCGGCCCGCGCGATGGTGTTGAAGTCGTTGACGTACAGGCTGGCGATCCGCCCGCCGGCCAGAATCGCCGCGGCCACCGTCGCGGTCCCGGCGCTGCCCAGGCCGCGGCCCCGGCGCTCCGGGTTCACCCACACGCCCTGGATCTGTCCGACCGCCGGCGACTGCGCGCCGACCTCGGCTTTGAACACCACCGCACCGCGCTCGAACCGGGCCCAGGCCCGCCCCGCCGCGATCAGCGCGGCCACCCGGCGCCGGTACGCCCGGCCGCCGTCGCCGATCCGCGGATCGACGCCGACCTCGCCGATGAACATGTCGACCGAGGCCTCCAGGTACGCGTCCAGCTCGGCGATGCGGACCTGGCGCACCAGCGGATCGCCGGCACACTGCGGAGCCGAACTCAGCGCCAGCAGCGGCTGGTTGGCGCGGACGTCACGAGCCGGTCCCCACACCGGCTCCAGCCGCTGCCACATCGGCAGCACCAGATCGACCGGGCCCACCAGAGACGAGCACCGGCGCGGCGAACCCATCGCCTTGTCGGCGAAGGCGCTGATGTCGGAGGCCTTGCCGCGCAACGGAATCAGATTCGGTCCGGAGAAACACAGCGACTCCTCCGGGCGACGACGGGTCCACAGCTCACCACCGATGGCCGCCGGATCGATGCCGTGGTCGGCGACCCGGGCCGCCACCATGCAACTGGCCACCGGGTCTTCGGCGAACACCCGCGCCACCGCGGCCTCGTCGCGGACCACGGCCACCCGTCGCTCATCGACCAAGCGGAAGAACGGCGGGGCCGACATGCGAACTCTTCCTGATGCGCAGGGACGGGGGCGGCGAACCGGGCCCGCGGGGATGGCCTCAGCTTACGGTGACCACCGGCGGACCGCTGGGAGTTCCCTCATCGTCGGCGGCAGCCAGACGCATGGCCTCCTCGATCAGCGTCTCCACGATCTGCGCCTCCGGCACGGTCTTGATGACCTCACCCTTGACGAAGATCTGGCCCTTGCCGTTGCCCGAGGCCACGCCGAGGTCGGCTTCGCGCGCCTCGCCGGGACCGTTGACCACACACCCCATCACCGCCACCCGCAGCGGCACGTCGAGCCCCTCCAGACCGGCGGACACCGCGTTGGCCAGCGTGTAGACGTCGACCTGGGCGCGTCCGCAGGACGGGCAGGACACGATCTCCAGGCCGCGCGGGCGCAGGTTCAGCGATTCCAGGATCTGGTTGCCGACCTTGACCTCTTCGATCGGCGGCGCGGACAGGGACACCCGGATGGTGTCTCCGATGCCGCGGGACAGCAACGCCCCGAACGCGACGGCGGACTTGATGGTGCCCTGGAACGCCGGACCGGCCTCGGTGACACCGAGGTGCAGCGGGTAGTCGCACTGGGCGGCCAGCTGCTGGTAGGCGGAGACCATGATCACCGGGTCGTTGTGCTTGACGCTGATCTTGATTTGGGAGAAGCCGTGCTCCTCGAACAGCGACGCCTCCCACAGTGCGGATTCGACCAGCGCCTCCGGTGTCGCCTTGCCGTACTTCTTGAGCAGCCGGGGGTCCAGCGAGCCGGCGTTGACGCCGATTCGGATCGGTATGCCGGCGGCACCGGCGGCTTGGGCGACCTCCTTGACCCGGCCGTCGAACTCCTTGATGTTGCCCGGGTTCACCCGCACCGCCGCGCACCCGGCGTCGATCGCCGCGAAGATGTACTTCGGCTGGAAGTGGATGTCGGCGATCACCGGCAGGTTGGAGTGCCGGACGATCTCGGCCAGCGCGTCGGCGTCCTCCTGCCGCGGGCAGGCCACCCGCACGATGTCGCAGCCAGCCGCGGTCAGCTCGGCGATCTGCTGCAGCGTGGCGTTGACGTCGTGGGTCTTGGTGGTGCACATGGACTGCACCGAGATCGGGTAGTCGCTGCCGACGCCGACGTCACGCACCATGAGCTGACGGGTCACCCGACGCGGCGCCAGTACCGGTGCCGGGGCACCGGGCATTCCCAACCCGACGTTCATCTGTATCGCTCCTGGGTCATTGGAAATGAAAAGCTATTGGAACAGCCGGACCGGGTTGACGAAGTCGGCGGTGACCGTCAACAGCATGTACCCGACGACGACGATCAGCACCACATACGTCGCCGGCATCAGCTTCATGTAGTTCACCGGCGCCCCGACGGACAGGCCGCGCAGCGACCGGACCATGTTGCGCAGCTTCTCGTAGCAGGCCACCGCGATGTGGCCGCCGTCGAACGGCAGCAGCGGCACCAGGTTGATGGCACCGAGCACGAAGTTCAACTGGGCCAGGAAGAACCAGAACATCAACCACAGACCGTGCTCGACGGTCTCCCCGCCGATCCGCGTCGCACCGACGACACTGATCGGGGTGTCCTGATCCCGCACCCCGCCGGTGATCGAGTGCACCAGCGCACCCACCTTGGTCGGGATCCTGGCCAGGGATTTGCCGATCTCGACCGACAGGTCACCGGTGAAGGACAGCGTGCCCGGCACCGCGGTGAGCGGGTTGTAGTGGTTGAGCCGGTCGCCCTGGTTCGCATCGGTCACGCCGATGGCGCCGACGGTGCTCACCTCGTCGCCGCCCTTGCCGGTGAGCCGCTTGGCCGAGACCACGTCGACCGTGGTGTTGAACTCGGTGCCGTCCCGGCGCACGGTAACCGGGATGGGGCCGTGGGCGCCGCGGACCGCACTCACCAGGTCACCGAAGCCGGCTACCGGGGTGTCGCCGACCTTGACGATGGCGTCACCGGGCCGAATGCCGGCCGCGGCGGCCGGTCCCGGACCGGTGCACGGCGCGTAGCTGTCCGCGCCGGTCTGGTCGGAGACGCAGGCGGTCTCGCCGATCAGCGCCTCCGCCGGCGCGTGCAGATTCGGCAACCCCGCCACCACGGCGATGCCGTAGATCAACAACAGGCCGATCAGAATGTTCATCGCCGGCCCGGCGGCCAGCACCGCAACCCGCTTCCACACCTTCTGCTTGTACATCGCATGCGGCTCGTCCTCCGGCGCGATCTCGTCGGCGGCGGTCATCCCGGCGATATCGCAGAAGCCGCCCAGCGGTATGGCCTTGAGCCCGTACTCGGTCTCACCGAGCTTGTTGGGCCGTTTCGTCGACCACAGCGTCGGCCCGAAACCGACGAAATAACGGCGGACCTTCATGCCGGTGGCGCGCGCCACCCACATGTGGCCGCATTCGTGCAGCGCCACCGACACCAGGATGGCCAGGGCGAACAGCACCACCCCCAGGACGTACATCATCGGGTTGCTGCGACCTCCGGTTCGGTGGCGCCGATCACGGCCTGCGCCTTGTCCCGCGCCCACCGTTGAGCGTCGAGTACGTCTTCCACGGTAGCCGGTTGCGCCGACCAGGCGTCTGCGGCGCCCAGCACCTCGGCGATCGTCGCCACGATCGCCGGAAAGCCGATGCGGCCGGCCAGGAAGGCGGCGGCGGCCTCCTCGTTGGCGGCGTTATAGACCGCGGGCAGGCAGCCCCCGGCCTTGCCGGCGTGCCGGGCCAGTGCGACGGCGGGGAACACCTCCTCGTCCAGCGGTTCGAATTCCCAGGTCGAGGCGAGCGTCCAGTCGCAGGCGGCCGCCGCGCCGGCCACCCGGTGCGGCCAGCCCAGTGCCAGCGCGATCGGCAGTTTCATGTCCGGTGGGCTGGCTTGGGCCAGCGTCGACCCGTCGGTGAAGGTGACCATGGAATGCACGATGGACTGCGGGTGCACGACGACGTCGATGCGGTTGTAGTCGATGCCGAACAGCAGGTGCGTCTCGATGAGTTCGAGGCCCTTGTTGACCAGCGACGCCGAATTCAGTGTGTTCATCGGGCCCATCGACCAGGTCGGATGCGCCCCGGCCTGCTCGGGGGTGACGCTTTCCAGCGCTTCGGCGGTCCAGCCGCGGAACGGGCCGCCGGAGGCCGTCAGCACCAGCCGGGCCACCTCGTCGGCCGTCCCGCCGCGCAGGCACTGGGCCAGCGCGGAGTGTTCGGAGTCCACCGGCACGATCTGGCCGGGCGCGGCAGCCGCGGTGACCAGCGGTCCACCGGCCACCAGCGATTCCTTGTTGGCCAGCGCGAGCCGGGCCCCGGACGCCAACGCCGCCAGCGTGGGATGCAAGCCCAGCGCCCCGACCAGCGCGTTGAGCACCACATCGGCCTCGGTGTCGACGACGAGGCGGGTGGCCGCGTCCGGGCCGGCGTAGCGGGCCCCGACCGTCTCCGCGGCCGCGGCATCGGCCACCGCGATGTTGTCGACGCCGGTGGCATCCCGCTGGGCAGCCAGCAGATCGGCGTTTCCGCCGCCGGCGGCCAGGCCGACGATCTCGAAGACATCCGGGTTGGCGGCGATCACCTCGAGGGCCTGGGTG
Organism: Mycolicibacterium insubricum; assembly: GCF_010731615.1. Classification (NCBI taxonomy): domain Bacteria; kingdom Bacillati; phylum Actinomycetota; class Actinomycetes; order Mycobacteriales; family Mycobacteriaceae; genus Mycobacterium; species Mycolicibacterium insubricum. The sequence continues at coordinate 2,162,699 of NZ_AP022618.1, read as the reverse complement.
CCGATCGAGCCGGTGCTGCCCAGGATCAGGACCCGTGTACGCGCACTCACGTCTCCATTGTGCCGTGCCTGTGCTCCAGGACCGGCATCCGTTGGCGCATTTCCGGCCAGTTCGGCCTGGATTGCCACGGTGGGGCGCCCGCTCGTGACAATATCGCTGACCGTGACGACCGCCCGCGCCCGCGCCGCCCACCTCGGGCCCGATCGACGGCGCCCGCAGGTACTCGACACCGCCCTGCAGATCGCCGCCGAGCAGGGTCTGTCCGGGGTGACCATGGGTGCCCTCGCCGCGGGTATGGGCGTGAGCCGGCCGGTCGTGTACGCCTGTTTCGCCGACCGCGCCGAGGTGCTGGCCGCGCTGCTGGAACGGGAACGCGATCTGGCGCTGCAGAACCTGTTCGCCATGTTGCCGCCGGAACGCACCGGCTCCATCGAGCAGATGTTCGTCGACGGGTTCGCCGCGTTGTTGACCGCCGTCGGCCAGCGGCGGCTGTCCTGGAGCCTGATGTACGCCGACGACCCGGATCCCGCCGTCGCGCCGGCCGTGCGGCTCGGCCGGGCGCAGGTGCGCGACCGGATCACCGAGGTCATGTACCCGCTGCTGGAGCGCTGGCAGGTCGGCGACCCGGATCTGGTGAACCCGCTGCTCTCGGATGTGTTCCTGGCGATCTGCGAGACGGCCGTGATGACGTTCCTGACCGACGCCACCCGGGCCACCCCGGCCCAGCAGGCCGACGTGTTCGGCCGGGCCGCCTACCGGGCGCTGCGGGCCGTGCCCCCGCCGCCGACGGCGGATGTGCCAGAATCCGGTGTGTCAGAATGATGTGCCCGCAATCCAGCCCGATCTGAGGAGCAGCTGTGGTCAGCACCGAAGTGGACCGCTACGACGACGTCGACACCGCTGACGTGCCCTCGGCGAAGTGGGGCTGGAGCAAGATCAACTACCGCACCTGGCACATCGCCGGCTTCGCCGCGATCATCCTGCTGGTGCTTTTCTGCCACGGCAACCACGTCGGCCGCGTCGAGGACATCTGGTGCATCAGCTTCGCCGTACTGGGCGCGTTCTTCCTGATTCGCGACATCTGGGGCCGCAGCCGCGGCTGGATCCGCTAACCCCCGCTAACCTTCGGCGGCGAGCTGCCCGCATGCGGCGGCTATCTCGCGGCCCCGGGTGTCCCGGACCGTGCAGGTAACCCCCTGAGCCCGCACTCGGGCGACGAATTCGCGTTCGACGGGCTTGGGGCTGGCATCCCAGCGGCTGCCCGGCGTCGGATTCAGCGGGATGAGATTCACGTGCACCAGCGGGCCGAACGCCGCATGCAGCTTCTTGCCGAGTAGATCCGCGCGCCACGGCTGATCGTTGACGTCCCTGATGAGCGCGTACTCCACCGAGACCCGGCGGCCCGTCGTGCGCGCGTAATACGTTGCGGCATCGAGCACTTCGGTGATATCCCAGCGGTTGTTCACCGGCACCAGGGTGTTGCGCAGCTCGTCGTCGGGTGCGTGCAGCGACAGCGCCAGGGTGACACCGAGTCCCTCGTCGGCCAACCGGCGGATCGCCGGGGCCAGCCCGACCGTGGACACCGTCACCGACCGGGCCGAGATCCCGAAGCCGTTCGGCGGTGCCGCGATGATCCGGCGCAACACCGAGAGAACGCGGTTGTAGTTGGCCAGCGGCTCGCCCATGCCCATGAACACGATGTTGGACAGTCGCTCACCGCGCTCGTCGCGCAGCTCCGACGCGGCGGCGCGCACCTGCTCCAGGATCTCGGCGACCGACAGGTTGCGGTTCAGCCCGCCCTGGCCGGTGGCGCAGAACGGGCAGGCCATGCCGCAGCCCGCCTGAGAGGAGATGCAGACCGTCGCCCGGCCCGCCGAACCGTCGCGACCCGGATAGCGCATCAGCACCGACTCGAAGGTGGTTCCGTCGACGGCACGCCACAACGTCTTGCGGGTCTCCCCCGCATCACATTCGACCTGGCGGGCGGGGGTGAGCAGGGTCGGGAACAGCGCGTCGGCGACCTGCGCGCGGACCGCCGCGGGCAGGTCGGTCATCGCCGCCGGGTCGGCCGTCAGCCGGCCGAAGTACTGGTTGGCCAACTGCTTGGCCCGAAACGCCGGCAGCCCCAGCTCGGTGACCGCGACCACCCGCGCGCCGTCGTCGAGGTCGGCGAAATGCCGCGGCGGCATCGCCCGGCGCGGCGCCTCGAAGACCAGTTCCTGTTTCACCGGGTCCAGTATCGCCTCCCCGGCCCGAACTCGGCGAATCCGGCTCACCCGACTGGCCGGTTCAGCCCCCGGTCAGGACCGCCAGCACGATCCAGCCGGCCGGCATGGCGGGCAGGATGGAATCGATGCGGTCCATGAGTCCGCCGTGCCCGGGCAGCAAGGTGCCCATGTCCTTGATCCCGAGGTCGCGTTTGAATTGGGATTCCACCAGGTCGCCGAGGGTTCCGGTGATGACCAGGAAGATGCCCAGCGGGATGCCGATCCACCACTTCTGGTGCATCAGGAACACCACGGCGAGCACGGCCATGGCCGTGCCGGCGGTCAGCGAGCCGGCGAATCCCTCCCAGGACTTCTTGGGGCTGATCGCCGGGACCATCGGGTGCTTGCCGAACAGCACGCCGGCGGTGTAGCCGCCGATATCGGAGAACACCACCGCCAGCAGGATGGTGAACAGCGCCTTGCGGCCGTCGTCCGGGTAGATCAGCATCACCGCGAACGCGCCGAACAGGGGGATCCAGGCCGCCACCATGAGGGTGACGGCCACGTCGCGCAGGTAGTTCTGCGGCGCGGCGTTCGGGCCCTGGGCCAGCAGCCGCCAGATCAGGCAGACCAGTACCGTGCCGGCGAAGGCGCCGAGTGCACCGGCGGTGTTGGCGCGGTGCTGGTCGGCGGGGTCCAGCGCCGGCCAGGTCAGCCAGATCATCGCCTGCCCGCCGAGCAGCAGCGGGATCAGCGGGATGACGTAGCCGTTCTCCCGCAGCCGTCGCACCACCTCGTGGGTGGCGACGGCGATCGCCGCCGCGACGATGGCCACCCACGCCCAGGTCGGCAGCCAGGCCAGGGAGACGATGATCAGACCGCCGAGCAGTACGCCGACGGCGATCGCCGCGGGTAGGTTCCGGCCGGCGCGAGACTGCTTGGGTGCCGGTTCGCTGGTGTTGGTGGCCGCCATGGCGAGGTCGCTGGGGTGCTAGACCTCCAGCAGCTCGGCTTCCTTGTGCTTGACCAGCTCGTCGATCTGCGCGGTGTAGGTGTGGGTGCTCTTGTCCAGGTCTTTTTCCGCCCGGGCCACGTCGTCCTCGCCCGCCTCGCCGTCCTTCTTGATCCGGTTGAGCTCCTCCATCGCCTTGCGGCGCACGTTGCGCACCGACACCTTGGCGTCCTCGCCCTTGGCCTTGGCCTGCTTGACCAGGTCGCGGCGGCGTTCCTCGGTGAGCTGCGGGACGGACACCCGGATGATGGAACCGTCGTTGGTGGGGTTGACGCCCAGGTCGGAGTTGCGGATCGCATCCTCGATGGGGCGCAGCTGGGAGGCCTCGTAGGGTTTGATGACGACCATCCGGGCCTCCGGCACGTTGATGCTGGACAGCTGGGTGATCGGGGTCATCGACCCGTAGTACTCGATGTTGATGCGGGAGAACATGCCCGGGTTGGCCCGGCCGGTGCGAATCGACGCCAGGTCGTCGCGGGCCACCGAGACCGCCTTTTCCATTTTCTCTTCGGCGTCGAAGAGGGCCTCGTCGATCACTGCTGATTTCTCCCGTCGGTTCTGCTCGCGCCCAGCGTTAGCTGGTGACCAATGTTCCGATCTTCTCACCTGCGACGGCACGGGCGATATTCCCGTCGGTCAGCAGATTGAAGACGAGGATCGGCATGCCGTTGTCCATGCACAGGCTGAAGGCGGTGGCGTCGGCCACCCGCAGTCCGCGATCGATGACCTCGCGGTGACTGACGGTGGGCAGCATCTCGGCCTCGGCGTTGGTGCGCGGGTCGTCGGTGAACACCCCGTCGACGGCCTTGGCCATCAGCACCACCTCGGCGCCGATCTCCAGGGCGCGCTGGGCGGCGGTGGTGTCGGTGGAGAAGTACGGCAGGCCCATGCCGGCGCCGAAAATCACCACCCGGCCCTTCTCCAGGTGCCGCACGGCCCGCAGCGGCAGGTACGGCTCGGCGACCTGGCCCATGGTGATGGCGGTCTGCACGCGGGTGTCGATGCCCTCCTTCTGCAGGAAGTCCTGCAGGGCCAGGCTGTTCATCACGGTGCCGAGCATGCCCATGTAGTCGCTGCGGGTGCGTTCCATGCCGCGTTGCTGCAGCTGGGCGCCGCGGAAGAAGTTGCCGCCACCGATGACGACAGCGACCTGCACGCCGCTGCGCACCACCTCGGCGATCTGGCGGGCCACCTGGGCGACCACGTCGGGGTCCAGGCCGACGGCGCCGCCGCCGAACATCTCGCCACCGAGTTTGAGCAGGACCCGCGAGTACTTGGGTCGGCTCGCCGTTTCACCGGTGCTGGTGCTCTCCCCCATCGGACTCCTCGACTCGCGGCTGCTGATCAGCAATATCCTGCCTCATCGGCGGCTCCCGGAATGCACCGGGGCCGACCCATGTCTACAGGATCGCGGCCGCGATGATCAGCCCGAAGGCCAGGTAGCCGGCGACGACGACCAGCACCTCGGGGGTGAACTTCTCCTCGGCCAGCACCCGGCCGATCTCCACGCCCTTGACCGCCTCCAGCAGCCGCACGGACACGGCCTGGGAGGCAATGCCGAGCAGCCCGAACAGCAGGGTCTTGACCAGCCCGCCGGCCAGGTCACCGGTCGAGGTGTAGATCGCCAGCACGACGATGATCGCCATCGACACCACACCCGCAGCGGTGACGGCCGCCGCGTTGGGCCGGCCGGCGCGCACCATCTGGCGCAGCGGTCCCGGCGTCGTCCAGTCGATGACGAAGAATCCCAGCACCATCAGCGCGATCCCGACGATCGTGTAGAGCACGATCGCGGTGGCGCCGTGGCCGACGTTCGGCCAGAACTCTGGCGCGAGGGCAAGTGTCATCGGAGGTCCTTCCGTACTCACAACAGAATCACTGCAGGGGAATGCGGTGCGGGACGAAGGCGGCGCCGTCGTCGGTGATCAGGCCGGCGGTCTCCCGGATGCCCAGGCCGGCCGACTCGTCGCCGACGATCCAGGCGCCCAGCACCGGCCGCATGGAGTCGAACTCCGGCAGCGGGTCGAGCAGTTGGTAGACGTAGCCCTCCTCGCCGTAGATGCCCGGCGTCTCGGTGCGGAAATCGGGCCCGACGATCTCGATGTTGGCACCCTCGCGGCCCAGTTTGGGTTTGCGGACGTACTCGGTGAGTTCGTGCGGATCGTCGATGTAGGCCGGCAGCAGGTTCGGGTGGCCGGGGTACATCTCCCACAGCACGGCCAGCAGCGCCTTGTTGGACAGCAGGGTCTTCCACAGCGGTTCGATCCACAGCGTCTCGGGCAGTTGCTCGACGGCGTGCCGGCCGAACTCGTCGTCGAGCATCCATTCCCACGGGTACAGCTTGAACACCGTGGAGATCGGCGCCTCTTCCAGGTCGACGAAGCGACCCAGCAGGCTGTCCCAGCCCAGCTGTTCGATGGGCAGGCCGACCGCGCAGAAGCCGGCCTCGGCCGCGCATTCGGAGATGTAGGCCAGGGTGACGTTGTCCTCGCCGCTGGCGTCGGCCGACGACCAGACGAAATGCGCCTCGTCGCCGGGGAGTTTGTCGTGCAGTGCGGACCAGCGGGCGACGAGCTTCTCGTGCAGCGAGTTCCACTGGTCGTCGTCGGGGAAGACGTCGGTCTTCCAGTGCCACTGCAGGATCGACGCCTCCAGCAGCGAGGTGGGGGTGTCGGCGTTGTATTCCAACAGCACCGGCGGCCGGCGGCCGTCGTAGCGCAGGTCGAACCGGCCGTAGACGTAGGGATCGGTTCTGCGCCAGGACTTTTCGATGTGTTCCCAGCTCCACTCGGGCAGCCCGAAGTCGCGGTAGCGGCCCATCAGCACCACCTGTTCGACGGCTTCCAGGCACATCGAGTGCAGCACCTCGACGGTCGCCTCCAGCGACAGCACCTCGTCCATCTCGAAGCTGTAATGCACCGATTCGTCCCAGTAGGGCCGCGGGCGCCCGCGCTCATCCCGGGCCGGCAGCCCGAAGCACAGGCCCTGGGCGGCGACGATCTCCTCCCAGCCCGGGCGCGGCTTGTGGTGTTCGCGGCGCATCAGCTGCCCGAACCGGACTTGCCGGCCCCGAAGCCGCCGCGCGAGACCGTCGTACCGGATTTGGTCTTGGCGGTCTTGTTCGACGGCGCGCTCAGGCTGCCACCGGAGGCAATGGTGCCGACGCCGCGGTTGTTGCCGCCGTAGTAGTACCGGTAGGGCGACCCGGCGAAGATGAAGACGCCGCCACCGGAGCTGTGCCCCGCGGCGCAGTAGGAGTCCGGCACCACCTCGTTGCTGCCGTCCTTGACGCAGGTCGCGTCCACGGTGCCGCGATTCATCAGCTGATAGCCCAGCGCGACGGCACCGACGAGCCCGATGGCGGCGACCGAACCGATCAGGATCTTCTTGCGGGTGGCGGCGCGGGCCTCGGCGTTCTCGTGCTGAGTCCGGGCGAACTCCTCGGCGGCCTCCTGCGCCTTGCGCATCTTCTCGCGCTGACGCGCCTCGGCGACCGTCGGCGGCCGCGGGACGGTGACACCGGGCTCCTGCCAGCGGATCGCCCCGTAAGCCGGCGCGGCTTCTGCGGGCTGGGCCGACGGATCACCGGCGGGCGCGCCCCCGGGGGGATCGTCCGTCGGAAAGCTCATAGCACCACCGTAGCGGGCCCGGGGGCCCGGTAGCTGCGGCAGTTGGCCGACCGGGTGCCGGTGGGATCGATTTATCGATTTGCCGCCGCGGCCCATACCATCGCTGACGTTATGACCGACATCTCCGCCGCCCCCGCGACCGGCCAGGTTGCCGCCGAAGCACGTCGCCGCCGCACGTTCGCCGTGATCAGCCACCCGGACGCCGGCAAGTCGACGCTGACCGAGGCGCTGGCCCTGCACGCCCGGGCTATCACCGAGGCCGGTGCCGTGCACGGCAAGGCTGGGCGCCGCGCGACGGTGTCGGACTGGATGGAGATGGAGAAGGCCCGCGGCATCTCGATCACCTCCACCGCGCTGCAGTTCCCCTATCGCGACGCCGTCATCAACCTGCTCGACACTCCCGGGCACGCCGACTTCTCCGAGGACACCTACCGGGTGCTGACCGCGGTGGACTGCGCGGTGATGCTCGTCGATGCCGCCAAAGGTCTTGAGCCGCAGACGCTCAAGCTGTTCCAGGTGTGTCGGCACCGCGGGATTCCGATCATCACGGTGATCAACAAGTGGGACCGGCCCGGCCGGCACGCGCTGGAGCTGATGGACGAGATCAACGAGCGGATCGGTCTGCGCACCACACCACTGACCTGGCCGGTCGGTATCGCCGGGGATTTCCAGGGGGTGCTGGACCGCCGCACCGGGAACTTCATCCGGTTCACCCGTACCGCGGGTGGGGCCACCATCGCGCCGGAGGAGCACATCGCCGCGGCCGACGCGCACGACGCGGCCGGTGTCGACTGGGACACCGCGGTGGAGGAATCGGAGCTGCTCAGCGCCGACGGCGCCGACTTCGACCGCGAGGAGTTTCTCAGCGGGGCGTCGTCGCCGGTGCTGTTCACCTCGGCGGCGCTGAACTTCGGCGTCAATCAGCTGCTCGACGTGCTCGTCGGCCTGGCTCCGGCGCCCGACGGCGGTGTCGACGTCGACGGCATCCGACGCGCGGTCGACGCCCCGTTTTCCGCGTTCGTGTTCAAGGTGCAGGCCGGGATGGACTCCGCGCACCGGGACCGCATCGCCTATGCGCGGGTGTATTCGGGCACCTTCGAGCGCGGCGAGGTGCTCACCCACGCGCGCACCGGGAAACCGTTCGTCACCAAGTACGCCCAGTCGGTGTTCGGGCAGCAGCGCGGGACGCTGGACACCGCGTGGCCCGGCGATGTGATCGGGTTGGCCAACGCCGCCGTGCTGCGGCCCGGTGACACGCTGTATCGCGATGTGCCCGTGGAGTTTCCGCCGATTCCGAGCTTCTCCCCCGAGCATTTCGCGGTGGCCCGCGGCACCGATCCGAGCAAGCACAAGCAGTTCCGCCGCGGCATCGAGCAGCTCGAGCAGGAGGGTGTGGTGCAGGTGCTGCGCTCGGAGCGGCGCGGTGAGCAGGCACCGGTGCTGGCGGCCGTCGGGCCGATGCAGTTCGAGGTCGCCTCGCACCGGATGGCCGCCGAGCTCAGTGCGCCGATTTCGTTGGAGCCGTTGCCGTATCAGGTCGCCCGGGTGGTGGACCCCGCCGACGCGGACTTCGTCGGCCGGCAGGTGTCGGCGGAGGTGCTGACCCGCACCGACGGCGTCAAGCTGGCGCTGTTCTCCACACCGTGGCGGTTGCAGGGCTTCCAGCGCGACAATCCCGACGTCAAGCTGAGCGCCCTGGTCGCCGCCGAGGGTTAACCGGGTCCGCTCGGGCAGGTCGTTCAGGCGCCGAGGCGCTGGAACGGCGCGGCTTCCTCCAGCTCGTAGGCCAGCTCGATCAACGTCGCGTCCTGCCCAAGCGCCGCGCCGAACATCATCCCGATCGGCATGCCGTCGTCCGAGGAGGACAGCGGCAGCGAGATCGCGGGCTCGCCGGTGATGTTGTGCAGCGGGGTGAACGCGACCCAGTCGATCAGCCGGTTGATGATCTGGTCGTAGTCGGCCATCGGATCCAGATACCCGATCGGCGGCGGGATTTCGGCCAGTGTCGGGGTGAGCACCACGTCGAATCGCCCGAACAGCGCGTTGGTGCGACGCCGGGTGGCGGCCAGCCGGGCCATCGCCATCGGCAGCCGGTGCAGATTGCGCATGGCGTGCCGGTCCAGTCCGCGCGACAGGTTGTCGAGCCGGGTCACGTCGAAGGTGGGGCCGAAGCGGCGCCGGCCGCCGCGGACCAGGGCCATCGACAGCAGCGCCCAGTACAGCACGAAATCGTCAACGAAGCTGTCGGGCACCGGCAACTCGTCGAGGTACTCGACGTGGTGGCCGAGCCGGTGCAGCAGGTCCGCGGTCTGCGCGGTCGCCTCACACACCTCGACGGCGCTGTCGCGGCGCAGCGATCGGGTGACGACGGCGATCTTCAGCCGGCGTCGCCCGGGCCCGGTGATGTCACCGATCGGCGCCAGTTTCGGGTTCGCCCACTGCCGTTCGGCCTCCCGGTAGAACGCCGCGGTGTCCCTCACCGACCGGGTCAGCACCCCGTTGGCCACGATCTTGATCGGCATCTGGGAGTGCTCGGCCTCCAGCGGCAGCCGGCCGCGGGAGGGCTTGAGGCCGACCAGTCCGGTGCAGGAGGCGGGGATGCGGATGGAGCCGCCGCCGTCGTTGGCGTGGGCGATCGGCACCGCCCCGGCGGCGACCAGCGCGCCGGAGCCCGACGACGAGGCGCCGGCGGTGTGTTCGGTGTTCCACGGGTTGCGGACCGGTCCCAGGCGCGGATGCTCGGCGGCGGCGCTGAACCCGAATTCCGACATCTGGGTCTTGCCCAGGATGTTGAGCCCGGTGGCCAGGAACAGCTGGGAGAACGCCCCGTCGGCAGCGGCCGGGGTCGGTTCCCAGGCGTCGGCGCCCTTCATCGTCGGCATGCCGGAGATGTCGGAGTTGTCCTTGATGAACGACGGCACCCCGGCGAAGAAGGCGCCGTCCGGGCTCGCGGCGCGATCCCGGGCCCTCTCGAACGCCGGGTACGCGATGCCGTTGAGCTCGGGGTTGAGCCGCTCGGTGCGGGCGATCGCGGCCTCGGTCAGTTCCGCGGCGGAGACGTCCCCGGAGCGCAGCGCCTCGACGGCGCCGACGGCATCGAGATCACCGAGTGCGTCATCGGCATAGGCGTGTACGACGGGCATGCCGATCAGATTAGTGGGCTGCCCGCACGCCGCGACGCGCACCTGCAGCGGCGGCCTCTCGTCCCCCGGAAATGTGTAAGACCCCGCACCGCCGGGATCACCGGCGCCGGCGCGGGGCCTTACGAGTGAGCGGTTGGTGCGCCGCTCAAGTATGGATACTGCTGGTCGGTGGCTTGATCAGGCCTGGCCGACCTCGAAGCGGACGAACCGGCTGACGGTCACACCGGCCTCGTCCAGCAGAGCCTTGACGGTCTTCTTGTTGTCGGACACCGACGGCTGGTCCAGCAGCACGACGTCCTTGTAGAAGCCGTTGACCCGGCCCTCGACGATCTTGGGCAGTGCGGCCTCGGGCTTGCCCTCCTCCTTGGCCGTCTCCTCGGCGATGCGGCGCTCGTTGGCGACGATCTCCTCGGGCACGTCCTCGCGAGTCAGGTAGCGGGCCTTGAGCGCGGCGATCTGCAGGGCGACCGCGTGCGCGGCCTCCTCGCCGTTTGCGCCGCTGTACTCGACCAGCACACCCACAGCCGGCGGCAGGTCCGCGGCGCGCTTGTGCAGGTAGGTCTCGACGGTGCCGTCGAAGTAGGCGGCGCGGCGCAGCACGAGCTTCTCGCCGATCTTGGCCGACAGGTCGGCGACCAGCTGCTCGACGGTGGTGTCGCCGACCTTGACGGCGTTCAGCGCGTCGACGTCGGCAACCTTGGACTGGGCCGCTGCGGTGACGATCTGGTCGGCCAGCGCCTGGAACTCGGCGTTCTTGGCGACGAAGTCGGTCTCGGAGTTGAGCTCGATCAGCGCGCCGTCCTTGGCGGCCACCAGGCCCTCGGCGGTGGCCCGCTCGGCGCGCTTGCCGACATCCTTGGCGCCCTTGATGCGCAGCACCTCGACGGCCTTGTCGAAATCGCCCTCGGTCTCGACCAGCGCGTTCTTGCAGTCCAGCATGCCGGAGCCGGTCAGCTCGCGGAGCTTCTTGACGTCGGCGGCGGTGTAGTTAGCCATAAGTGTTCCTCGAAAGATCGTGGTGGACCCAGCGCCGGTCCCCGGACAACCGCGGCTGCCCGGGGACCGTTGCGACTAGGACGCGTCGGCGGGGGGTTCGGTGGCGACGGCTTCACTGCCGGCGGTCGCACCGGCGAGCAGTTCCTGCTCCCACTCGGCCAGCGGCTCCTGGCCGGCTTCGGGCTTGCCGTCGGCGGCACCGGCACCGGCGCGGGCCTGCAGGCCCTCGGCGACGGCGGAGGCGATCACCTTGGTCAGCAGTCCCGCGGAGCGGATGGCGTCGTCGTTGCCCGGGATCGGGTAGTTGACCTGATCCGGGTCGCAGTTGGTGTCCAGGATCGCGATGACCGGGATGCCCAGCTTGATGGCCTCGTTGACGGCCAGGTGCTCCTTGTTGGTGTCGACGACCCAGATCGCCGAGGGCACCTTGGCCATGTCGCGGATGCCGCCGAGGCTGCGCTCGAGCTTGTTCTTCTCGCGGGTCAGCATCAAGATTTCCTTCTTGGTGCGTCCCTCGAAGCCGCCGGTCTGCTCCATGGCCTCCAGCTCCTTCATCCGCTGAAGGCGCTTGTGCACGGTGGAGAAGTTGGTGAGCATGCCGCCCAGCCAGCGCTGGTTGACATAGGGCATGCCGACGCGGGTGGCCTCTTCGGCGATGGACTCCTGGGCCTGCTTCTTGGTGCCGACGAACAGGATGGTGCCGCCGTGGGCGACGGTCTCCTTGACGAACTCGTAGGCCTTGTCGATGTAGGTCAGCGTCTGCTGCAGATCGATGATGTAGATGCCGTTGCGGTCGGTGAAGATGAACCGCTTCATCTTGGGATTCCAGCGCCGGGTCTGGTGCCCGAAGTGGGCGCCGCTGTCCAGCAGCTGCTTCATGGTTACAACAGCCATAGTCGGCCATACCTCTTTGTTTATCGGTTGTCGGCCGGAATCGGGTGATCCCGGACCCTGGCGACTGCGTTCGATGCCGGACCCACCGCGGTGGGACCGCCCGGCATGCAGGTTGGACTCAATGCCACAAGTCCGGTGCAGACGCGCGAAGTCAGCCCGCCGAGACGAGCTGCGGGAATGAGTTTACACCGTCGCAGCGGGTGCTCCGTCCACACCGGCCGGCGCATCCACAACCCCCGGTCGCCCGACTGGCCCGGCCGTGGCCCCGGCGCTGAACTGGGCAGATGCGCATATCGGTGGTGATCGCGGTGCTGCTGCTCACCGCGGCGCCGGCCTGGGCCGACCGAACGCGGCTGTCCTGGCCGTTGCGCCCGGATCCGGTGGTGACCCGGGCGTTCGACGCGCCGTCACCCGATTGGCACCGCGGTCATCGCGGCGTGGACTTGGCCGGTGTCCCCGATCAGCCGGTGTACGCGGCGGGACCGGCCACCGTGGTCTTCGCCGGGGTGCTGGCCGGCCGGCCAGTGGTGTCGCTGGCGCATCCGGGTGGGCTGCACACCAGCTACGAACCGGTGCGGGCGAGCGTGCGGGCCGGCCAGCGGGTGGATTCCGGTTCGCAGTTGGGTGTGCTGTTGGCCGGCCACCCCGGTTGCCCGGCACCGGCCTGCCTGCATTGGGGTGCGATGTGGGGCCCGTCGTCGCGTGCGGACTACGTCGATCCGCTGGGACTGCTGACCGGCACCCGGGTGCGGCTCAAACCCCTATCGTGAGTGTCGACTGTTCCCGCGGATGTTGGAATCATCCGCGTGCCAGGAATTCCGTCATTGCGGCGACCACCTCGTCGGGCCGGTCGCGCTGCACCCAGTGCCCGGCCCCGGGTAGCACCAGCAGCGTGGCGTCGGGGATCAGTTTGGCGGCGGCGACAGCCCGGGCCACCGGAACACCGACATCCCGGTCGCCGTGGATGATCAGCGCGGGCCGGGCAAAGCCCGGTAACCGTGCGGTGTAATCGGTTTTCAGCCGATTCCATCGGACCTGGTCGCGCTGCCACTGCGCGTATTCCCGCATGCCGTGGCCCGTGCGGGTGGCCGCCCGGACCGCCGCCATCAGCTCGGGTGTGCGGCGGACCGGGTCTCGGACGATCCGCGACAGGCTCCAGTCCAGGGTGCGCCCGTCTGCGGCCAGGCGCCGAGTCACCGCTTCCAGCAGCCCGGTCCGCACCATCGCCCAGGTCAGCAACTGTGTGGGCCTCGACAGCGCGCCGTCGGTCAGCCGGGGCATGAAGCCGTAGGCGCCGAGCATCATGGCGCGACGGACCTGTTCGGGTCGGGCCAGGACGTGCCCGATGGTCATCCCGCCGCCCAGGGACAGGCCGCCAATGGCGTAGGCCTGCAGCCCCAGCGCGTCGACGAACTCACCGACGTAGCGCACCAACCGGTCCTGGGTCGCCGGCCACGGTGCCGGCGGGCTCTGGCCGAACCCCGGATGGTCCGGCGCGATCACCCGGTGCCCGGCGGCCGCCAGACCCGGACCGATCTCACCCCAGGACAGTTCGGCGCTGTCCACCCCGGCGCCGTGCAGCAGCAGCACGTCGCAGCCGGTTTGTTCGTCGGGCGACCATTCCAGGTAGCTGACCTGTCCCCAGGGCAGGGTGGTGATCCCGCGGGTCATGCCCGGGGGTGGGCCTGGTCGTGGACGGCGCGCAGCCGGGCGACACTGACGTGGGTGTAGAGCTGGGTGGTGGCCAGCGTGGAGTGGCCCAACAGTTCCTGCACGATGCGCAGGTCCGCACCCCCTTCGAGCAGGTGGGTGGCGGCGCTGTGGCGCAGACCGTGCGGGCCGATGTCGGGGGCACCGTCGACGGCGGCGACGGTCTGGTGCACGACGGTGCGGGCCTGGCGCGGATCGAGCCGTCCGCCGCGCGCGCCGAGCAGCAGCGCCGGTCCTGAGGACGGGCCCACCAACCCCGGGCGGCCGTGACCCAACCAGGCCGTCATGGCGTCCTCGGCGGGCTCGCCGTAGGGCACGGTGCGTTGCTTACCGCCCTTGCCCAGCACCCGCAGCAGCCGCCTGCTCGCGTCGACGTCGTCGATGTCCAGCCCGCACAGCTCGCTGACCCGGATGCCGGTGGCATACAGCAGCTCGACGATCAACCGGTCCCGCAGCGCGATCGGGTCCCCCTGTTCGGCACCGGTTTTCGCGGCCTTCATGGCGTCGAGCGCCTGATCGGCGCGCAGCACCGACGGCAGCGTGCGGTGGGACTTGGGCAGCTGCAGCCGGGCGCCGGGATCGCTGGCCAGCAGGCCGCGTCGCACCGCCCAGTCGGTGAACGTCTTCACCGCCGACGTGCGCCGCGCCAGGGTGGTGCGCGCCGCACCGGCGCCGGCCTGTTCGGCCAGCCAAGATCGCAGCACCGGCAGCGACAGGGCGCTCAGCGTGGCGCCGGGACTGCGCCGGTCCAGATACTCCAGCAGCGAACGCAGATCCCCCCGGTAGGCCCGACGGGTGTGCGCCGACCGGCCCCGCTCCAGCGCGAGGAAGTCGTCGAAGTCGTCGAGCACGACGGTGAGCGACGGGTGCACGATTTCCACGGTGCCAGAACCCCGCGCGGGGGTGCCAGCCGACGCGCGCCACCTACGCCGGATCGATACCTTCGGCGGCGGCCAGTTCGCGTTTCCAGGTCTTGAACGACTCCTCGGTCCGGCCGCGGCGCCAGTAGCCGGAGATGGAAGCCGCCCACGCCGCGGGCACCCCGCGCTCCCGGCGAAGGTAGGGGCGCAGGTTGTGCATGACGGTCTGGGCCTCCCCGTGGATGAAGACGTGCACCTGGCCGGGCAGCCATTCGGCAGCCCGGACCGCGGCGATCACCGGGGAGTTGTCACCGGAGCGGTCGTCGCCGACCTCGTCGGCCGCACCGCCGCGGAACACCCAGTTGACCTGCACCCCCGCGGGCGCGGGCAGGTCGATGACGTCCTCGGGACCGGCGGTCTCCAGGAAGACCCGGCCGACGGCGTCGGCGGGCAGGGCGGCCAGCGCCACCGTGATGGCCGGTAGCGCGGCCTCGTCGCCGACCAACAGATGCCAGTCGGCGTCCGGGTTGGGGGCATACGCGCCGTTGGGTCCCATGATGTACAGCCGGTCGCCGGGCCGGGCGGCGCGGGCCCACGGCCCAGCCACCCCGCCGTGGCCGTGGATCGCGAAGTCGATGGTGAGTTCGCGGGCCACCGGGTCGGCGTCCCGGACGGTGAAGGTGCGAATCGTCGGCTGCTGCTCGGCCGGCAAACCGGAAAAGCTGTCGTTGGTCAGCGGCTTCGGCAGCGCGTCGACGTCCACGCCGGCCGGGAAGAACACCAACTTGACGTAGGAATCAGTGAATTCCTTGGGTGCGAAGGTGTCGAATCCGGGCCCGCCGAAAACGACACGAACCATGTGCGGGTTGAGGTCTTCGGTACGCACGACGTCGAAGGTGTGCAGCGGGCGGGGGGCCATCGCCTGACTATACGTCCGGGTATCGCCCCCCGGTCAGCCCCGATGTTACCGTGCAGTAATGACGCACCTGGAGTTTCACGACGGCATCGCGGTCCTCAATCTCGGCGACGACGAGAACCGTTTCTCCCCAACACTTCTCGACGAGATCGAAGCCGACATCGAGCGCGCACTGGAGGAGGGCGCCCAGGGCCTGGTGACCACTGGCGGCGGCAAGTTCTACTCCAACGGCCTGGATCTGGATTGGGTGGGCGCGCACAGCGACCGGCTGGAGTGGTACGTGGGCCGGGTGCACGATCTGTTCGCCCGGGTTCTCGCGTTGCCGGTACCCACCGCCGCGGCCGTCGTCGGGCACGCCTTCGGCGCTGGCGCGATGCTGGCCATGTCGCACGATTTCCGGGTGATGCGGACCGACCGGGGCTTCTTCTGCCTGCCGGAGTCCGATATCCGCATCCCGTTCACGCCGGGAATGACGGCACTGCTGCAGGCGAAGTTCACCCCGCAGACCGCCGTCGCGAGCATGACGACGGGCCGCCGCTTCGGCGGGGCCGATGCCCTGCGGTTCGGCATCGTCGACGCCGTCGCGGACGAAGACGCCGTCACCACCGACGCCGTAGACCTGTTGCGGCCGCTGGCCGGCAAGGACCGCGGCACCCTGGGCGCGATCAAGGAATCCATGTTCGCCGGGCCGCTCGCAGTGCTGCGCGGCTGATCTGTGGGCGCACCCGATTGACCGTCGCGGTGACAGGCGCGCATGATCGCCGTCATGGCGCAGCACCATCTGGAGTTCGCAACCGCACTGACGGTCGGCGCAGCCGGCGGCATCTTCCTGCTGGCGCTCATCCTGGGTGTGTGGAAGTACCGCCAGATGGCGACCTCCCCGGAGCATCTTGCGCATCCGTATGTCGACATCGCCCACCGCGCAGCGTTGATGTATTCCTTTGCCACCCTGCTGGTCGCGGTGTTCGTCGAGTTCAGCGACTGGCCGTCGGCGATCAATCTGACCGCGGCCATGGTGCTGGTGTTCTTCTTCGTGACGGCGATCCTCGCCTATATCGGGCACGGCATCCGGCGCGACACCACCAATCAGTACGAGCATGCGACACCGGCGCTGCACGCGGGGACGGTGCTGCTGGCGATCGGCGAGATCGGCGGGTTTGCGGTGCTGCTCGCCGGTTTCCTGCACGCCCAGTTCTGAGAATTGCCGCGGTTTCGCACCGCTGCGCGACAGTACAGTCGATTCATGAACATCACGATGCGGGCCGCCGGGTTGCTGGCCGGGGTGGGAATTGCCGTGCTGACCGCGTCGTGCTCGTCCGGCGGCAACCAGGCCCCGGCCTCCTCCACCGCCCCCTCGACGGTGCGGGCGTCGGTGTCGATGACGCCAGTGTCGGAGACGCCGTCGCCCACCGAATCGTCCCCGCCGTCGGACACCGAATCACCGACGCCCACCACCGGTGAGACGACGAGCACCTCGCCGCTACCCCCGGCGCCCGCGGATTCGACGACCATGAAGTGTTCGAAGTTCATCACCCTCGATGAGGCCACGCAGGAGGCCGTCGCCAAGGAGATCCTGTCCGGTGGCAAATCCATGATCCCGGCGGAGAACTATTCGCTGGGTGCGACCATCGCCAAGGGTATCTGCGTCTACAAACCGGATACGACGGTCGCTTCGGCGCTGGGCGCCGAGTAGCCCGTCGGCCAACGCCGCGAGCCCCGGCACAACCGCTCGCTGGACTCACTTGTTGCTCCGGCGAAGCCGCCAGCGACCCTCCCGGTTCTCCACCAGCCCGGCCAGCTCCAGCAGCGCCAGCGGCCCGATGACCTGCTCCGGCGGCAGCGCCGCTCCCAGCGCGATGTCCTCTATGCTCACCCCGCCTCGGCCGGGCAGCGCCTCGTAGACCCGGCGTTCGACGTCGCCCAGTCCGTCCAGCTCGGTGCTGGGATGCTCGGGGTCCTCGGCGAGTTCGCCGCAGCTTCCGGCCAGTTCGACGACGTGCTCGGCGCGGGTGACCAGTTCCGCCGCACCGGCGCGCAGCATCTCGTGGCAGCCCGCCGAGGCGGCCGAGGTCACCGGTCCGGGGACCGCACAGACCGGTCGCCCCAGCAGCCGCGCCCACGCCGCGGTACTGGCCGCGCCGCTGCGCAGGCCCGCCTCGATCACCACCGTCGTCCGGGACAGGGCCGCCACCAACCGGTTTCGGGTGAGGAACCGGTAGCGCGCCGGGCGCACTCCCGGCGGGTACTCGGTCACCAGTGCACCGGTCTGTGAAATGCGGTGCAGCAGAGCCGAATGCCCGGCCGGGTACGGCACGTCCAGGCCGGCGGCCAGCACCGCGACGGTCACCCCGGAGCAGGCCAGCGCACTGCGGTGCGCGGCGCCGTCGATCCCGTAGGCCGCCCCGGACACCACCGCCATATCGGTGTCGATGAGTCCCGCGGCGAAATCGGCGGCCAGGGTGTCGCCGTAGGCGGTGGAGGCTCGGGTGCCGACGATCGCCACCGCCCGCTCGGCGACCTCGTCGAGCCGGGCCGGGCCGAGCACCCACAGCACCAGCGGCGCGACGGCCTCCCGCGTGGGTTCGGCGACGGCGGAATCGAACGACTGGAAGGCCAGGTACGGCCACTCCTCGTCGTCCGGGGTGAGCAGCCGCCCGCCGCGCCCGGCCAGGAACTCCAGGTCGGCCGCCGAGCGGTCGACGCCGCGCCGGCCCGCCACCAACGCGGTGAGTTCGGCCGGTTCCTTGTGCTGCCAGATCATCCGCGCCGCCACCACCGGCCCCTCGGCCGCCACCAGCTCCCGCAGCGGCGTGCACGGCGGCTCGGCCACCCGGGACAGGTAGGCCCAGGCGCGGCGCGTCGTCTCGGCGCTCACCGGGGTTCCCCGGACTGGCGAAAGCTCAGGGCAACGCCGACCTCCTCGATACCGGGGCGGTCTCGCCCGGCCAGGTCGGCCACCGACCACGCGACCCGCAGCGTCCGGTCGACGCCGCGCACACTGAGCAGCCCGGCGTCCATGGCCCGGTGCAGGGGCCGCATGGCGGCCCGATCCAGCCGGTAGGCGCGGCGCAGCACCGGCCCCGGCACCTCCGCGTTGGTGCGCACGCCGATCGCAGCCCACCGTTCCGCCGCGGCTGCTCGGGCCCGGCACACCCGCTCGCGCACCGCCGCCGTCGGCTCACCGGAGGTGTCGGTGATGGTCCCGGCCCGCACCGCGTTGAGCTGCACCCGCAAATCGACCCGGTCGATCAGCGGGCCGGACAGTCTGGCCAGATAGCGGCGTTTGTCGACGGCCTTGCAGATGCACTTCTGTGGATCCGGCGGCGCACACGGGCAGGGATTGGCGGCCAGGATGAGCTGAAACCGCGCCGGGTAGCGCGCCACCCCGTCGACGCGGGCCAGCCGGACCTCGCCCTCCTCCAGCGGGGTACGCAGCGCCTCCATGACGGCCGGGGCGATCTCGGCGTACTCGTCCACTTTACTGAGCGTCTAGTCGTAAGCGTCGTCCACTATCTGGGCCGATACGTGCCACACACATGTAAGCGACGCTCGGTGAGGGGCATCTACTGTGCGTCAATCACCAGGAGTTCGTGGGGTGCTGCGCCCAGAGCTTCGGCCAGTTTCGAACAATCTTTCGTAAAGAAGACCGCTCTTGCCCGAGCTCGACGTCCAACAGCAGATTGCGAGAGAGCCCAGACTTGAGCGCCAGTCCCTCTTGAGTCATGCCGGCCCGCCCGTACGCAGCTTCCGAATACGGCTTCCCACCCTGAGGCGAATGGCAGCCCACTCTGCTACCTGGTTGAGGGTCGGTCCGCTTTACCTTGGCGAATGCCAACCGCTCTGATCAGCGCAGCCGTACGAATTCCGCCAACCATGGCGAAGTGCTTTTTCCGGTTTTTGTGGCGGATCCCAGAACCGCAAGGTTGTCCAGGTCTTGGCTGCCGCGGAAATTGCGGCACCGGTGGGCCGTCAGCGCTTCCTCGCTAACCGCCGACCGCTCATTACGTCCGCGCCCGGTGAGGGGGTGACCGCATCGCCAGGCTCTCCCGGCTCGGCGATCATCGCGCGCGGCCAGCTGGACCCGCGCTGGGGTGACGTTTACCGCTGTCCGGCAGGCGCCATCGGCATCGGCATTGACGAGGGCGGGGTCGATGCCCGGGAGCTACCGGGTGCCATCCCACCGGGTCCCATGCCGGGCATACCGCCGGGACTCATCATCCCGGGGCCCATTCCGCCGCCCTGCATCATCGGGCAGCCCGCGCCCATGGGTCCGCCCGAACCCATCTGGCCGCTCTGGACGCCGCGGTGCCATCCGTACCCGCCGGTTGCGTGGGCGGCGAAGAAGCCGGAGAAGAAGACCACGGCGACGATGAACAGGATCCCGGCGACGATGCCCACCCAGGCCAACACCTGGTACAGCCGGGTGTTGGGGCGGCCCATGGGTTCGGTGGTGTCGGTCGGGTCCAGCGTCGCGGTGGTTGGTGTCGATTCGGTCATGGTGGCGATCCCTTCGGGTTGAAGATCCGGGCCTTCGGCCCGGGATTTCTGATGGCGCGCTTGTGTCTAGCTGATTCGGCGCTGCTGGTGCCCGCCGAGCCGAACGGCGATCGGCAGGCGGAAATCGTCGCGGCTCACGGAAACCACCGCCCTCTGCCGTGTCAGCGCCGCGGGGTGCTGTGCAGCACCTCAAGGCGGTTGCGGTACTCGGTGTCGTCAATCTCCCCGCGAGCGAACCGGCAGGCCAGCACTTGCTCGGGTGTCTCGTAGTCCCTGTAGTGCGGGGTCGCGGTGACGCGGGTTTGGGTGGCACCGGTGGTGTAGCGGATCAAGGCGATGATGCCGACGATGATCAGGACCCAGAACAACACCATTCCGATCACCATGCCTGCGTATCCCCATCCGCTCATGTCGTGGTCGGACCAGAACATCATGGGACGTCTCCTTTCTCTTCCACCTCGATTTCTATCCGAAAGCTGCGATGTCAGCTGCTGTAGTTGAGGGTCGTCATCATCCCGGCATCCATGTGATAGCCGTTGTGGCAGTGCAGCATCCAGATACCGGGGTTGTCGGCGACGAGCAGGACCGACACGGACTGCATGGGTGTGACGATGACGGTGTCCTTGCGCGGACCGGGACTACCGTCGGCCTTGATCACCTGGAAGGTGTGCCCGTGCAGGTGCATGGGATGCCACATCGCGGTCTGGTTGGCGAAGGTCAGGGTGGCGTTCTGACCCTCGTGGATGGTCAGCGGCACGGTCTGGTCGTAGGGCCGGCCGTTGATCGCCCAGTCGTAGTGCATCATCGAACCGGTCAGCCGGGCCTGCATGGAAAGGTCACTGGTGGTGCGCAGTTGGACCTGGGGTGCGGCGGTGAAGGTGTCGACGGTTCCCACCCTGCGGGTCAGTTCGGCGGGCCGGAATGCCGCGTCGGGGGCGCGGCCCGCCCCGGTGGACAGCAGCGCGCGGGCCACGGCGTTCTTCCCCTCGGCCGAGGCGACCAACGGGAACACCCCGTCGCCCGCGGTGACGAGGACGTCGTAGCGCTCCCCCATACCGATCAGCACCGCATCGACGTCCACCGGCTCGACGGGGAACCCGTCGGTGTGGGTGACGGTCATACGATGGCCGGCAAGGGCGACCCGGAAGGCGGTATCGGCACCGGCGTTGATCATCCGGATGCGGATGCGCTGGCCGGGTGCGGCGGTGAATGTTTTAGCCGCCGCTGGTATTCGGCCGTTGATCAGATAGTAGGGGTAGGTGACGTCGCCGCCGTCCCCGCCGAGCAGGTCACTCACCGCGCCCACCCCGGCACCCGGGTTCCCGGGCATCGAACCCATGCCGCCCATTCCCGGCATGCGCCCCATATTGCCCATGGGTCCCCTCGCGGGAATCCCTGCCATGGGGCCATGCCCGGATCGGGCGCCCATGCCCATCGACCTGAGGCCGCTGAAGATCTCCTCGGGACTGCTGCCCACCCCGGAGGTCCAGTCGTCGAGCATGACGATCCACTCGGCGTCGTAGCGTCCCGGTTCTGTCGGGTCGTCGATGATCAGCGGCACGTAGAGGCCGTAGTCGGTGTCCAGGCCGGTGTGCGGGTGCGCCCAGTAGGTGCCCGGGTACGGGGAGGTGAACCGGTAGGTGAACGACGTTGCGGGGTCGATGTTGGGGGTGGCCGGGGCGGCTCCGTCCATGTCGTTGCGCAGCACGATGCCGTGCCAGTGCACCGACGTGGGGTGGTCGAGGCCGTTGTCGATGGTGACGGCGATCTCGTCGCCGACGTTGGCCCGGATCAACGGGCCGGGCAGGAGGTTGTTGTAGGCCAGGGTCCGGGCGCGGGTGCCTCCGAGGTCGACTTCAGCGGCGCCTGGGGACAACCGGGCGGTCACGGTCTTGCCGGTGTGGGGGCGGGCGGCCTCAGCCGCGGCGATCGCCTCGGTGGTGCCGCTGGTCGGGGCGGTGGCGGTGGTGGAGCGGCTACACCCCACCAGGGCTGCACCGCCGACGGCGGCGGCCACCAGAAACCCCCGCCGTGTCAGCGGCACCGCCGGCGGGGGCGCTTGGGTCATCACCGGTCCTGTCGTTGTGGGGCTGCGCTTTCCACTGTGGTCCGGCGGGTGCGGGGGTTTGGTGTTGGTTGTGTGAAGATTCGCTCAAGACGCGGTGTGCCGCGGCTCGGGCGGCACGATGTGAGGATGAATTCCTTACCCGGTGCCGCCGGGGGTGGCGCGGACCTCGGCTATCGCGCGTTGGTGGTCGATGACGAGGCCGCCCTGGCCGACGTGGTCGCCAGTTATCTGCAGCGCGAACATTTCGAGGTGACGGTCTGCCACGGCGGGGCCGAGGCGTTGGCGGTGGCCCGCGAGGTCGATCCCGACGTGGTGGTGCTGGACCTGGGGTTGCCGGGTATCGACGGGCTGGAGGTGTGCCGACAGCTGCGGACGTTCTCCGATGCCTACGTGGTGATGCTGACCGCCCGTGACACCGAGATGGACACCATCGTCGGGCTCTCGGTGGGGGCCGATGACTACATCACCAAACCGTTCAGCCCGCGGGAGTTGGTCGCCCGGATCCGCGCCATGCTGCGCCGGCCACGCACGGCCGCGGCGACGCCGGGCGCAACGGCTGCCGATGCGCAGATGCCGCCCGCCCGCCTCTTCGGGCCGCTGTCGATCGAGCTGGCCAGCCGGCAGGTGTTCCTCGAGGGGGATCTGATCCCGTTGACCCGTACCGAGTTCGACATCCTGGCGGCGTTGTCGTCGCGGCCGGGTGCGGTGTGGAGCCGCCGCCAGCTCATCGACGCGGTGTGGGGTGAGCCATGGGTGGGCAACGACCACCTGGTGGACGTCCACGTCGGGCACCTTCGCCGCAAACTCGGCGACGACCCCGCCGATCCGCGGTTCGTGTTCACCGTCCGCGGGGTGGGCTACCGAATGGCAACCGGGCGATGACGCCGCGGCCGGGGATGGGGATGCGCGGGCGGCTGCTGCTCGCCCAGACACTGGTGCTGCTCGCCGGCGGAGCCACCACCTGGGTGGTCGCTTCGGTGGTCGGGCCGCCGCTGTTCCGCGAACATCTGCACCAGGCAGGGGTGGAACACAACTCCAACGAGCAGTTCCACGCCGAGCAGGCCTATCAGCACGCCACCGCCCTGTCGATCGCGGTGGCGATCACCGTGGCCGCCTCGACCGCGTTCGTCGTCACCGCCTATTTGAGCCGGCGTCTGCAACACTCCATCGCCGAACTGTCGCAAGCAGCCGCGGCGATCGCTGAGGGCCACTACGACATCCGCGTCGCCCCACCGCAACTGGGAGACGAATTCGAGAACCTGGCCGGCTCGTTCAACCAGATGGCGCAGCGCCTGCAATCGGTGGAATCCACCCGCCGCCGGATGTTCGGGGACCTAGCGCACGAAATCCGGACCCCGGTTGCGGTCCTGGAGGCTTACCTGGAAGCCGTCGAGGACGGCGTGAAAACCCTTGACCCTCAGACGATTGCGATGCTGCGCGAGCAGACCGGGCGTCTGGTGCGGTTTTCCGCCGACGCCGCAGCGCTGGCCCAGGCAGAGGAATCCCACACCGCGATCGCCCGGGGTCCGGTCGACACGGCCGAACTCCTCACCGCACTGAAGGCGGCGTTCGCCGACCGCTACGCCGCCAAGGCGGTTGCCCTGCACACCGAAGCCGGCGATACCGCGCCGATCTGGGCTGACCGGCAACGGCTCACCCAGGTACTGGGCAATCTGCTCGACAACGCCCTGCGGCACACCCCCGCCGGCGGGCACGTCACTTTGACCACCACCCGGCGCGGACCGGAAGTGGCCTTCACTGTGACCGACGACGGCGACGGGATCCCCGCAGGGCACCTGCCGCACGTCTTCGAACGGTTCTACCGGGCCGACTCCGCCCGGGACCGGGGTCACGGCGGATCGGGTATCGGACTGGCGATCGCCAAGGCGCTGACCGAAGCCCATGGCGGGCACATCAGCGCGGCCAGCCGCGGACCCGGTCAGGGCACCACCTTCACCGTGGCGGTGCCGGTCGCCTCTCAGAGCGAGGGTGTTCCGACGAGCTCGTAACCCGCGACCGCCACCGCCGCGCGCACCGCATCGTCGGTCAGAGCAGCCGTGCTCGTCACGGTGACTGGTGAATCACCCTGCGGCACCACCTCGACCGCCACCGCGGTGACACCACCCAGCTTCTCCAGCTCCGCGGTCACCGCACCAGCGCAATGCCCGCAGGTCATTCCGCGCACCTGATAGGTCCGGGTCTGGGACATCCCAACCCCTACAGGGAGGACAGGATCTGGTTCATGGTGTCGATCTCTTTCTGCTGGCTGTCCAGGATCGCCTTGGCCATCGCAATCGCATCGGGGAACTGACCGTTCTTGATCTCGTCCTGGGCCATGGTCAGCGCACCCTGGTGATGGGCGATCATCCCGGTCAGGAACAGCTTGCTGGCCTCGACACCCTGGGCGGTGGTCAACGCGTCCATCTGCGCCGGCGACATCATGCCGTCCATCCCGGACATGCTGCCGTGATCCATCCCGGGCATTCCGCTCATGGGCGGCATGCTGTTACCGCTCATCCCCGGCATCCCACTCATCGGCATGCCCCACTGGCTCATCCAGCCTTGCAGGGTAGTGATCTCCGGGCCTTGGGCGGCCTTGATCTGCTCGGCAAGATCGACCACGCGGGGGTCGATGCCCTGCTTTCCGAGGATGATGTCGCTCATCTCGATTGCCTGCTGATGGTGCGGGATCATCCTGTGCGCGAAATCCATGTCGGCCTGGTTGTGGGCGGCCGCCTGGGTTGTTGCCGAGATCTGGGTGGACGTTGACGCCGGTGGACCGGCCTCTGTGGTCGCCGACTTGCTACACGCCCCGATGGCGGCCACCGCGGCCAACGCCACCACGCCGATCGCCACAGTCCTTGTCCTATTCACGCCACTGCCGGTCACACGCATCCCCTTCGTCGTTGAGATCGCTTCCCAGAACAGCCTTCCCCAGACTGGTGCGGGTCTTTTGGTCGTTCTGTGAAGATTCGATAAAGAACCGACCTACTCGTCCCTCTGGGTGGATACCGGTGCCAGATTCGGGAAGTGGACAGCAACGACACACCGGAGGGAACCCGCATGAGCATTGCTATTTCGACGTCGCTGCACTCCTCGTTCGCCGATGCGGTGGCCCGCACCCGGCAGGCCCTAGCCGGTCAGGGGTTCGGCGTGCTCACCGAGATCGACATGAAAGCCACGCTGAAAGCCAAACTGGATCAGGACATGGAGAACTACTTGATCCTGGGCGCCTGCAATCCGCCACTGGCCCACCGGGCGGTGAGCCTCGACCGCCAGATCGGGTTGTTGCTGCCCTGCAACGTCGTCGTACGCACCGACCCCGACGATGCCACCCGGGTGCTGGTGGAGGCGGTGAACCCGCAACTGCTGGTTCAAGTGACCGGGAATCCCGCATTGCAGGACGTCGCCGATGAGGTCACCGGCAAGCTGCGCACCGCGATCGAAACACTGACGCCCACCTCGGCGTAGCTGCTGGCAGTCACACCGGGGTGGGCGTCGGCCCCAAAGCAGTTACTGCGCTGGCATGCAGCGCGGGGCCCCTAAATTTCAAGCACTTCGAGGGCTATCCGTGACCGATGGGCGGGCAGTCCATCGGCATGTCGCCGTTGGGCGCCGGCTGTTGGTTCACACCACCCAGTTGCCCCGGTCGCGTCAGTGGGTTGCCCGAACCGGGGTCTGTCTGACCGGCGGGTGGATGAGCCATCTGGCTGCACTCCGTAGTGGGCTCGGCCGCAGCTACGGGGGCACTGCCGAGCAGTAGCGACAGACCGAACGCTGGGGCAGCAGCAATGACGGTGAGGCGACGGGTGCCTTTTCTGACTGTGGCAGCTGATCTGTTGAGAACTCCGGCCACGCGCGGCTGGGATGTGAACATGGGACCCTCCATACTGTGTTTGGTTGTTGTCTGAGTCTTTGAAATCCGACCCCGTCCCGGGGTTTAGAGCTGGCCGGCATCGCCCCCCGGCGCTTCCCGGGTTTCATTGGGTGACCGTTACGGGGCCGGGGTTGCTAGGCGCCGCCGGGGGTGCCGGAAGTTTGAGGCCCTTGAGCATCAGGGCGTTGACGGCCACGATGAGACTGGATCCCGACATTGACAACGCGGCGATCTCCGGGCGTAACACAAGCCCGAACGCCGGTTGGAACACCCCGGCTGCGATCGGGAGCGCGATCACGTTGTAGCCCACCGCCCACCACAGGTTCTGGCGCATCTTGCGCAGGGTGCCCCGCCCGATCCGCAACGCGATCGGCACATCGAGGGGATCGGAGCGCATCAACACCAGATCGGCGGTTTCGATCGCAACATCGGTGCCCGCCCCGATCGCCACCCCCAGGTCGGCCTGCGCCAGCGCGGGAGCGTCGTTGACGCCGTCGCCGACCATGGCGACCTTGCGGCCCGCCTTCTGCAGGTCGGCGATCTCGGCGGCCTTGTCCCCGGGCAGCACCTCGGCGATGACGGTGTCGATGCCGAGTTGGTCGGCGATGCGGCGCGCGGTGGCCTGATTGTCACCGCTGAGCATCACGACCTGCACACCCAGGTCGTGCAGGTCCCGGACCGCGGCGGCGGAGGTTTCCCGGGCGGCATCGGCCAGCGCGATCACACCCACTCCGCGGCCGTCGACGGCGACGAGGACCGCGGTGCGGCCGGTGGAGGCCCATTCGTCGCGGCGGCCCATCAACGCCGCCGGGACGTCCACGTCCTCGTCCACCATCAGTTTGCGGTTGCCGACGGCCACCCGCCGGCCGTCCACGGTGGCCGTGGCCCCGTGGCCCGGCACGTTGCGGAAGCCGGTCGCGGACGCAGCGGTCGCTC